>NZ_FNDI01000037.1:28523-82806 GCF_900100565.1 Paraburkholderia steynii | reverse complement strand
ACCCTGCGCGCAGCGCAGGGTCTCCAGCAGACACACAGGTTGAGATCAGTGTTGTGCCAGAAACAACACAACCCAACACCCTCTTTACGCTTCTTCCAGATTGGCTGTGGCGCACCCCAAATGCGACGCAGCAACCCGTCATGCCTGATGACCATAGCGAGTCGGTACCACCCCTTCCCATCCCGAACAGGACCGTGAAACGACTCCACGCCGATGATAGTGCGGATTGCCCGTGTGAAAGTAGGTAATCGTCAGGCTCCTTACCCAAGACAAGACCCCGCCCTCAAAAGCGGGGTCTTGGCGTTTGTGGGGCACACGTTTTAACGTCGCGCCACGACGGCGTGGCCGGGCCGCAATAGTCCGCGCGTGTTCATCCCTGCCATCTTGAATCGACATTCCGCGGCATAGCCGTCACGCGATAGCGTTGACGATACCGCCTAGTCGCAAGACAACTGTCCCACGCAGATCCACGCAGCCGGCGATCCAGCCAACAACGCAAACTCGCCGGCCACGCGTCTCACCTCACTGCTTAACTGCGCGGTGCAGCTTCGCCACCTTCATTCGCGTGCAGCGCATCATCGGCGGCGATATTCTGGCGGCCAACTTCCCCCAACAGCGCGACATCGCGAGCAATAACCTGCGGCAAATGCGTCCGCAAAAACTCCACCCAGGTCCTCGTTTTCGCATCGATGAACTTGCGCGAGGGATACAGCGCATAGACATTCATCTTCTGCAGCGTGTACTCCGGCAGCACGCGCACGAGTGACCCTGATCGCAATCCATCGATAGCGGCGTACAACGGCAATATCCCGATCCCAATACCCTCGCGAATCGCGACGATCAGCGATTCGGCGATATTCACCTGCACGGGCCCGTTCACATTCAGCACTTCGCTGCCGTTAGGGCCATCCAGTGTCCATTCGCTGGTCGGAAAAGCGGGTGTCTTGAGCAACAGACAGTCGTGATGCAACAGATCGGCGGGCGTTTTGGGCGCATCGTGCGCGTGAATATACGCAGGCGACGCGCACAAAATGCTGAACGTGGTCCCAAGCAACAGCGACACGAGATCCGAATTGGGCAGCGTCGACGCGCCCACGACGGCCACATCCGCGCTTCCTTCGAACAGATCCGGCAACTGCTGCGAGAGCGTCAGCTCGACGGCGACTTCGGGATACAGTGCGCGATACCGCGAAATGGCAGGCAACACATAATGCTGCCCGATGCTCGCAAAGCTATGCATCCGCAGCACGCCCGACGGGCGCTCATGCGCGCCACTCGCTTCTTCTTCCGCATTGTCGATATCAGCAAGAATCTGCTGACATCGCTTCAGATATGTCTCACCGGCAGTCGTCAATGCGAGGCGCCGTGTCGATCGATTGAGCAGACGCGTCCGCAAATGCGCCTCGAGTTCTGAAACCGCACGAGACATCGCGCCCGTGGTCGTATTGAGCGATTGCGCCGCTGCCGTGAAGCTGCCCGCTTCGACGACGCGCACGAACACTCGCATGTTTTGTAACGTATCCATCAATCCTTCTTGATCGACATCAAAGCGTTATTGTCCGCCTGTCGCGGGCCGCCATTGTTGAGGGATCTGGAAGGGACGTTCCCGACGCCTCGCATTAATCCACACATCGTTGGCTCCTACAATCGGCGCCTTCAGGGTAGGCGTGCGCCAGTCGATTCGCGCATTCCTCAGACTAGGACCCCGCGCGGTATTAATCATGAAACGCCAGCATGCGATCAAGCAAGTGTCGTCCGATACTTTCGGATGGCGAGCTGGCATGCTGCGCGCGATCGCCGACGCCGGCACAGAGTGGGCGACCACCGACGGCCTCATCTGGCTTCATCTGTTCAAGACGGTACTGGCCGCGCTGCTTGCGCTGGGCATAGCGATGCTGCTCGAATTGCAGCAACCGCGCACCGCAATGACGACGGTGTTCGTCCTGATGCAGCCGTTCAGCGGGATGGTACTCGCGAAGAGCTTTTATCGGATTGTCGGAACGTTCGTCGGCATGCTGGCCGCGCTGCTGCTCGGCGCACTGTTCGCGCAGCAGCCCGAGCTGTACATGCTCGGCATCACCGCCTGGATGGGCGTGTGTGTGGCGGCGGCGGTCCGGTATCGGCATTTTCGATGGTATGGCTTCGTGCTGGCTGGCTATACCGCGGCGTTGATCGGCATTCCGACCGTGATGGAACCGAATGGCCTGTTCCTCGCCGCGTTGACGCGCGCCGCGGAAGTGGCGATCGGCATCGTCTGCTCGGCGGCCGTCAGCGCGCTGATCGTGCCGCGTCGATCGAGCCTCGCACTGCAAAACGCACTGCAATCGAGGCATCTGAATTTTACGACCTTCGCAGTGAAAGTGCTCGATGGGGCCGTCGAGCGCGGCACGTCGGAGCGTTATTTCGCGGACCTCGTCGATGAAGTCGTGGGCTTCGAGGCCACACGCGCGTTCGCTGCTTTCGAGGACCCTGGCATGCGCTCGCGCAGTCAGGTGCTTGCAAGGTTGAACCACGAGTTCATGGACGTCTGCGCACGACTGCACGCGCTGCATCAGTTGAGAAAGCGCCTGCGCGGCAACCCGTCTGTCCAGGCCGTGCAAGCGACGGCGCCATATTTCCACGAACTTTCGCAATTGCTCGGCGCACACAAAGAGCGCCGCTTCGATTCATCCGATGCCGCACGCATCGCGATCAGACTCAAAGCCTTCCAGGCGACGCTGCCCGCCAGAATGCGTGCGACACGCCGTCCGCTGGAATCGGACGAGCCGCAGTGTCTACCCGATTTCGATACCGCTGGCGAATTGCTGTATCGCTTCGTCGTCGAGTTCATCCGCTATATCGACACGTATGCGTCGCTGGAGACCAATCACAATCCGGCGCGCGAGCGGCCGCCAGTGCGCTACGTCAGCCGGACCAACGCGTTCGTGGTCGCCTGCACGTTCGCGCGCACGGCGGCTGTCGTCGGCGCGATCAGCTGGTTCTGGATCGCGACGAACTGGCCGAGCGGCGGCATGGCCGTGATCGGCGCCGCGCTCACGTGCGCGCTGACTTCCGCGGCGCCGAACCCCGTCAAGCTCGCGCTGCAGATGTCGGTCGGCGCGGCGTGCGCGACGATCGCCGGCTATCTGGTCACGTGCTATGTGTATCCCGCGGTCGATGGTTTTCCGCTGCTGTGCGCGATGCTCGCGCCCGTGCTCGCCGTCGGCACCTTCTTCGCGTCGCGGACGAAGACAGCGGGTTACGGCGTCGGCTTCACGGTCTTTTTCTGCCTGCTCGCCGCGCCCGACAACGTCGTCGTCTACGCGCCCGATCTGCTGATCAACAATGGCATTGCGATCGTCGTGTCGATGCTCGTGACGGCCATCGGCGCCGCGATCGTGTTCCCGGTGCAGATGCCGTGGCTGATCGCGCGTATCGAAGGCGACCTGCGCAGCCAGGTCACGCTGGCATGCACGGCGCCGCTCGCGGGTCTCGCACATCGCTTCCAGTCGAGCACGCACGATCTGATGCACCAGTTGCGCATGCTGCTGCCGAAGCGTTCGCGACGCCATCGCAACGCGCTCAGATGGATGCTCGTCACGCTCGAAGTCGGGCACGCGACTATCGATCTACGCAGCGAGATCGAACGCGCCACATACGCAAGCGACGCACACGCCCGATGGAAGCCGTCTCTCGATCGCGTCACGCGCGATCTCGCGCAGCTATTCGAGCGGCCCGACAAAACGCATGCCGAACGAACGCAAATCTCCGTGCGTGCGGCGATGCGGGTTGTTCAGCAAGTGCTGGAAGCCGTCCATGCGGACCGCGAGAAGCGTCACGATCAGCAGCGCATCCTCAGTTGCCTGCATTTCATCCGCACGGCGCTGCTCGACAAAGGCGCGCCGTTCGACACGCGTTGATCCCCGGCACATCTCGAACAATGCAATCGACACAACAGTCTTTTGCGCCGTCACGACGCCCAGCGCAAACGCGAAAGCCCGAGCCTAAACCGATCTTGCCGCAACCAGGAAGAATGCCTTCCAGCCGTCCCTCTTAATCCACGCCGATCTCAGTCATATATTGGAACCACTGCTTACGCAGCCATTGAAACAACTGGAGAGATTGAAATGAAAGCGCTGAAGTTGGTCCTGATTGCCTGTTCGTTGTCCGCTGCGGCGCTTGCGCACGCGCAGACGGCGCCGGCGGACGAAAGCGCGCAACAGGTCGCACAGGCGAACGCAGCACGCGTCGCGCAACCCGAAGCGGGGCGTCCCGTCGCGAAGCGGGCGAAGAAGGCCGATGAGTGTGTCGGTCCCGTGAGCTACTGCGTGATGTATTTCGGTAGCTGACCAGAGCGGCACCGCGCAGCCGCCTGAAGCATCGGGCGGAATGAGCGGAAATCGAGCGACAGCCGGACCACGCACACCAACAACAAGACGTGCAAACCGGCTTTCGCGAGCGTGACATCGGAGAGACTTTCATCATGTACGAAGACCGGATTCGCTGTGCCGCGGTGCGCGGCAAGATCACATCGGCGGCGCAGGCAGCGCTGCTGATCGACAATGGCATGCGCGTCGGCGCGAGCGGCTTCACGCGCGCGGGCGATGCGAAGGCAGTTCCCGTTGCGCTGGCCGAACGCGCGCGCAGCGAAGGCAAGCCGCTGCGGATCACGTTGATAACGGGCGCATCGCTGGGTCACGGCGTCGACAGTCTGTTGACGGACGCCGGTGTGCTCGCGCGCCGTATGCCGTTCCAGGTCGACAGCACCTTGCGCAAGGCGATCAATCGCGGCGACGTGATGTTCGTCGACCAGCATCTGTCGGAGACGGTCGAAATGTTGCGCGCCGGCCAGCTCGGCAAGCTCGACGTCGCGATCATCGAAGCCGTCGCGATCACCGAGACGGGCGGCATCGTGCCGACCACATCAGTCGGCAATTCGGCGAGCTTCGCGATTCTCGCCGACAAGGTGATCGTCGAAATCAATCTGGCGCAGCCGCTCGCGCTCGAAGGCCTGCACGACATCTGGATTCCGGGCCGCCGTCCGCATCGCGATCCGCTGCCCGTCGTGCGCCCGAGCGATCGCGTCGGCACGACGGCGATCGAGATCCCGCCCGAAAAGATCGCCGCCATCGTCATCACGAACAAGCCCGACAGCCCATCGACTGCATTGCCCGCCGACGAAGACACGGCGTTGATCGCCGGCCATCTGATCGAGTTCCTGCAGCATGAAGTGGCGCATGGACGCATGCCTTCGCCGTTGCCGCCGTTGCAAGCGGGCATCGGCACGATTGCGAATGCGGTGCTGGCCGGCTTCGCCGATTCGCCGTTCGAGCCGTTCTCGATCTACTCGGAAGTCCTGCAGGATTCGACCTTCGATCTGATGGATGCCGGCAAGGTCACGTTCGCGTCGGGCGCGTCGATCACGTTGACGGAAAAGCGCCAGGCGCAGGTGTTCGGCGATCTCGCGCGCTATCGCGACCGGCTCGTGCTGCGTCCGCAAGAGGTCAGCAACCATCCCGAAGTGATTCGCCGTCTGGGCCTGATCGCGCTGAACACCGCGCTCGAATTCGACATCTACGGCAACGTGAATTCGACGCATGTCGGCGGCACGCACATGATGAACGGCATCGGTGGTTCGGGCGACTTCGCGCGCAATGCGTCGTGCGCGATCTTCGCGACGAAATCGATCGCCAAGGACGGCGCGATTTCGAGCGTCGTGCCGATGGTGCCGCACGTGGACCACAACGAACACGATGTCGATATCGTCGTGACGGAGATCGGTCTTGCGGACCTGCGCGGACTCGCGCCGCGCGAACGGGCGTCGCTGATCATCGACCAATGCGTGCATCCGCTGTATCGCGATTTGCTGCGTGACTACTATCGCGACGCGCTGCGCTTTGGCGGGCAAACGCCGCACGTGCTGCGCGAAGCGTTCGCATGGCACGCGCGCTTCCAGGAAACGGGATCGATGCTGCCGGAGCGAAACGTCACAGCGTGACGTAATTGAACTGACGGACGTCAGGTGCCGCCGCCGACCAGACGCAAGCGCGTGATCTCCGACGGCGCGCCCAGACGCTTGGGTGGTCCCCAATACCCGGTCCCGCGGCTCGTATAGACCCACAGGTCGTCGAGACGCGAAAGACCGGCCACGAAAGGCTGTTGCAGCCGCACCGCAAAATTCCACGGAAAGAACTGGCCGCCATGCGTATGGCCGGACAGTTGCAACGTGAAGCCCGCATCGGCCGCCGCTTCCGCCGAGCGCGGCTGATGCGCGAGCAGCACCTTGATCAGCACGTCGCCAGGCGCGCCTTCGAGCGCCGCAGCGGGATCGCTCTCGTGCGCGGGATCGAAATGCCCTGCGGAAAAATCGGTGACGCCCGCGATCACCGCCTGCGCGCCATCGTGCTCGACGACGACATGCTCGTTGAGCAGCACGTGCAGGCCGAGCCGCTGAAACTCGGCAATCCACGCATGGGCGCCCGAATAGTATTCGTGATTCCCCGTCACCAGATACGCGCCATGCCGCGCGCTCAGCCGCGACAGCGGCCGCGTGTGATCGGCAAGATGCTCGACGCTGCCGTCGACGACATCGCCCGTCACTGCGATCAGATCCGGCTCGAGCCGGTTCACGGCATCGACGATCGCATCGACGTAACCGCGCTTGATGGTCGGCCCGACGTGAATGTCGCTGATCTGCACGATGGTGAAGCCGTCGAGCGCGTGCGGCAGGTCTTTGATCGGCACGTCGATCGACACGACACGCGCACGGCGTCGCGCATTGAAAAAGCCGATAGCAGTCGACAGCAGCGCGAGCAGCGGCACGGCGATCGCGCTATTGATCTCCCAGCCCGCGGGGTTCACTACTTCCGGCGAGATTGCGCGAACGATCATCACGACGAGCAGCAGCAATTCGCGCGCGAACGTCAACACGAGCAGCGACGAGAAAAGACCCAGTGCGATCAACCCCGCCCACGCGAGCCGGTCGCCGAGCGGCTGCCGCTGCAGCGAGCGCGCGATCATGCCGACGGGAATCAGCAGCACGGACAGCACGAGCCACAGCGCGCACAGCCCTTTCACGGCGGCATCGACGGGCAGTTCGGGAATGATCCGGATGCCGACATACACGTGCAGCAGGATGCCGATGGCAATGATCCGGACGAAAAACGATAGGCGGCGCATAGGTGAAAGTGGGGCGCGGATTGCGCGGAAGGTGAGTCGCAGAAAGCGCACGCCGTTGCAGAGCGGCGGCCAATCATTCTACAAGCAGTTCAGCGCGCTTGCCGAAGCTGTACGGACATGTCGGGGCAACGCCAATATGTGGGCATTGCGATGCAGCATACGTACGCTGCAAGTTCTTCGTCATGCCGATTAAATGCTTATTAAATGACTATTGAATTGGACGCATGAACGGACTATTCTGAAATGGAGCGTGACTGTCGGCGGCAGGCCTCGCATCCCGTTCCCGGTATCACGGGCGCGCGAGACACTCCTCTGCAGGCGGCAGCTGCGCCTGATCGCCCAATCGGTTTGCGGTTTGGGAGGAGACGAATGATGAAAACGACAAAGTTCGCGCATCGCGAGCATCACATCGGTTACGAAGGCAGTCACGTGATGCTGCCTATGGTCGTGCTGTCGCTGATGGCGCTTGGCGTCTACTACGGCGTCCAGCACATCGACTTTTCCGAACTGGGGCGCACCGCGCTCTTTTACGTCGTGATGGTGTTCGTCGCGCTCGGCGTGGCGGGCCTGTTCGGCGTGGTCGGGGCGTGGCTGCGATCGCGCGGAGACGAGGCGGAAGAGGGTTTCTGCTTCGTCGGCGCGCTGATCGGCGCGATCGTGTTCTACGTCGCGCTGATGGCAAGCTGACGCTGCCCGGCGCGCGGCGGGCTTAGGGTAACGCCAGCGGGCGTCAGACGATTTGCGCCGCTTCGTCGAACGAGAAACGCGGGCTGCGCGGGAACAGCTTCGACGCGTCGCCGTAGCCGAGATTGATCAGGAAGTTCGACCGGACCGTCGTGCCCGCGAAGAACTCGGCATCCACTTTCGCCTTGTCGAAGCCGGACATCGCGCCCGTGTCGAGGCCGAGCGCACGTGCAGCCATGATCAGATAGCCGCCTTGCAGCGTCGAGTTGCGGAACGCGGTTTCGGCGATCGCGGCTTCGTTGCCCGCGAACCAGCTGCGCGCATCGGCGTGCGGGAAGAGCTTCGGCAAGTGGTCGTAGAAGGCCATGTCCATGCCGACGATCACCGTGACGGGCGCGGCCATCGTCTTTTCCAGATTGCCTGCGGACAGCGCGGGACTCAGCCGCGCCTTGCCTTCCGGTGTCTTCACGAACACGAAACGTGCGGGGCTCGAATTGGCCGAGGTCGGGCCGAGCAAAACGAGGTCGACCAGTTGCCTGAGAAGTGCATCGTCGACGGGCCGCGTCTGCCAGCCGTTGTGCGTGCGGGCGGTGCGGAATAGTTGATCGAGAGCGTCGTCGGAAAGAATCATGATGATGGGCTGAATGACGAAAAGTCGAATGAAAGCGCAAGCTGGCGGATGACCCGCGGCAGCGGCGCGTTCGATAATACCCGCTGTTTCCTGTGAAGAGAGGTTTCGCGAGCGCAATGCAGTGTTGTGCGCTCGCGATTGCAACGCAATGTCCGCCGATCTGTTCGACGATTTGCCAACGCCCGATGTGGCGTGGTTCCCCGACTGGCTCACGCCCGATGCCGCTGCCACGCTGCTCGCGCGCATCGTCGACGAAGTCGCCTGGCAGCAGGATTCGATGTTCACACCCGCCGGCCGCGTGCCGTTGCCGCGCCTGACGGCATGGCAAGGCGAGTCCGATGCCGTCTATGTGTACTCGGGCATCCGCAACGTGCCGTCGCCGTGGACGCCCGCCGTCGCGGAACTGAAAGCCGCCGTTGAAGCAACTTGCGGCGCGCCGTTCAATAGCGTGCTGCTCAACCGCTATCGCAGCGGCGCGGACAGCATGGGCTGGCATGCGGATCGGGAGCCCGAACTCGGCAAGGAGCCGGTGATCGCGTCCGTCAGCCTCGGCGCGACGCGACGCTTCGATCTGCAGCACAACAAGACGCACGTCGTGCAGTCTTATCCGTTGAAGGGCGGCAGCCTCCTCGTGATGCGCGGACGGACACAGGCCGAGTGGCGGCATCGCGTGCCGAAGGAGCCGAAGGTGCAGGGCGAACGCGTGAACCTGACCTTCCGCTTCGTGACGCCAGGACGCTAGCTGCGCATGCTCCTGCTACAAGTACGTTAAAACTTTTAAAAAATTTATGCGCATAAGGAATCGGTTTCAGGCAGCCGATTCGAGGCGTCGATGGATGGTCGGCGCCAGCCGCTCGAAGGGCAGTGTGCTTGCTGCGATCGCGGCCATGTCCGGGTACTGCTCGCGGACGATATCGGTCAGTACCTGGCCAGGCGGCGCTTCAACGAACACCTTCGCGCCCATTTCGATCATCACGGTCAGTGCGTCGAACCAGCGGACCGTGTAGCGCATGTTCGTGGCGAGATCGTCGCGCACGGCATGCGCTGTATACAGCGCGCGGCCGCCGCGATTGCCGATATAGCCGCTCGACGGCGCGCGAAACGGGACATCGCGCGCGTAGTCCGTCAGCGCATCGGCGGCTGCCGCGAGCAGTTCGCAATGCGACGGCACGCTGACGGCGAGCCGCGTCGCCTTGCGCGCGCCTGCCGCTAACGCTCGCTCGTTGAATGCATCGAGCGCAGCGTCCGAGCCGGCCACGACGATCTGACGCGGCGCGTTTACATTGCCGACATAGACGCGTGCGGCGGCGTCGCGCGCCTGCGAGTCGGCGAGCTTCTCGATTTCGTGTTCGGTCAGCCCGGCAATCGCGGACAGGCCATAGCCACGCGGATACGCCGTTTCCATCAGTTCGGCGCGCTTGCGCACCATGAGCAGCGCGGCCGCGAAGTCGATTGCGCCGCAACTCACGGCGGCTGCATACGCGCCCACCGACAAACCCGCGCTCAGTTCGGGCGCCAGTCCTTCAGCGGCGAGCGCGCGCTGTATTGCGACGCCTGCGATCAGCAAGCCCATCTGCACGGCGACGGTCGATTCGAGCGCTGTTTGGGTGTCGAGTGTCAGCACGTCGACGTTCAGCACGGCGGATGCTTCGTCGAGCGTTGTCTGAATGGCGGTATGCGTGCCGAGGCGATGCAGGAAGCCTTCGGTTTGCGCGCCCTGGCCAGGGAAAATAAAAGCGAGCATTAGAGCGCCCAAGGATCGGAGACGAGCCGTGGACCGCTCGCATGTCGCGCCATCACGCGCGCCTTGCCGGACGCGTATTCGGCGAGCGCGACGCCGCCTGCGGGCGTTTCGAGTTGCGCGTCGATGCGGATGCCTGCATGTGCTGCGTGTTCGTCGAGTTTCGCCTGGATGCGTTGTGCTTCGTCGCGTGGTAAATGATTCGACATCCGTATTAATAAATCGAGGTCGCTGGTCGCGGTGGCGGTGGGCTTGCCGGATGCAAGTTCGAAACCGACGCTTCCTGTTGGTCCCCAAATGAATGAATCAATGCATGACGTGTCGCGCCGCAGCGCATCTAGCGCGACGAAAACGGGAAGTGCGGCGCGATCGGCGACAAGCAACGCGGAATCCAACGAAGAAGACAACAACGCTTCAGGCCTGAAAACAGCCTCGATATCATCACTATGCGCCCACGTTCCATACCGCTCATTGCGCGCCGCGCCGCGCAACCCGATGGCTACCAATCCTGCCGCCGCCTGCGCGCGCCGCACGACAACGAACGGCGCGCGCGCGAACGCAGCGCGGACCCACGCCGGTTCGTTATCGAACGATTCGAGCCGCCGCAAGCGCACGATGTCATGCGCTTGCCAGCGCAGATCGTCAGTAACGAGCGCGTCTTCTGGCGCAAACGGCGCGGCCGCGCAAACACGCATCACGCAGCGTCCCACTGTTCGGCGAGCTTGCGCCGCACTTCAATCGACGCAGCGCGCGTCTTCTTCGCCGCATCCGACTCCAGCCGCCGCGACAACCCGCGCGTATCCGAGCGGGCGCTCCTGGCCGCTTCCGCGAGCACGCTGCGCACGCTTTCGATTTGCGCTTGCGTGGGCTCATCAGCATCGACGCCTTCGATCAACGTGTCGAGCAGCCCGAGCTTCGCGAACGACGCCATCGTGTACGACATCGGCGTGATCGTTTCGCCGAGCTTGTCGAGTTCTTCGACCGTGCGGCGCGTGACGCGCGCGGCGGCTTCCTTGCCCATCGCGTGTACCAGCGTGCCGGGCGCATCGAGTGCGACGATCCGGTTCGCCTGATAGCCATGCGCGAGGAACGCGCCCGACATAGCAGGACCGACGATCAGCGCAACCACAGGATGCCCGGCGTCGCGCGCGCTCGCATACGCATCGACAGCCGACGCGCACGCCAGATGAATGCCGAGCGTCTCTTCGCGATATCCATACGCCTGGCTTTTGACATCGACGATCGCGACGATAGGGCGCTTGTGTTCCGACGACGCATCGCGCGCTACCGCTTCACGCACCGCTTGCGCGAGCTTCCAGCCCTGTTCGAGTCCGACGACGTTATCGCGCGCGCGCGGAAAGCGGTTGTCGGGGTCGGGGACGACGGAGAAGAAGGTCGCCATCTCGTTGCCAAGCGGCGCCTCGCCGGACCAGACGGGCGCGGCCGTCGACGTGTCGCCCGCAAGCGCCTTGAACCAGCGCATGCCGCGCGTCAGTACCGTATCGCTCATCATTGCCCCTTGCGCGGCGTGGCCGCTTCGTTTGGCTTGAACACATCGCGCATCGTTTCGGGCGTGACGTTCGCGGGATCGATGCGCGCGAGCCGCTCCAGATATTCAGCCACCTGTTCCGTGCGATGCGCCGCCGGCACGCCGCGCGCGAACGCATCGCGAACCGCTGCCTGGACGGCGTGCGCATCGTCGTCGACGAGCGCGTCGGCAAGTCCTGTCGCCGTGCGTTGCTCGCCGCCGATCATCTGCCACACGCGGCGCCGGTCGCTCGAATCGAGTTCTTCGATGCCCGCTTCCTGTTCGATCACTTCGGGGCCGTTCATGCCGAGGCGTCCCTGTTTCGTCGCGACCAGATACGAGCACAGCCCGGCCGCGAGCGACATGCCACCGAAGCAACCGACCATGCCCGCGATCACGCCGACCACGGGCACGTATCGCCGTAACGCGACGATCGCCGCCTGCATCTCCGCGATCACGGCCAGCCCCAGATTCGCTTCCTGCAAACGCACGCCGCCCGTTTCGAACAGCACGACGGGCCGCACGATCTTGCCGCGCTCGCAATCGCGCAGTGCGAGTTCCAGCGCCGCGGCGATCTTGCTGCCCGACACTTCGCCGATGCTGCCGCCCTGAAACGCCGACTCGATCGCGGCGATCACGGCCGGCTGGCCGTCGATTGTGCCGCGCGCGATCACCGCGCCATCGTCGGCCTGGCAGACGATGCCTTGCAACGGCAGCCACGGCGATTCGATGCGGTCGAACGGGCCGAGCAGTTCGCGGAACGTGCCTTCGTCGAGCAGCGCGCGGGCGCGCTCGCGTGCCGTCAGCTCGATGAAGCTGTCGCGCAACACCGGCATCGAAGGTGGGTTTTGGATCGTCGCCGTGCTCATGAGCTTGCTCCTTCGTCGGCCGCTTCGATGGCCTCCGCGAGACGCAGCGCGACCACGCCCGGCGTCGCGCCGAAGTCGTTGATCTCGATCTGCGCCGCGCCGTCATAGCGCGTGAAGAACCGGTCGAGCACGCTCTTCCAGATGTGCCCGTAGCCATCGACGCTGGTGCGCACGGTCACGGTCGCCTGCATCGCGCCGGCGGGCGACAGCAGCACTTCGAGATCGCCCGAACCGACCACGCCCACATGCGAGCGCGTGGTGATCGCGCGTTGCGCCGGATAATCGAAAGTCATCTGTTCCATCAGTTTTCAGCTCCCGCTGGAGCGTGACGCGCCAGCTTGTCGATGAAGAGGGTGGCGGCGAGCAGATCGGCTGCGCCGCCAGGAGAAGCGTTGAGCGAAAGCAATTCGGTTTCGAGCGCGTCGAACGCGGCGCGTCCCGCCGCCGTCGTGACGCCGCCCGCCGCGAGCACGGCGCGCGCGCCGCGTTGCCCCGCATGCAGACCGGCGAGACCGGCGCGATGCAGGAGGCAGGTATCGTCGAGCGCGGCCATGATCGCGAGCAGCGTGTCGACACGCGCAGCGTTTTCGCCGATGCCTTTCGCGCGTGCCGCGCGCAACGCGGGCAGACCGACGCCAATTACGTGCGGGAAACCGTCCTGCGCTTCCTGACGCGCGCCGCCGACATTAAACCGTTGACGCACGCGCTCGCCATGACTGTCGACGGGTGCGGCGAAGCGGTCGGGAAAGCAGGCGATCTGCGCGCCGAGTTCGCAGACGCGCGCGGCGTGCGAGTGCGTGCGTTCATACGGCAGCAGTTCGCGCAAAACGTTGTCGTCATCGTCGGCAATGATGGCCGCGCCCGCGACCAGCAGGCCGACAATCCAGATCGCGCCGCGATGCGCATTGCTGCCGTTCGTCGCGTGCATCATGTCGTGTTCGCCAGCGCGTCCGATCTGCGCAAGCTCCGCGCGCAGCGTCGCCGAAGGCAGGCGGCCACGCGATGCGCGTGCCAGCGCCGCGAAACTCGGTTCGAGCGAGTGGGCGGAGCGCAGCATCAGCGGCAAGTCCAGATCGCGATGCGCACCGCTGCCGCGCCCATCGACGAGCGCGGGTTTCGGCGTCAGTTGCGCTTCTTCGATCAGCGACTCGACCGCGAATCGCGCGAGCGTGGCATCGCACGGCGCGGCATCGACGCGAGGCAGACAGCGGGCGTTGGCACGCGGAGGCATGCCCGCGTCGAGCGGGATAGCGTATTGCAAGGCCATCGCATCACCAGCTGCGGAAACGTGCCGGCGGTGTGTACAGCCCGCCCGACCAGGTGACGAGATCGTCGATGCTGCGCGCCGCGAGCAGTGAACGCTTCGCTTCGCCGCGCCGGATGCCGAGATCTTCCGGATACGCGACGATGCCCCGGCGGCGCAGTTCGGCCGTCTTTTCGGGCTTCGCGCGCAAGCCGATCGGCGTCACGCCGGCGACCGCCGCGACCGCCGCGCGCCGCTCTTCGACGCCTTCGGCCTTGTGCAGATGCGCGATGCCTTCTTCCGTCACGACATGGCTGACGTCGTCGCCGTAGATCATCACGGGCGCGATGGGCATGCCACTTTTCGCGCCGACGGCGACGGCGTCGAGTTCATCGACGAACGTCGGCTCGCCGCCTTTCTTGTACGTTTCGGCCAGTTGCACGACGAGTTTTTTGCCGCGCGACACGGGGCCTTCGTCTTTCAGCAGCTTGAGCCACGCTTCGCTCGAATGGCGTCGGCCGCGCGGATCGTGACCCATGTTCGGCGCGCCGCCGAAGCCCGCCAGACGCCCGCGCGTGACCGTCGACGAATTCGCATCGCCGTCTATCTGCAGCGTCGAGCCGATAAACAGATCGACGCCGTATTGCCCGGCCAGCTGGCACAGCACGCGGTTCGAGCGCAGCGTGCCGTCGCTGCCCGTGAAGAACACGTCGGGGCGCGCTTCGACATACGCCTCCATGCCGACTTCGCTGCCGAAACAATGCACGCTTTCGACCCAACCCGATTCGATGGCGGGAATCAACGTGGGGTGCGGATTGAGCGTCCAGTTGCGGCAGATCTTGCCCTTCAGTCCGAGCGACTCGCCGTAAGTCGGCAACAGCAGCTCGATGGCAGCCGTGTCGAAACCGATGCCGTGGTTCAACGATGTCACGCCGTACGGCTCGTAGATGCCCTTGATGACCATCATCGCGGTGAGCACCTGCAGATCGCCGATATGGCGCGGATCGCGTGTGAACAGCGGCTCGACGGCGAACGGGCGGTCGGCCTCGACGACCACGTCGACCCAGGAAGCGGGAATATCGACGCGCGGCAGTTCATCGACGATCTCGTTGACCTGCACGATCACAATGCCATGCCGGAACGCGGCGGCTTCGGCGATGGTGGGCGTGTCTTCCGTGTTCGGGCCGGTATAGAGATTGCCGTGCCGGTCGGCTTTTTCCGCGCACAGCAGCGCGACGTTCGGCGTGAGGTCGACGAACATGCGTGCGTACAGTTCGACATACGTATAGATCGCGCCGATTTCGAGCTGGCCGTCTTCGAGCAGTTGCGCGACGCGCAGGCTCTGCGGACCCGCGAACGCAAAATCGACCTTGTGCGCGATGTTCCTTTCAAAGAGCGTCAGATGCTCGGGGCGGCTGATGCTCGAAATCAGCAGATGCACGTCATGCACTTTCTGCGGATCGACCTTCGCGAACGAGCGAGACAGAAAGTCCGCCTGCTTCTGGTTGTCGCCTTCGAGCGCGACGCGATCGCCGGGGCGGATCAGCGTTTCGAGCGCATCGACGATGCGATGCGCGGGCAGGATGCCGTCTTCGAGCCAGGGCTCGATCGCGGCGAGCCTGCGTCGCTTCTCGTCGCGTTTGGTGGTCCAGGAACGCGCGGCAGATGACCCTGCGGGCGCTCCCGTTGACTGTGCCAATCCGAGCTTGGCTGATTCGATTCGCTGATTCATCGGTGCTTCAACTCCCGATAGTGGTTGGAGTGCGCGCGGGCCTTCCGCGCTTTCGGCGCGGGGTGGCCGCGGCGGCTTCCGCCTGCGCGCGTTCCGTCAAGAAACGATAGACCAGTTCGCCCGTGCCCAGCAGGTGAGCGGAGATGAGCGACTGGGCGGCGGCGATGTCCTTGCGTTCGACGGCGGCAAGGATGTCCAGGTGTTCGGCATCGGATTCGCCCTTGTAAGCGGGCAAACCGAATTTCAGCCTCAAGTAGCGCTCGCCGCGCCGATGCAGCGCCGCGATCATCTCCGCGAGCTGAGGGCGGTTGGCGGGCGCGTACAAGGCGGTGTGGAATGCTTCATTGCGGGCCACGTAAAGGGTAGGGTCCGGTTCGCTTTCGGCGGCTTTGCAAAGCGCCACCGCTTCGCGCAGCGACTCGGGCGTGTGATTCGGAATCGCCAGCGTGATGGCAAGGCTTTCGAGCGCCGAGCGGATCTCATAGATCTCGCGCGCCTCAGCGGGCGAGAGCCGCGCGACGGTCGCGCCCTTGTTCAGCTCGACTTTCACCCAGCCTTCACTTTCCAGCTGGCGCAGCGCTTCGCGCACGGGAATTGCGCTGACCGAGAAGTGCCGCGCGATCGCGTCCTGCCGCAGCGGCGCGCCAGGCTCGAGTGAGCCTTCGACGATTGCCGTACGCAGCGCCTCCGCGATCACACGCGAAGTGCTGGGCCGCGGCTCATGCGCCGTGGGCAGCAAGGGGACGCGCGGGGCGCTGTCCAGGGGAAAACCACCGGTTGCGTTGTTCATGACATCAAATATTATATATAAAAACGACGAATTTCTAGCGGGCAAACCCGGGGTTTTCATAAAGGCACGGCGCTGACGCGCGGCGCCTCTCGCACATGCGGCGGCCCGCATGCGGGGGAGCCGTTGTGCCGTGACGGTCACCCAATCCAACCGTAGTACATGGAGGAGCAGGAGCATGTTGAATTCTTCGATATCGGACCGTGCGGGAACCGTGCGGCAGAAGACGCCGCTCAACCGGTCGCAGATCGCCGGCTTTTGGGGCGCGTGGGCGGGCTGGACGCTGGACGGGATGGACTCGTTCATTTATGCGCTGGTGCTGACGCCGGCGCTGACTGAATTGCTGCCGCGCTCGGGCTATGCGGCGACGCCCGCGAACGTCGGACTTGCCGGTTCGATCCTGTTTGCGCTCTTCCTGGTGGGTTGGGGGCTGTCGTTCATCTGGGGCCCGCTCGCGGACCGTTTCGGCCGCACGAAGGTGCTGGCGGGCACGATCTTCACGTTCGCGATCTTCACCGGGCTGTCGGCGACTGCGCATAATGTGTGGGAGTTGGGCATCTATCGCTTCATTGCTGGCGTGGGCATTGGCGGCGAATGGGCGCTGGCGGGGACCTATGTCGCCGAGGCGTGGCCCGAGGATCGCCGCAAGATGGGCGCGGGCTATCTGCAGACGGGCTACTACGCGGGTTTTTTCCTGGCTGCCGCGCTGAACTACACGATTGGCGTGCATTTCGGCTGGCGCGCGATGTTCCTGACGGGGGCGGTGCCCGTGGTCGTCGCGATCATGATTCTCACGCGGGTGAAGGAGTCGGACAAATGGCAACGGGCCGAATCGCGCGATGTGGCGCGCGTGAGCCCGATGCGCGAGATTTTTGGGCCGACGTATCGGCGGCGTACCTGGGTCATGTGTGCGCTGCTGACGATCGCGATTATTGGATTGTGGGCGGGTGCTGTGTATGAGCCTTCGGCGGTCATTCAACTCGCGACGCGGGCTGGCATGGCAAGGCCTGAAGCATTGAAGATGGCTTCGATCGCGACGGGGTTGCTGTCGATCGGGACGATTCTTGGGTGTCTTGCGTTGCCGCCGCTGGCCGAGCGGTTTGGGCGCAAGAAAACGCTTGCTGTGTATTTTGCCGGGATGGCGGTGGCGATTATTGGCAGCTTTGGCTGGGCCTTTTATCTGCCTAACGGGTTGGCGCCGTTTATTGCCTGGCTGTTTGTGCTTGGGTTCTTTGGTGGGAATTTCGCGCTGTTTAGCCTGTGGCTGCCTGAACTGTTCGAAACGCGTGTTCGCGCGACGGCTTTTGCTTTTTGTACTTCGTTTGGGCGGTTTGTCGGGGCGGGGGTGAATTTTCTGCTTGGGGCGGCTGTGCTCAGTATGCATACGCTTGGCGTGCCTGTTGCGCTGACGGCGCTTGCGTTTATTGTCGGGTTGCTTGTGATTCCGTTTGCTAAGGAGACTAAAGGGGAAGTTTTGCCGCAGTGATTTTTGTGGCGGCTTCGCGGCGTGGGGTGGTTTGGTTTGTCTGAGCCTCTGCGGTGGCATCCGGTTTGGTTTGCTTGTGTTTTTGCTGGCATCCGCGAATTGTTAGCGTGCTTCAGGCGTCGCCCCTGTGCGGGGCGGCACCTACTTTTCTTTGCCGCCGCAAAGAAAAGTAGGCAAAAGAAAGCGGCTAACACCGCCAGCTCCTGTGCTTGCCTGAGGGCCCCCAAAGGGTCTTACGCTTCACACGGCAGCCTTTCTGTTTGCGTGCGTTGCCAACGCTTCGAATGAACGCCTCACCCACTTCAAATACCCGCACACGTGCTAGCGGTAGCGAACGGTATGTGCCGCCCAGGTGGCAAACTGTGTGTAGGTTGTCGCGTCGTACAGGGTAGCGCTCTTACAGGGTGGGACGCATGCGCAATCGGTCCGGAGTGAGGCATGCGAGGCGCTACGGCCTACACAAAGTTTGCCACCTGGGCGGCGGGGGACTATCTGGCAAGGCATGCTGAAACGCAGGAGCGTGAAGCGGGTGAGGCGCAGCGCAAGAGCGCTGGCAACGAACATGGGTCACGTGATTGCCGTGTGAAGCGTAAGACCCTGTGGGGGCCCTCAGGCAAGAAGAAATGTTGGCGGTGTGAGCCGCTTTCTTTTGCCTACTTTTCTTTGCGGCGGCAAAGAAAAGTAGGTGCCGCCCCGCACAGGGGCGACGCCTGAAGCACGAAGGCATAGCGCGGATGCCAGCGCAGAGGCAAGCACACAACAGCAACGCCCGCGCCGCGAAAGGCGCCAAACGAATGCCCGCACAGGGCGACGCGTGAAGCACGAAGGCAAATCGCGGATGCCAGCGCAGAGGCAAGCACACAACAGCAACGCCCGCGCCGCGAAGGCGCCAAACGAATGCCCGCACAGGGGCGACGCCTGAAGCACAAAGGCATAACGCGGATGCCAGCGCATACACAAAGCAAACCACCCAGCGTCGCAGACAAAAAACCCACTAACTCGCACGCAACCGCAAAACCGACACCAACGGCCACCCAAGATTAACGCCAAGACTGGCAACAACAATCAACACCATCCCACCCATCTGCGAAACACCGAGCGCACGTCCATAAACAATTGCATCGACGGCAATCGCCGTCAGCGGATACACGAACAGCAGAACCGCGATCACCGGCGTCGAGAGCTTCGGCAGCGCGCCATAGATCAGCACATAAGAAAGCCCAGTGTGCAACACACCCATCCCGATCAACCAGAACCACTGCATCGGCCCGATATGCTCCGCGCCGAGCGGCGCGATAAACGGCAAGCACACGACACCAACAGCACATTGCGCAAGCGTCAGCAGATGCGGCCGCAGATCGCCAAGACTCTTGGCAATGAGCGTGACACTCGCATAGAGCACGGAACCAGCGAGCGCCTCGCCAATCCCGATCAGATAACTCGAATGTCCCTGCAATGAACCCGCTCCCGCGACGCCCGACGCAAGCACAAGCCCGACGAACGCCGTTGCGATCCACCCCAACCGGTCGATACCCAGCCGCTCATTGAACAGCGCAGCACCGATCAACACGACCCAAAACGGCTGCACATGAAACACGACCGTCGCCACCGCGATGCTCGTGCGATGAATCGCATCGAAGAAACCGACCCACTGGGTAACCATCAGCACGCCGGATAGCGCCGCAAGCAGCACCGTACGTCGCGTGAAATAACGGCGCGCGAAGTAGCCCTTATATGCGCAGTACGCAGCAAGCGACAGAAACCCGAACAGGCAGCGAAAGAACACCAGCGTCAGCGCGCCGAGCCGCGCTTCCTCGACGAACACGCCAATCGTGCCCATCAACAGGCCGCCGCTCGCAAGCGTGAGCGCGCCTTGCTGGCTTCGGCTGAGCGATATCGACGATACCGACGACAAAGACATGGCAGTAAATCCCTCGATCGCGTTGTATGCATCCGAGTATCGATCCGTTGCCTTATCGTGGCAAACGAATAAAATTGAGAAATTCCATAAGCAGGATTGATAAATCATGCACCCCGAGTTCGATGTCGATCTGCTGCGCACATTCGTTGCCGTCGTCGAGGCGGGCAGCTTCACGAAGGCGGCTGTCACCGTGCATCGCTCGCAGGCGGCCGTCAGCATGCAGATCAAGCGGCTCGAGCGAATGCTCGGCACGACGCTGTTTGCTCGCGATACGCGCAACCTGTCGCTGACGCGGCCCGGCAATACGCTGCTCGAATATGCGCGGCGCGTGATCGATCTGCACGAAGAAGCGTGGTCGGCCATCGTGCGGCCCGAGGTGACGGGGCGCGTCGTGCTCGGCGCGCCGGACGATTACGTGTCGTCGCTGTTGTCGCCCGTGTTGCGGCGCTTCTCGAACCTGTATCCGCACGTGGAGATCGAGATCGTCTGCGCGCAGAGCACCGCGCTCGCGCCGATGCTCGCGGACAACAAGATCGACCTCGCATTCGTCACGCGCGACCGCAAATTGCGCGGCGAATTCGTGCGCAGCGAGCCGATGGTGTGGGTAGGAGCATCCGAAGATACGTCCGTGCTGAACGTGTCGCCGTTGCCGGTCGGGCTGTACGAGCCCGGCTGCGTCGCGCGCACGAATACGCTCGCGGCGCTCGACCGGGCACGCATCCGGTATCGCGCCGCGTACAGCAGCGCGAGCCTGAGCGGCCTCGTCGCGACCGTCGACGCGGGGCTTTCCGTAATTGCGCTCGCGCGATGCAGCGTGCCGTCGCGACTCGCTATTCTCGGCGCCGAGCAAGGTCTGCCTGTGATCGAACCGCTCGACATCGTCGTCGCGCGCAGTGCGAAATCGGATCGCCCGACATGCGACTATTTCGCTGCGCAGATGATGCAGGACCTGTCGGTGCGCGGGTCGCCGCGCGAGACGCGGGAGGCGCGCGAAGCGCGAGCGAGGGCGTGACGCCAGGCTTGCATGCCGCGCTTACGCCGTATGCTGGCGACGGCAACCGCCACGCGCATTGACGGAGTTGTTAATAACGCGGGCCCGCGTTTTGCGGCCCATCATGACATCTGACGAAAGCGCGAACGCGTGCCTTGCGCGTGTGTCGAACGGACACAAACGAAGCAGCAAGTCGAGACGAACGTCACACATCAGACACATGACAGGAGGGCCAGCCATGAAAACACGCATTCTCTGCGCCGCGCTACTTACCACCGGCCTGTTCGTGAGCAGCGCGAGCTTCGCGCAACTGAACCTTCAGCAATTCGGCATCGGCGGCGGCAATTCGTCGGGCAATGCGGGCGGGGCCGCTTCGTCGGGCGGGATCGGGCAATTGCTGCAGACCTACGTCGGCGCAAACCAGCAGGTGTTGAGCGGCCAGTCGAGTCTCGCATCGGCGATGGGGCTCTCGGGCGCCGCGAGCCAGGCGCAGCAGGCATCCGGACTGTTGAGCGGCGGCACGCCATCGGTTAGCCAGTTGTCGCAGGTGGGCAGCACGCAGCAGTCGTTATCGCAGACGCTCACACAGGCGTTCACGAGCCGCGCGTCGGACCCGTCGACGCCCGTCGACAAGCAGGCGTTCACCAACGGCCTCACATCGCTCGGCCAGGGCGTGAGCCAGTATTCGAGCCTGCAATCGAGCCTCGGCAGCGTCGGGCAGATGAATCCGTCGTCGCTGCTGCAAGCGGGCATGAATCCGCAGACGGCGCAAGCCGCGTCGTATATCGCGCAGTCCGCGCCGGGGCAGTTGCAGTCGCTCGCGTCGACGCTGAGTGCGGCCGTGCAGTTCGCGTCGAGCCATGGCATCAGCGTGCCGTCGATTGCGACCTCGGCGCTCAAAGGTTTCTGACGCGCGTTCATGGTGCTCAGGCGGCGCGTGATGCATTGCAGCGACTTGCAATCCGTCATGTGTCGCCACGCGCGATGCGATGATCGGCGCGCATCCGTTCGACCGTTCGTAAATGGGCCTTCGCATATGAGGGCTTCGCGCACGGCGCGGGTCAATGACGGTACGCTGTCGCTCATCCCTACAGCGCGCATACAAGCAGGTAACCAGCGGCAACGCCACCCACGCTAACCAGGAGCACCGGATGTCCAGCACTCTTGATCTCGACCGCTATTTCAGGCGTATCGGCTATACGGGGCCGCAGGCCGCGACGCTCGACGTGTTGCGCGAGCTGCAACGCCTGCATCCGTTGTCGATCCCGTTCGAAAACCTCGATCCGCTGACGGGCCGCCGCGTCGATCTGGATCTGCCTGCCGTCGTCGACAAGCTGATCGAGCGGCGACGCGGCGGCTATTGTTTCGAGCAGAACCGGCTGTTCGCGCATGTGCTGATGCAACTCGGCTTCGACGTGACGCCGATGATCGCGCGCGTGCTGTGGGGCCGCGAGCCGGACGCGATCACGCCGCGCACGCACATGCTGCTGCGCGTGACTGTCGACGATCAGCCGTGGATCGCCGACGTCGGCTTTGGCGCGGTCACGCTGACTTCGCCGTTGCGGCTGCAAACGGGCGTCGCGCAACAGACCGCACACGAGCCATTCCGTCTCGCCGATGCGTCGCAGGGCGCGTTCGATCTCGAGGTGCTATCGGGCGAAACGTGGCTCAAGACGTATCGTTTCGACCTGCAGCGCGCGGAGTGGATCGATTACGAGGTATCGAACTGGTACACGTCGACGCATCCCACGTCGTTCTTCACGACGAGTCTCGTCGTATGCCGCGTGACACCGGAAGGGCGGTTGACGCTGTTCAACGACCGTCTTACCGCGCGTTCGATAGACGGCGAGGCGATCGAGCGCCGGATCGAAAGCGCGCACGAGCTTGAAATATGCCTGCGGGACACGTTCCTGATCGAGCTTGGCGATATCGATGTCGCGGATATTTATCGGCGCGTGTCGACTGAAAACGCTTCATAGGTCGAGGGTGATGATCGCGCGGCTCATCGTTCAGACGGTGTTATGGCTTGCGGGTATGGGCGCCGTGCTGTTCGGCGCGGCGGGCACGTTCGCGTGGCCGGGGGCGTGGTGTTATCTGTTCGAAATGGGCGCGCTGGGGCTGTGGGTCGGGGTGTGGCTCGCGCGCCACGATCCGGCGTTGCTTGCGGAGCGGCTTGGCTCTTTTATTCAACACGGGCAGGGCGCTTGGGACAAGTTCTTCATGGTGTGCGTTGCCATTGCGTGGTGCGCGTGGCTCGTGCTGATGGGATTCGATGCGCGGCGGTTTTATTGGTCGTCGATGCACCCATCGCTGCAGGTTGTGGGTGTGCTTGCTATTCTGGTTAGCATGGTTGCTATGCGGTCGGTTTTTCGTGCTAATAGCTATGCTGCGCCCGTTGTGAAGATCATGGCTGAGCGTGGGCATAAGGTTAGCGATAGCGGGCCGTATGCGTATGTCCGGCATCCGATGTATGCGTGGGCTATTTTGTTTCTGTTCGGCACGCCGTTGTTGCTGGGCTCTTTTTGGGGGCTTGCTTGTGTGCCGTTGCTGGTCGTTGGGCTTGCCTATCGCGCAGTGCTCGAGGAGCGCATGCTGTGCGAGCAACTCGCGGGCTATAAGGAATATGCTGCGCGGGTTCGGTATCGGTTTGTGCCGTATGTGTGGTGAATTTTTTGTTTGTTTGTCTGCGACGCTGGGTGGTTCGCTTTGCTTTGCGCTGGCATCCGCGATTTGTTAGCTTGCTTCAAGCGTCGCCCCTGTGCGGGGCGGCACCTACTTTTCTTTGCCGCCGCAAAGAAAAGTAGGCAAAAGAAAGCGGCTCACACCGCCAGTTCTAGTATTTGCCTGAGGGCCCCTACAGGGTCTTACGCTTCATACGGCAGCCTTTCTGTTTGCGCTCGTTGCCAACGCTTCGAATGAACGCCTCACCCGCTTCGAATACCCGTACCCGGGCAAGCGGCAGCGAATGGTATGTGCCGCCCAGGTGGCAAACTGTGTGTAGGTTGTCGCGTCGTATAAGTTTGCGCTCTTGCAGGGTGGGACACGCGTGCTATCGGTCCGGAGTGGTGCGTATGGAGCACAGAGGGCCGACACACAGTTTGCCACCTGGGCGGCGGTGGAATATCTGGCACGGCATGCAGTAATGCGGGTGCGCGAAGCGGGTGATGAGCATCGTAAGAGCGTTAGCGACGAACGCGAATTGAGAAGTTGCCGCGTGAAGCAAGGGACCCGTTGGGGGCCCTCAGGCAGAAATAAGAATTGGCGGTGTTAGCCGCTTTCTTTTGCCTACTTTTCTTTGCGGCGGCAAAGAAAAGTAGGTGCCGCCCCGCACAGGGGCGACGCGTGAACGGCAAACACCGTAACGCGGATGCCAGCGAAAAGCCCAAAAAAAACCAAACCGGATACCAGCGCAAAAGCCAAAGCAAACCACCCGGCATCGCAGATAAAAAAGCCCCAAAACCCATCTTCAAGGAACGCTCATGGCAAAGACCACAATCGCGGATTACCTTGCAAAAACCTTAGCCGCCGCAGGCGTAAAACGCATATGGGGCGTCACAGGCGACAGTCTGAACGGCCTGGCATTCAGCCTCGACCAGGTGGGCTCAATCCGCTGGATGCACACTCGCCACGAAGAGGCAGCAGCCTTCGCAGCAGGCGCCGACGCCGCCGCAAGCGGCCAGCTTGCCGTCTGCGCAGGCAGCTGCGGCCCAGGCAACCTGCACCTGATCAACGGCCTATACGACTGCCACCGCAACCAGCAACCCGTCCTCGCGATCGCCGCGCACATTCCGTCGACGGAAATCGGCCTCGGCTACTTCCAGGAAACGCACCCGACCGAAATCTTCAAGGAGTGCAGCCACTTCGCCGAACTGATAGTGAACGCTTCACAATTCCCGCGCGTACTCGAGCGCGCCATGCGCACCGCAATCGAGCAGCGCGGCGTCGCCGTGATCGTGCTGCCCGGCGATATCGCGTTGAGCGAAGGGCCGTCGCTGTCGCCCGTCTGGAATGCGACCGCGCCGTCCGCGATCCTGCCGCCCGATAGCGAACTCACCAAACTCGCGACGATGCTCAACGACTGCGAAGCGGTGACGATCATGTGCGGCAGCGGCGTCGCGGGCGCCCACGACGAAGTAGTCAAACTCGCCGACACGCTAGGCGCGCCGATCGTCCACGCGCTGCGCGGCAAGCAGTTCATCGAGTACGACAATCCGTTCGACGTCGGCATGACAGGGCTGATCGGCTTCAGTTCCGGCTATCACGCGATGATGTCGTGCGACGTGCTGCTGTTGCTCGGCTGCGACTTTCCCTACCGGCCGTTCTATCCGCCCGACGCAAAAGTCGTGCAGATCGACTGGAAGGGCTCGCAGCTCGGCAAGCGCGCGCCGCTCGCGATGGGCCTCGTCGGCACCGTGAAAGAGACCGTCGCCTCGCTGCTGCCGAAGCTCAAGCGCAAAGACGACCGCACCTTCGTCGATATGGCCACCGCGCACTACGAAGAAGCACGCCGCGATCTCGACGAGCTCGCCACGCCTTCCGACCCCGGCGCGCCGATCCATCCGCAGTATTTGACGCGCATGATCGACGAAGCCGCCGGCGACGACGCCATCTTTACGGCCGACGTCGGCACGCCCACGCTCTGGGCGGCGCGCTATCTGACGATGAACGGCAAGCGGCAACTGCACGGCTCGTTCAATCATGGCTCGATGGCCAATGCGATGCCGCAGGCGCTCGGCGCGCAGGCGGCACATCCGGGGCGGCTGGTGGTGTCGCTGTCGGGCGACGGCGGGCTGTCGATGCTGCTCGGCGATCTGCTCACGGCGCGCCAGCTCGAGTTGCCCATCAAGGTCATCGTGTACAACAACAGCCTGCTGGGTTTCGTTTCGATGGAACTGAAGGCGGGTGGCTATCTCGACACGAACGTCGACCTGAGTAAGACCGATTTTGCGCAAATCGCGAAAGGTGCGGGAATTTTTTCGCTCCGCGTCGAGGATTCCGAAGAACTGGAGGGCGCGCTGAAACAGGCGTTCGCGCATAAGGGCCCGGCGCTCGTCGACGTCGTCACGGACAAACATGAGCTCGCCATGCCGCCGACCATCGAACTGTCGCAGGCCAAGGGGTTCAGCCTTTACATGCTGCGCGCGATTCTCAACGGCCGCGGCGATGAAATCGTCGAACTGGTGAAGACCAATTTGCGCTGAAAGCTGCAAAACGAAAAGCGGCGCGCCTCGTCAGCCGATGCGCGCCGCATTGCAGTGCAGCGAGGCGCCATTGCAGTCTCGTCGCAAAGGTCTATAACAGAAGCAGCAGTGCGGACCTCTCTGCGCAGCCGATAGTCAAACGATCAGAAACCGGCGTTTTCGCGCCGCGCTGCGCCGCCCGACAGACTCGGCGGCTTTGAGCCAATCAATCGCATATAGAACAAAAGCTCGTTGCGGCGCGGGTGGCCGCTGCGCGCGATTTCACGCCTGCGGGCATCGGTCGAAACGATGCGGATGGCGCAGGCGTCGATGGGCGTCCGGCGAATCGTGATGCAGGGCGTGACGATTCGTCTGCATGGAAGGAGTTCGACATGAAGATCCTGATGGCGTTACCCGTGGCGGGCGCATTGCTGATGGCCATCCCCGTCGCGACGATGGCCGAAGACATCGCACAGAGCAGCGATGCGTCGAAGGCCACGATGCAGAACAATGCGAATGCGTCGGCGCAAGCGACGACGGATATGTCGTATGGCGGCGCGATGGATACCCGCACTTCGTCGGGCAGAACGATGCAGTCTACGCGTAATTGCTCGACCGGTACGCAATGCAATATCTACTTCGGCAACTGATTCGATGACCTGCAATACGCGCGCGGCGCGCCTTGTGGGCGCGCCGCTTCGCATTCAGCGCTCGCGTTTGGCGTGAGCGTCGACGGTCACTGCTGTGCGTGCTTCGCGGCATCCTCGATCACGGCCGCGACCTGCTGCGGACGCGATTCGTAGACCGAGTGGCTCGCGCCCGGAATCACCGTCGTGTGGCTATGCGCGCGCTCGTAGTACCAGCGCTCCAGATCGGGATTGATGATCTTGTCGCTGCCCGCGACGATGCCCCAGCTCGGCTTGGTCGTCCAAGCGGCGGCCGTCAGCGGCTGCGAGAACACTTTCGCGGCCGTCAGCATCTGCGATTGCGCTTCGAACTGCGCCTGCTTCAGCGGCAGATCGCCAGCGAAGTCCTTCGGGAACACGGACGGATTCAGATACGTGTAGCCGTCATCCGTTTTATCGATTGCGCCCGCCTGCTTCGACGTATAGCTGGGCTTGCCCTTGCCGAGCGTGGCTTCGTCTTCGCCGACGTTCGGCGCATGCGCGGCGACATACACGAGACCGACCACATGCGGATCGACGCCTGCTTCCGTAATGATGGAGCCGCCGTAGCTGTGGCCGACGAGAATGGTCGGGCCGTTTTGCAGATCGAGGACACGCTTCGTTGCCGCGACGTCGTCGTCGAGCGAGGTCAGCGGTTCCTGCACAAGCGTGACGTGATAGCCGTCTTTGGTGAGGATGTCATAGACGGGCTTCCAGCCCGAACCGTCCACCCAGGCGCCATGAACCAGAACGATATTCTTGACGGGGCCGTGCGCCGGTTGGGCGTCCTGCGCCATCGCGCCCGAAGAGGCGAGAAGACCGGTCGACAACGCAAGGGCAGCGGCTACGTGCAACGAACTTTTCACAAGAGACTCCGTAAATCAGGAACAGAAACAGGAACAGACCAGGAAGGGAGGCTGGCGCGACTCTGCGCCTGACAGTGGGGAGCAGGGTCATGTGCGCGCCATTTAGCTGCCGAAGAAAATATTGCAGTAGCTGACGGGGCCGACACACGCGTTGTTGTTCGAAGCGGAACGCGAGGACTTGCCCGACGACGACGTACCCGTCATCGCGACGCCGCCAACTGCGTTGTTCGTCAGATTGTGGTTGTCCTGCGCAGCGATCTTCGCTTCGGCAGCCTGGATGTCGGACGGATAGTTGATGTCCTCGCCGCGGCCCGGTTGATAGCCGGCCTGTTCGACGCGAACCAGATCGGCGCGAACTTCGGCACGAGTGACGGGGCCATTCGATTGCGCGAAGCTCAGAGCGGGAGCGGCGAGTGCGCCGGCTGCGACTGCGAGGCAAACAAAAATCTTCTTCATGATGTAACTCCAGAATGAGTGTGTTTAAACGTAGGGCTCATTTGCATGTCGAAAATACTGTTTCGGCATCCTGAACGAATTGTGTTCAATCCGATCCGGTGAATGAGCTTGAAAACGTCGTTAAAGCTTCTGCATCAACTGCTGCTGTCGTACGGCTGTCTGGTCGTGCCCTTCTGTCAAACCTGTTTCGATGTCGCTTGCTACATAGAGGCAAACACAGCGACTTCGACTTTCATTCCCGGCAAGCCAAACTTTTTGTTGCGGAGCGGATGGGCCTGGTTAATTCAGCCCAGGTAGTCCGGCTCCTGCGCCAGCCATCAGATCGGCCAGCGGTGCATGTAATGTAGTGCGATGGCGGTCTGCGCTCCAGCCGTACATACGAACAAGTCGGGACCTACTAACGTTGCATCGCATGACCGTCTGGATGCTGAAAACACTGCCAGGTCATGCGCGTGTCTGACGCGATGCCGCTTCGCAGATGAGCGGATCAGGCCAAAGGTTCCCGCCCGCCATACCAACGTATGACTGCGGCGCGGCTGCCCGAAAGATGGCTTTCGCTTCTGCAAGGTTCCCGGCCCAGGGCTTTGGGTGCCAATCCGGTGCAAAGGCGGCACCGTAATCGTCAACCTGTCTAGTCAGCTGCACCAGCGTGGCGCGACTGAAACAGCCGCTTGTCCGGTCGGTCGAGCCCGTGTGAATCCCTTTGTATAAGGGCTTACCCGAAGAATTCAATAATTTTTCGGGATTTCAGTTGCGATCATTTTTGACCTCATGCAGACTTGTCTATACATGTCCGGCACGCGACAAGCGAAGGGACCCGTTCAGACCAAAAGGAGATTCGACGTGAAGGTGAACAAGGCAAGCCGCACTATGTTGTCGAAAGTATTGATGGGCGCGGTCCTCGGCGCCGTGGCGCTCGCTGGCGCGCCCGCGCAGGCGAAGGAATGGAAGTCGGTGACGATCGCGCTGGAAGGCGGCTACGCGCCGTGGAACCTCACGTTGCCGGGCGGCAAGCTGGGCGGCTTCGAGCCGGAACTGGTCGCCAACCTGTGCGAGCGCATCAAGCTGCAGTGCAACCTGGTTGCACAAGACTGGGACGGCATGATTCCCGGCCTGCAGGCAGGCAAGTTCGACGTCTTGATGGACGCGATCTCGATCACGCCCGAGCGTGAAAAGATCATCGCGTTCTCGCGCCCTTACGCGGCGACGCCTGCTACGTTCGCCGTCTCCGATACCAAGGTCATCCCGAAGGCAACGCCGGGCGCACCCGTCGTCAAGCTGACGGGCGACCCGAAGACCGACAAGCCGACCGTCGACGCGCTGCGCAAGCAGTTGAAGGGCAAGACGATCGGCATCCAGTCAGGCACGGTCTACACTAAATTCATCAACGAAGGCTTCAAGGACATCGCGACGATCCGCGTGTACAAGACCTCGCCGGAACGCGATCTCGATCTGGCGAACGGCCGTATCGACGCATCGTTCGACGACGTCACGTACTACGCCGCCAACTCGGACAAGAAAGAGTCCGCGCAAATCTCGATGGCAGGACCGAAGATCGGCGGCCCGATCTGGGGTCCGGGCGAAGGCCTCGCGTTCCGCAAGCAGGACGCCGACCTGAAGGCGAAGTTCGACACGGCGATCGCCGACGCGCTGAAGGACGGCACCGTGAAGAAGCTCTCCGACAAGTGGTTCAAGACCGACGTCACGCCTTGATCGATAGCCGTATGCGCGCGCCGCAGTGGCGCGCGCTTGCTCGAACGACCTGTTTCAGCGAAGCAGGTCAATCAACGAAAGCAGGGATGAGGAGTAAGCCATGGCTCTGATCGAGACGCTCGGCTTCGGGCAGGAAGGCTGGGGCGGCGTGCTGCTGCTCGCGGCATTGATGACCGTCGCGTTGACGCTCGCGGCGCTCGCAGTCGGCGCCGTGTTCGGCGCGATCATCGCGGCCGCGAAGCTGTCGCGCTTTCGCACGGCGCGCGTGCTGGGCGATCTGTACACGACAGTGTTTCGAGGCGTGCCCGAGCTGCTCGTCATCTATCTGTTCTACTTCGGCGGCTCGACGCTCGTGACCACGGTGGGCCAGTGGTTCGGCGCCGAAGGCTTCGTCGGCGTGCCACCGTTCGTGATCGGCGCGCTGGCCGTCGGCATGATTTCGGGCGCGTATCAGGCCGAGGTGTATCGCTCGGCTGTGCTCGCGGTGTCGAAGGGCGAGCTTGAAGCAGCACGTTCGATCGGCATGCCGACCATGACCATGGCCCGACGCATTCTGATTCCGCAGGTGCTGCGTTTCGCGCTGCCGGGCATCGGCAACGTATGGCAGTTGAGCCTGAAAGACTCCGCGCTGATTTCGGTGACGGGTCTTGCCGAACTGCTGCGCGCAAGCCAGATCGCCGCCAGTTCGACGCACCAGTATTTCCTGTTCTTCGTCGTGGGCGGCGCGCTGTATCTGGTGATGACGGGTATCTCGAACCGCGTCTTCAACCGTGCCGAAGCACACGTGGGCAAATCCTTCCGGCGCAACTTCGCGCGTAACTGACGACGGAGCGCCAACATGTCTTTCGATTTCGACTTTTTGCTCGACACGCTGCGCCAGTTGCTCGGCGCCGTGCCGACCACGCTGGGTCTGTTCTTCGCGTCGTTGGTGCTGGGCGGTTTGCTGTCGCTCGTGATCGTCACGATGCGCGTGTCGCCGCACTGGCTGCCGAACCGCTTTGCGCGTGCGTACATTCTCGTGTTTCGCGGTTCGCCGCTGCTGATCCAGATGTTTCTCGTCTACTACGGCCTCGGCCAGTTCGGCGTGATCCGCGAGAGCTTTATGTGGCCCGTGCTGCGCGAGCCGTATGTGTGCGCAGTGCTCTCGCTTGCATTGTGTACGGCGGGTTATACGGCTGAAATCATTCGCGGCGGCCTAATGGCCGTTCCTGTTGGACAGATCGAAGCGGGTTATTCGATCGGCCTGTCGGGCATTTCGCTTCTGCGCCGCATCATCGGTCCGATTGCGCTGCGCCAGTGCCTGCCCGCGTATTCGACGGAGGCCGTGCTGCTCGTCAAGTCGACGGCGCTCGCGAGTCTCGTCACCGTGTGGGAAGTGACGGGCGTCGCGCAGCAGATCATCCAGCAGACGTACCGCACCACGGAAGTGTTCATCTGCGCCGCGCTGATCTATCTGTTCCTGAACTTTGTCGTCGTGCGCCTGCTTGGTTTGCTCGAACGGCGTCTGTCGCGTCATCTGCGCGCAGCGCCCGTGAACGCTGCGCCGCGCGCGATTCCGTCCGCTACCGAAGCACGTCGTGCCGCACCCTGACGGCCCATCCAGGAGAATCTCATGAACGCTACGGCACCCGTTGCACTGTCGGTCAAGAACATTCACAAGTCGTTCGGCGACCATCACGTTTTGAAGGGCATTTCGCTCGACGCGCATGAAGGCGACGTCATTTCGATTCTCGGCGCAAGCGGCTCGGGCAAGAGCACGTTCCTGCGCTGCCTGAATCTGCTCGAAACACCGGACGACGGCAGCGTTGCGCTCGCGGGCGAAACGCTGAAGATGAAACGCCGCAAGGACGGCAAGCTGCAGCCGGACGACCGCAAGCAGGTCGACCGCATTCGCTCGCAGCTCGGCATGGTGTTTCAGAACTTCAATCTGTGGTCGCACATGACCGTGCTCGACAACCTGATCGAAGGGCCGATGCGCGTGCAAAAGCGTAGCCGCGCAGAAGCTGTCGAAGAAGCTGAAGCACTGCTCGCTAAGGTCGGCCTTGCAGAAAAGCGCGGCCACTATCCGGCGCATCTGTCGGGCGGTCAGCAGCAGCGCGTCGCGATTGCGCGTGCGCTCGCGATGCATCCGAAAGTCATGCTGTTCGACGAGCCGACGTCCGCGCTGGATCCCGAACTGGTCGGCGAAGTGCTGCGCGTGATGCGCTCGCTCGCGGAAGAAGGCCGCACCATGTTGGTCGTCACGCACGAAATGGGTTTTGCGCGGCACGTATCGAACCGCGTGATGTTCCTGCATCAAGGGCAAACGGAATGCGACGGCACGCCCGATGAGGTGTTCGGCGACCTGAAGTCGGAGCGCTTCAAGCAATTCGTGTCGAGCCATCATTCGCGCACCGCGAACTGAGCGAGTTCGCTCCGCTTGAGAACCTGAGACTCAACAAACATTAGAAAAGCAGTACACGTACCGAGAAAGGCAACATCATGGCAGTCATCCGATCCGACCGTCCTCTGAACTGGCGCGAACTGGCCGCGGTCGCGGCGGGCGAGCCGCTCGAACTCTCCGACGCGGCGCGCGCGCGCATCGCGGCCGCGCGCGTGCTCGTCGAACAGATCGTCGAGCGCGGCATTCGCGCGTATGGCGTGAACACGGGCGTGGGCGCGCTGTGCGATGTGATCGTGTCGCCGTCGGAACAGCGCACGCTGTCGCGCAACATCCTGATGAGCCATGCGGTGGGCGTTGGCGCGCCGCTTGGTGTCGCGGAAACGCGCGCGATCATGGCCGCCGCGATCAACAACTTCGCGCACGGTCACTCGGGCATTCGTCTCGAGGTCGCGGATCAACTGGTCGCCTTGCTCGATGCAGGTTATATCCCTGAAGTGCCCGCGTTCGGCTCTGTCGGCTATCTGAGCCATATGGCGCATATCGCGCTGGTGTGCATCGGCGAAGGACATGTGCGGCACGGCAGCGAACGCATCAGCGGACGCGAGGCGCTCGCGCGGCTCGGGCGCGAGCCGCTCGTGCTCGAAGCGAAAGAAGGCTTGAGCCTCATCAACGGCACGCCTTGCGTGACGGGACTCGCGGCGCTGGCGCTCGCGCGCGCCGAACGCGTGCTCGACTGGACCGACGCGATCGCGGCGATGAGCTTCGAAAACCTGCGCGGACAGCTCGCCGCATTCGATGCCGATTCGCTCGCGTTGCGTGTATCGCCGGGATTGAATCTCGTCGGTGAGCGAATGCGCAATGCGCTTGCGGAGAGCGGCATTCTTGCTTCGGTAGTCGGTCAGCGCACGCAGGATCCTCTTTCGATGCGCACGATTCCGCACGTACACGGCGCGGCGCGCGACGTGCTCGATGCGACCGTTGTGGTCGTGAACCGCGAACTCGCGTCGATCACTGACAATCCGATCGTTGCAGGTACACCGGATGCGCCGCGAGTTTATTCGCAGGCACATGCAGTGGGCGCGTCGATCGCACTGGCGATGGACAGTCTCGCGACGGCCATCGCGCAGGTCGCGGCGATGGCAGAGCGCCGTCTCGACCGGCTCGTGAACCCGCTCGTGAGTGGCCTGCCCGCGTTTCTCGCGGAGCCGGGCGGTACGTGCTCCGGCTTCATGATCGCGCAGTACACGGCCGCTTCGCTGGTCGCGCAGAACCGGCGGCTGGCCGCGCCCGCGAGCCTGGATGGGGGCATCACATCGGGCTTGCAGGAAGACCATCTGTGTCACGCGACGCCCGCCGCGCTGAAGGCATTGGAAATCATCGACAACACCGGTCGCATCATCGCGATCGAGTTGCTCGCGGCGGCACAGGCATACGACCTGCAACCCATCGACGCATCGCGTGCGCCGCACACCGACGCATTGTGGCGTCGTGTGCGTGCCGTCGTGCCGACGTATCGCGACGATCGTCCGCTGGCCGACGATATGGCCGTTGCGTTCCGCCTGATTGGCGAGGCAGCGCCGCCGTTGCCGCCCGCTTCGGGCAACCTGCCGTCGACGCCGGCACCCGGCGATCACACGGGCTTTGCCGCGCACGCCGCGAATGATCCGAAGGCTGCCGCGCAGCACGCGCCGCAATCCGCCGCATAAGAATGCGATCAACCCACGAGGTCGACGTGAACATGACGATAAACGGGCACCTGGAGACGGCAGAGGAACATTCCGCTGGCGCGCGCACGACGCCTGCCAAAGCGATGCCCGCGTACGAGCAGATCAAGCGTTACGTGATCGCGCGGATCGAAGAGGGCGTCTGGAAACCGGGCGGATTGATTCCGTCGGAAGCGGAACTGGTGAAGGAGTTCGGCGTTGCGCGCATGACGGTATCGCGCGCGCTGCGCGAGTTGACGACGGAGCGCGTGCTGACGCGCGTGCAAGGCTCGGGCACATATGTCGCGCCGCAACGCTATGAATCGACCGTACTCGAAATCCGCAATATTGCCGACGAGATCACCGCGCGCGGCCACCGCCATTCGGCGCGTGTGCTGACGCTCGAAGTGAGTGATGATCCGCTCGCGCTCGATGCGCTGGTGCTCGCAAATGGCCCCGTGTTCCATTCGCGCATCGTACACAACGAAGAAAGTGAGCCGATTCAATACGAAGACCGCTATGTGAATCCGAGCGTGTTTCCGGATTACCTGAATCAGGACTTCACGGTCGAAACGCCGAATCACTACATGGTGCGTCTCGCGCCGATCCAGCGCGCCGAATTCCGCATCTACGCGCAGAAGCCTACCGCGCATGTGCGCCGCCATCTGATGATGGAGATTGGCGAGCCTTGTCTGATGCTGTGGCGCAGAACATGGGTTGGGGAGCAGGTCGCGACGTCGGTGCAGTTGTGGCATCCGGCTTCGCGGTTTCATTTGGCGGGGAATGTGTAGGGTTTTTTTGCTGCGCTGGCATCTGCGATGCGGTATCTAGCTTCATGCGTTGCCCCTGTGCGGGGTGGCACTTGCTTTTGGATGTCTGCGACGCTGGGTGGTTTGTTTTGGTTTTGCGCTGGCATCCGGTTTGGTTTTTTTGGGCTTTTTGCTGGCATCCGCGAATTGTTAGCGTGCTTCAAGCGTCGCCCCTGTGCGGGGCGGCACCTACTTTTCTTTGCCGCCGCAAAGAAAAGTAGGCAAAAGAAAGCGGCTAACACCGCCAGTTCTTGTGTTTGCCTGAGGGCCCTCAACCGGTCTTACGCTTCACACGGCAATCACGTGACCCATGTTCGTTGCCAACGCTCTTGCGGTGCGCCTCACCCGCCTCACTCACCCGCGTTGCAGCATGCCGTGCCAGAGATTCCACTGCCGCCCAGGTGGCAAACTGTGTGTAGGCCTTAGCGCCACACACGCCTCACTTCGGACCCGATAGCGCGCGCATACCTCCATGTAAGAGCGCCAGGCTATACGACGCGACAACCTACACACAGTTTGCCACCTGGGCGGCACATACCATTCGCTGCCGCTAGTTCTTGTGTGGGTGTCTGAAGTGGGTGAGGCGACTATTCGAAGCGTTGGCAACGAACGCGAACAGGAAAGTTGCCGTGTGAAGCGTAAGACCCGTTGGGGGCCCTCAGGCAAGGACTAGCACTGGCGGTGTCAGCCGCTTTCTTTTGCCTACTTTTCTTTGCGGCGGCAAAGAAAAGTAGGTGCCGCCCCGCACAGGGGCGACGCTTGAAGCACGCTAACGCATCGCGGATGCCAACTCCAACCCCAAACCACCAACAACTGTGAGAGATTGGCCAGCAATTCAACGCGTAACGAGCGCAGAGAAGCCGAGAGGCAATCAAGGCGCCCAGCTTGAAAACACTACCCCTGCCTCTGCGACGTATCCGGCGCAAACCGGCATCCAAGCCTATATCGCGAACCCGGATGCACGAACCGCGCAAACGTCACCGCGACGCCGCTCGTCCACGTGCGCCGCATCAGCGTGAGGCAGGGCTCTTCAGGCGCGATCTGCAGCAACTCAGCTTCCGCGCGGCTCGGCAGACCCGCATCGACGACATGCTCGACGTCATGCGCCGGCACGACGCTGAACAGGTATTCGGAAGGACGCACGGCCGCAAAATCCTGCTCGATGAAATCCGGCGCAATGGCGGGATTCACGAAACGATCCTCGAGCTGCACGGGCAAGCCGTTCTCGCGATGTACGCAGATCACATGAAACACCGACGCGCCCAACGGCAACCCCAGCGCATTCGACACATTGACAGGCGCCACCTCGCGCTGCATCAGCACAGTCTGATAGCTGTACTCGTGGCCACGCGAGCGGATCTCGTCGCCGATATGCGCGATCATCAGCAACGTCGACTGCGGCTTGGATTCGGCGACGAACGTGCCGACACCCGACACACGCGTCAACAAGCCTTCGTTCGTGAGTTCGCGCAACGCACGGTTGACCGTCATCCTCGATACGCCGAGCGATTCGACGAGATCGAGTTCCGATGGAATGCGATCGCCCGCGCGTCGTTCGCCGGAGTCAATCGTGTTGCGGATGTACTGTTTGACCTGCTCGTAGCGCGCGGCAGGGGCGCCGTTCGGTGCATCGGGTGCCATCGCGTGAGCATCCGGCCCGCGAGACTTGCGTGCTTTCGCAAGGGCTCGCGTGTGCAGCTTGTCGCGGATGGCGGGGGCGGGCATCGGTTTTTATCGGCTGAGGCGGGCGCTCATACCGGCTCCGCGCTGTCCGCGCCGCGCGACCAGAATGCGTTGCGGTCGAAGTAGTTTTGCAGGAACTGGCGCAGGCGCGGCTGATTCGCATCGTGAAAGACATCTTGCGGCTTGCCTTGCACGGCGATGCGCCCCTGGTCGATGAACACGACCTTGTCGGCAACCTGCGCCGCGAAGCCCATTTCGTGCGTGACGACAGCCATCGTCATGCCGTCGCGCGCAAGCTGCTTCATCACTTGCAGCACTTCGCCCACGAGTTCCGGGTCGAGCGCGGAGGTCGGCTCATCGAACAGCATGATGTGCGGCTCCATCGCGAGCGCGCGTGCAATCGCGACGCGCTGCTGCTGACCGCCCGACAGCTTCGCCGGATACGCGTCGCCCTTGTGCGCGAGGCCGACCGTTTCGAGCATCGCATTGGCGCGCTTTTTCGCATCCTCGCGCGACAGGTTCCGCACGCGCAACAGCGCTTCCATCACGTTGCCGAGCGCCGTCATATGCGGCCACAAGTTGAACTGCTGGAACACCATGCCGACGCTGCGGCGCACGCGGTTGATCTCGCCCTGCGACGCGCGCACACGCTTGCCGTTGCGTTCCGTGTAACCAAGCAACTCGCCTTCGATACGCACGTCGCCGTGATCGTAAGTCTCCAGCGCGGCGAGGCAGCGCAGCAGTGTGCTCTTGCCCGAGCCCGACGGCCCGATGATGCACACCACTTCCGAGCGCTTGATGTCGAGATCGACGCCGCGCAGCACTTCGACGTCGCCGAAGCGCTTGCGCAGATCGCGCACATCGATCAGCGGCGCCAGGCCGGATTGCGTCATATCGAGCGTAGAAGAAGCGGGCATGTCGACGAGTGCATTCATGATGAACCTTGATTATCGATTACGCCATGAAGCGGGCAACGCGCGCTTCCGCCCACATGCCGGCGCGCGACGTGAGTTCGACGAGCGCGAGATAGCACACGCATAGCACGAGCAGGGTTTCGACGAACGCGAAAGTCGCCGAGCCGATGCCCGTCAGCACGAACGTCAGCTCGGGCACGGTGACGATCGACAGCACGGCCGTTTCCTTGCTGAGCACGATGGTCAGGTTGGTCAGCGCGGGCACGATCAGCACGAGCATTTGTGGCACCTGGATGCGCAGCACCGCTTGCCAGCGCGTGAGGCCGAGACATGATGCGGCTTCGAGATGTCCGCGCGGTATCGATTGAAAACCGGAGCGGAACGCTTCCGCGAAATACGCGCTGCCGTACAGGCCGAGACCGAGCACGCCGGCCGTCAGCGGTTCGAGCGTCAAGCCGAACGACGGGCCGCCGTAGTAGAGCAAAAAGAGTTGCACGAGAAACGGCGTGCCGCGAAACAGCTCGATATACACGCGCAACATGCCGCGCACCCAGCGCCCGCAAAAGAGTTGCAGCACGGCGATCAGAAAGCCGATCAGCAGGCCGAGCGCGACACCGATGATCCATGTGCCGAGCGTCGTCGCGAGGCCAGCGGCGATGGGTTGCAGATTGTGCGTGATGACGGTGGGATCGAATTGCTGCATCGTTCGGTCCTCAAGTGTGTTGAAGCCGATGCTCGGCGGCGTGCGCGACCAGCGCAAGCGCACCGCAGATCACGAAGTAGATCAGTCCCGCCGCGACATAAGCCTCAAGCGGTCGGTACGTGCTGGCTGCAATGTTCTGCGCGGTGCGCGTGATTTCGGCCACGCCGACCACGGAGATCAACGACGACGCCTTGATCAGCAGCACCATTTCGTTGACGAGCGAAGGCAGCGTCATCCGAAAGGCTTGCGGCACCTGAATGCGGCGCAGCATGTCGATCGGGGAAAGGCCTAGCATGCGCGCCGCTTCGATCTGGCCGGGCGGAATGTTCAGGAAGCCGCCGCGCAGTATCTCCGCGATGTACGACGCCGAGCAGAGCGACACCGCGCTGATCGCCGCGACGATGGGCGACACGTTGATGCCGACGAACGGCAAGAGGTAATAGACGAGCAGCAGTTGCACGAGCATCGGCACGCCGCGAAAGAAGAACACATACGCGCCGCCGAAGCGTTGCGCAATTGGCTTCGACGACAACCGCGCCGAGCACACGCCGATGCCGACGAAGAAGCCGATCACCAGCCCCGTCAGCGAAATGCCGATCGTTGCGAGCGCGGCTTGCAGAAGCAGCGGAAAACCTTGAGCGAAAACGTGGGCGCTGAACATGGCCTGTTGCCTGCAAGAAAGGACATGTAAGCGGCGCGCCCGAGAGCGGGTGCGCCGCGCGATTCAGGGCATCAGTAGTTGGGCGTAGGCATCGTGGTGGGCGCGTCCATGGCCACGCCGAACCATTTCTTCTGCAACGATGCGAGACGGCCGTCGCTGTGCATCTTGACCAGCGCGGCGTTGAACGCGTCGGCGAGCGGCTTGCTGTCGGCATCCTTGCGCAGGCAGTATGCGAAGTACACTTTAGCGCCGAACGGCGGCGTCACGACGGCGAACGCTTCGGGGCGCTGTTTCGCGACGTACGCGATGTTCGTCATCGAGTTGGCGACGGCAGCGATGCGGCCCGCTGCGAGATCCGCATACGCCTGATTGTTGTCGACGTATTCGCGCACTTCGGGCTGTTTCGGCAGTGTCGCGATGTAGGCCTTCAGCTGATCGAGCTGTGCGGAGCCTTTGCCCGCGCCGACAATCTTGCCGGCGATATCCGATGATTGCTTGAGCGACGTGTCGTTGGCACGCTTGAGAAGCGCGTCGGTCGCGTCAGCGACGGGCAGCGTGTACGTATAGCGTTCCATGCGTGCCTTCGTCACCGTGAGCGGGCCGCCCACCATGTCGAACTTGCCGGCTTCGAGTCCGGGCAGCACGCTCGGCCACGGCAGATCGATGAAGCGCACCTTCACGCCGAGTTCTTTGCCGACTTCGGCGAACAGGTCCTTGTTGAAACCAGCCTGCTGGCCGTTCTCGAGGAAGTCGAACGGCGCGAACTGCATCTCCGTGCCGACCACGAGTTCGCCCGCCTTCTTGACCTTCGCGAGTTGATCTTCCGCGTGCGCGCCGGCGCTGGCTACGGACGCAGCGGCGCAGAACGCCACCATCGCGAGACGACACTTCCAGCCTGCAAAGATACCCATTGAGATTCTCCCGTTGGCAAAGTGTGTCGCGCTCGACGTGGCGGGGCGCGAATCATGCGAGGCAGTATATACCGCTGGTTTTGCGCGAAAAAAATAATCGCATGCTGTCAAACCCTAATGCCGCTGGCGTATCTTCTGCAGATGATTGAAGCTGGGTGCAACGCAACTTGCGATTGCGCTTTTGGCGGTATATACAACGTGAAACTCTCGCCGATCCGCATGCGGTGTGCGCGGCGATGTATCGAAGCGTGTATCGATGCATGTATCAAATAGTCATTTCAATCTTCGTGATGAAGGAGTTCCGCAATGCAGCCAGCCACTCGCATTCCGATTGTCGATCTGGCCGGCGTGCGCGCCGGTGACCGCGATGCGCTTGCGCGCGCGGGCCGCGAGATACGCGACGCATGCACGACCATCGGCTTTTTCTACATCGTCAATCACGGCGTGCCGCAGGCGGTGATCGATCGTGCGGAACAGGCGGCGCGCGAGTTCTTTGCGTTTCCCGTCGAGACGAAACGGCGCGCGGCGGTGAATCATCGGCATCGCGGCTTCAATGCGCTGGGCGACGCGACGATGTATCAGGCAAAGCGCCCCGATTACAAGGAGTTCTATAGCATCGGTCTGGAGTTGCCCGAGAGCGATCCCGATGTGCTCGCGGGCCAGGCGCTGCGCGGGCCGAACAACTGGCCGGACTTCATGCCTGCGTTGCAGCCCGCGTTGTATGGCTATTACGAGGAAGTCGGCGCGTGTGGCGCGGACTTGCTGCGCGCGGTGGCGACGGGCCTGGGCGTTTCTGAGGATTTCTTCGCGCCGCGCTACACGAAGCGGATGCAGCGCACGCAGATGGTCTACTATCCGCCGCAGCCGCCGCAATCCGATGATGATCAGTTCGGCGTCGCGCCGCATACCGATTACGGCTGCATCACGCTGCTGTGGCAGGATCAGGTTGGTGGGCTGCAGGTGCGCGAGATCGCGAACGAGACGTGGATCGAGGCGCCGCCCATTGAAGGCAGTTTCGTCGTGAATGTCGGCGATCTGCTGGCGCGCTGGACGAATGACCGCTTCCGCTCGACGCTGCATCGCGTGATCAACGCGTCGGGCCGCGAGCGCTATTCGATCGCGACGTTCTATGATCCGACCTATACGTCGGACGTCGATCCGCGCGACCTCGGCACGCCGGAAGCCGACAGCAAATACGAACCCGTCGCTGCGGGCGACTATATTCTGGGCCGCATCAACAGTTCGATGGGTTATCGGAAGAAGCTCGCCGCAGAGCAAGGAACGACATAAGGAACCGCATGACAGTGAACGAACGGGCCGCGCTCGCATCGACTTTGGCCGCGTTGCGCGAAGCGTTGGGCGATGACGCTGTGCGCGTGGGCGATGAAATCGGCGAACGCTCGATGACGGACTGGACGCGTCACGAACCCACGCGTCCCGCCGCCTTGCTTCTGCCGCGCACGACGGAGCAGGTCGCACGCGCGTTGATGATCTGTAACGACGCTCGCCAGAGCGTGGTGCCGCAGGGCGGCATGACGGGCCTTGCGGGCGGCTCGATTCCGCGTGCGACAGATATTGCGTTATCGTTGGACCGTCTTGCTGGCGTCGAGGAAATCGACAGCGCAGCGGCGACCCTCACCGTGCGCGCCGGCACGACCTTGCAGGCCGCGCAGGAAGCGGCGGCGCAAGCGGGCTTCGAACTCGCGCTCGATCTCGGCGCGCGCGGGTCATGCCAGATCGGCGGCAATCTCGCAACGAATGCGGGCGGCAATCGCGTGATTCAATCGGGCACCGCGCGCGATCAGGTGCTCGGTCTCGAAGTCGTGCTGGCGAACGGTGCGGTGTTGAGTTCACTGAACAAGATGGTGAAGAACAACACCGGCTATGACCTGAAGCACTGGTTCATCGGCTCGGAAGGGACGCTCGGCGTGATCACGCGCGCGGTGCTGAAGCTGCAGCCGCAGCGTGCGTCGCGTCATACGGCGCTCGTTGCGCTGAGTGATTACGATCAGGCCGTCAGTCTGCTGCGCCGGCTCTCGACGCGCTTTGGCAACGACATCGGCGCATTCGAGATCATGTGGCCAGACTTCTTCGACTTCGGCGTGAAGCTGACGGGTGCGCGCTCGCCATTTGCCGAAGCGCATCCGTTATATGCATTGATCGAGCATGCGAGCTTCGACGCCGATGACGACGGGTCGCGTTTTTCCGGCGTGCTGATGGAGGCGCTTGATGAAGCCGCGATCCGCGACGCCGTGATCGCGCAGTCGGTTGCCGATACGCGCGCGCTGTGGGCGATCCGTGAATGCACGGCGGAATTTCCCGTCAAGCTTGATCCCATCAACTTTGACGTGAGTTTGCCGATCGGCGAGATCGGCGCATTCGTCGATCGTTGCCGCGCGGCGATCGACCGCGCCTGGCCGGGCAACGAGTCGTATTTCTTCGGCCATATCGGCGATTCGAATCTGCATGTGACCGTCGACGGGCATTCCGTGCCGGGCGTTGATCATCATGACGTGTATGCGCTCGTCTATGACATGCTCGCACCGCTGCGCGGGTCGGTGTCGGCGGAGCACGGCATCGGCTCGCTCAAGCGCGAGTTCCTGCCCGTGTCGCGCTCGAACGAAGAGCTCGCCGTGATGAAGGCGATCAAGCATGCGCTCGATCCGAATGGGATTATGAATCCGGGTAAGTTGTTCTAGCGTTTTTATGCACACGACGGTTCGTCATGAATGCGAGAGCATCCATGACGAACCGTCATCTGTGCTCAATGCGCATCCAGATACCTGACAATCGTCGGAAACACATCGAGTGCCGCGCGCTTGCCGAACACACAATCGATATGTCCATATCCGTCGATCACATGTCGTTCGTAGTTCTCCGGCCCGAACTTTTCTACTAGAAGATCGTAGGTCATCTCCGTGCTGGTCGGCAGATAGCAGAGATTCTCCGAGCCGTGAATGAACGCGATGGGTAGCTTCATGCCTGCGATGTTCGGCATATACACGTCGTCCCCATTCGCATCGACCACGTGCCCCGCGCGTACCATCGCCGCAAGCTGATTGAACAACTCGACATCGTGAATGCCGAATAGCTCCTGCAGGTTCGCGTGCAGTTGTTCATCGAGTTGCTCGTGCTCGTAGAGCAGGCCATACAGGAACGTCGCGCGATGGCACACGGCGCTGTTGCACGTTTCGTCTTGCTCGACAGGGAAGAACTTCAGCGCTTGATCGAGCAGGTTGTGCGGCCATTTCTCGTCCTGTGTATAAGCGGTCATATCCTTGATGCCCAGATGTTGAAGAATCTGCGGCGTGTGCAGTCCGGCCTTGACCCGCTGCAACAGTCCCGGCACGGGATGCGCCGACACCTGCGACATCACCGCGGACCGCACGCCCTTGAGTCCCGACATCAGCGACATGCTCAAGGCCAGCCCGCCCAGACAATGCCCGATGACCTGAATCCCGTCGACGCCCGTCAACTCGCGCACCTTCGCGACCGCGGCGGGAATGTCGTAGCGTGCGATTTCATCGGCGGTGGTGCGTTCGGTCGCGCTCGGCAGTTCGATGCTCACGCGCAGATCGACGAGCCAGACATCGTAATGCGCGGCGCACAGGAACTCTACGAGGTTCGTGCCGATCAGGTCCGTCGAAAAGATGCGGCTCGATACGCCTGAGCCGTGAATCAGCAGCAGCGGTCCCTTGTTGCCGCCGTGATAGCGGGCGAGCCGCAGTGTCTTGCCGTCCTCGGTATTGAAGTAGGTGATCTGCGGCGCGGGCGCGCGCAACGCGCGGCGCACGCGCGGCGGCGCGTCGGGATCGAAATATTGCAACGGTGCCGCGACGCCGCCGTATTCCGTGTACAGCACACCTGCAAAAAAGCGGCCGAACTTCAGCGTATACGCAAGGCGCGTTTCGATATCGGGTGTATTCGTGACTTCGATCGTGCGCTGCTGCTTGAGGAAATTCTCGGGCGTGATGATGAGCGTCGCGTGACCGATGACGGGCGCGTCGTCGGCATCGGACTCGCGGATCTTCGCGTAGAGCGTGTTCGTCTGCGTCCACAGTTCCGTCAGCGACGTGTGCGTGATGATCTTCTGACCGGTCAGATAGAAATGCTTGCCGTCGACGGTGTCGAGCGTCATCCGGTAGTTCATGTTGCGCCGTTCGACGTTCGCTTCGTCAACGACGAACAGGTTGAAGATGCCGTCGTTGACGGTCATCGGTTGCGGCGACAAGGCGGTACACGTCAGCGTGCCGATCATGTGCGCCTGATGCTGCGGGTTCGCGAGCATGTCGTCGAGATCGTCGGAGACGACGGTCACGGTGAAGCTGATGGGCGTGCCTTCCGCGCGGTCGTCTTGCTGGCCTTCTGGCTTGACGTCGCCGGTGTAGTACGTGCCGATCATCGTCTCGGTGAAGCGCAGGCCGATTTTCAGCGCGGGCGGCGGGGCGATGTTGCCCGCCGCGTTGTAGTCGATCTGCCAGCCGCGCGACTGCGCAAGCTGCGCGCAATTGCGCTCGGCCAGCGCGGAGATCGTCAGCAACGGGTTCACGCCGAGCGAGAGCGGCATCACCGCGCCGTCCATTACATAGAGCCCTTCGTGGACCGCGTTGCCGTCCATGCCGGAAAACACGCGGCCCGCCTGATCGACGACGCCGTGCGCGGCATCCTCCGCCATCCCGCAGCCACCCAAGGGATGCACGGTGACGGTGCGGTTCTGGAACAGATCGGCGGAAATCGGGTTGCGCACATACGTGCCGCCTAGTGCGCCCGTCGCTTCGATCAGCGTCTTTTCGACGGTTTCGTAGATCGGCTGCTTGCCCGCGTTCGGCCAGCTCACGCGCGGGCGGCCGCCTTCGACGGTGATCTGGCCGCTTTCGTCGTCGTGCGCCATCACGAGGAAGGTCTGCGTGTTGTGCATCGCGCCGTGATACGGGCCGCGCAGAAGGCTCTCGGCGATGCGCGCTTCGTCCGCGAGCGGCGGGTCGCCTGCCGGGTCCGGCATTTCGACGCCTTCGGCAGGCGCCGCGACGCCGAGCACGCCCATCAGGCCGAGACCGATCGGCGCCGCGACCGATCCTTCCTCGATCACGAAACCGTCCTTCACATCGGCCGTGTTGCGATGGTCGATGATGCCCGTGATACAAGGGCCGACAGGCGGAATAACGCCCTCCGGATGCGTGCCCCAGCCGACACCGTTGATCACCTTGTCGGTGTTGAACGCGAACGCGAGCACGTCGCCGTTGCCCGTGAAGTGCTGGCCGAGCTGCTTCGACACAGGCAAGCCGGCTTCCTGCGAGCGCAGCAGGATCGCCGTCGAGCCGAGCGTGCCTGCAGACAGAATCACGATGTCGGCCGTCACGAACAGTTCGGGCGCGTCGTACAGCTCGCGCTTCAGATCGGCGGGCTGATAGCGTACGCACCAGACGCCGCGCGCGTCGTCGCGCACCACCGAATGCACGGCCGCGCCCGTGAAAATCTGCGCCCCATGCGCTGCGGCGTCGGGCAGATAGTTCATGTGCGTCGAGTTCTTCGCGCCGTGATTGCAGCCGGAGTTGCAGTCGCCACAGCCGATGCAGCGCTGCTGGTCGAAGCCCGCCGCGTTCTTGCCGTCCTTGAACGTCACCGTGATGGGCGGGCGGTAGAAGCGGTCGCTCATGCCGAGCCGTTTCGCCGACAGCTCAAGCGCGTCGAGTTTCGGCAGATTGGGGTAGTCGTCGGGGACGGGCGTTGCGCCGAGCATCGTTTTGGCGCGCTCGTAGCAAATGTCGAGATTCGCCTGGTCTGCGCGCAAGGCGGCGGGCCAGCGCGGATCGTCCCACAGGCGCGCGTCGGGCTTGAGCGCGACGTTCGCATTGATCAGCGACGTGCCGCCCAGTCCACAGCCGACCACCACGTTCACATCGGGATTCACGTGTACTTCGAGCAGCGCGAGCGGCGAGCCGATCTGCGCGACGCCCGTGTTGTACTGCATTTGCGCGACACCTTCGAGCGCCGTGGCGGGAAAGTCGCCCGCCATGAACTCGCGGCCGCGTTCGAGCAGGCATACGCTGCGTTTCGCGCGGGCCATGCGGCTCGCGGCAATCGCGCCGCCATAGCCGGAACCCACGACCACGACCTCGTAATGGTCCTTCATCGCCGAAAGGGCGCTGGACAAGCGGTTCATTCGACCACCTCTTTATATTGGATGTGTGCCGGGCGGGGGAAACCTGGCGATATAGACGGCTGGCTGGCGCTCGCAGCCTCTTTATCCTGGACGTCGCGCAGCGAAATGCAAAGGGAAAACGCGCGTTTAGCCGCGTGATTCAAAAAATGCTGTGATTGCAGGCGTGGAGTGCTTTCGTGCGGACGGGTGCCATCAGGCAGCGGTCGCGCGAACTGCACGCGGGATGAAGCGTAGAGACGGGCTCGTTCTGGTTCGCGACGCGTATTAGGCGAGCCGGATTGTCAAATTCGAATCGAAGGCGGCGATTGTTAAACGTTAAGTGAGTTAAGGTTCAAGCGGCGCACCCGGCTGCTCACGCCGCCGCTTCGATCATCTCGTCATCAGGCGTGGTGGCGGCTTCCGTCGCTTCCGCTGCGAGCAGGTTGAACACGACGAGGATCGCTTCGCGGTTTTCAGCGTGAATTTCAATGCCGAGCTCGTCGCGCAGCCATTGGCCGATCTTCGTGTTGGAAAACTGCGCGGCGTCGTCCGTCTTCTTCATCGTGACACCGAGCTTGACGGCACGATAGTGATAGGAGGGCACCCGATGCTGCGCGGCCACCGCCGACAGACCGCCTTTCGCTTCCGAGCACCAGCCGAGGCTGCCTGCGAGCACGATGCGCTCGGGCGAATCGAGCGACGCGATGAACTCGCGCGCGGCCTGGCGCACGCCGCGCTCGCTCAGGCCGTATTGCAGCAGCACGCTTTCGACGGGATCTTCGAGCGCCTGCGCGCGCAGATCGATCTCCTGCATCATGCCTTCGTTTTCCATCGACACATTGCGCTGATGGCTCGCGCTCCTCAGGCAGTCGATCAGATAGCGGCGGAAGTAAGCGCAGATCGCGTAGCTGTTGGACGGCGCGCTTTCCGGCGTCGCCTTCGATTCGACATGGTTAGGCGCAAGACGCAGCACCTTCGTATAGATGAACTGATGCACGAGCTCTTCCTTGTCTTCGCCGAGCGCGTGCAATTCGAGCGGGTGGTAGGTGCGCAACGCGCGCTTCACGAGGTCGTACATCGACATCATTTCGTCGTCCGTGAGCTGCGCGCGGCGGCGCCACAGGTCGGGAAGAACGGCTTCGTCGAGAGTGCGTGCGAAAACCTGGCTCGGAACTGCGCCCATGAAGGCCTCCATCGGTAAGGGGCAAGGAGCGCGGTGGCAGCGGGGGATGCCGCCAGTAGAGCCTCGACAAACAGGCATGAAACAGGTCGTGAAGCTGAACCTTCAGAGGCTGTTGGCCGCGCTTGAATGTTGAATCGTTGAACCCAGTATGCTTTTTGCACGCGGCGCCGCCTATATGGATTAAGTGATAGCTGAAGGGTAAACCGCCGGTAAGACGGGTAAACTATCTTTAGACTGTACCGGGTGCTCTTTATAGGACGCGTGAGGCCCAGGTTTTATTCCCAATCTGGTGCAATCGGCGGCGGTTTGACAGAAAACGAAACGACCAGCGAATCTCATACAACACGGGAGCGATCCAAAAGTACTCGTTCCCGCCGACCGAAAATCAATTGAATGGACGGGAGCGACGCGCCCAGGCGCCAGTTCCTGCCGACAAGGAGACCGCACGATGCGGGCCGATCCCATCCAGCGCGCGATCGACGAAGACCTCGTGCGCGTGCTGTACGCGCAGGACCCGATTGCTTTCTTCACGCACTGGTTCTCGATTGCGGTGCTGGTGGCGATCTACTGGAATAACATCCCGCATCCGCATCTTTTCGCGGCCTGCTTCATCTTCTATGGCTTCGCCAACTGCGCAAGCCTCGCGCTGTGGATGTGCAACCGGCGCTGGCCCGAGTCCGTCTCGCCACGCACCTGGATCAACCTGCATGCCGCGCGCGGCGCGCTGCTCTACAGCGCGCCTGGCCTCGCGATCTGGTTCGCGTTCCAGAGCCCGCACACGGATCTCCCCATCCTGCACACGGTGTTGCTCGTCACGCTGGCGGCGGGCGTGTTCATGTCGAACGGTTTCGACGGCGCCAACTTCGTGACGGCGATCCCGTTCCTGCTGCTGCCCGCGATCGTGCTGCACTTCGGCACGCACACGTTCGACCGCACGATCCTCGCGATCGTCCTCGCGTTCTTCTTCTGCGCGATCAACGTCTACGCGCTCAGCTACCGCAAGCTGTTCCAGCGCGTCGTGCAGGCGCGCGTCGACCAGCAGGCGCTCGCCGAATCGCTCGCCGCGCAAAAGCTCGTCGCCGAGGAAGCGAGCCTTGCGAAGACGCGCTTCTTCGCCGCCGCGAGTCACGATCTGCGCCAGCCGCTGCATGCGATCGGGCTGCTCGCGGCGTCGCTGAACGACACGTCGGCGACGCCCGTGCAGCACGCGAAGACGGCCAATAACATCGCCAACAATGTCGAGGCGCTGAACCAGCTGTTCAACCAGGTGCTCGATCTGGCGCGGCTCGAAAGCGGCGTCACGCAGGTCATCAGGCTGCATTTCCGGCTGTCCGAACTGTTCGATCGCGTCGGCAACCAGTATTGGCCGCAGGCGGCCGCGAAAGGGCTCGCGCTGCGCATCGCGCCGACGGACGCCGTGATCCACGACGACCCGGTGCTGCTGGAGCGGATTCTGAGCAACCTGCTGTCGAACGCGGTGCGCTATACGGAAAGCGGCGCGATCTGGATGGGCTTCCGGCACGCGGGGCGGAGCGAGGGCGGCTATATCGAAGTGCGCGACTCGGGCATCGGTATTCCGCGGGCCGAGCAAGGGCGCATCTTCGAAGAGTTCTATCAGGTCGCCAATCCGCAGCGCGACGCTCGGCAAGGGCATGGACTCGGGCTGCCGACCGTCAAGCGGCTCGTCGAGATGCTGGGCGGGCAACTGCAATTGCGCTCGGCGCCGGGGCGCGGCTCGGTGTTCCGGTTCCCAGTGCAGGCGGGCGATCCGGCGCGGATCGTCGCCGGGCTGAACGATTCCGTCGCGAGCGGAGGGGCGGCGCTCGGGCGCCACGTGCTGTGCATCGACGACGAGCCGGCCATCCTCGAAGGCATACAGAGCCTGCTCGGCCGCTGGGGCTGCATCGTGCGCGGCGTGCCTGACGAGCGTCTCGCGCTGCTGGCCATCGACGAAGGCTTCATGCCCGATGCCGTGCTCTGCGACTATCAGCTGGCGAACCACCGGACGGGCGCGCAGGCGCTCGGCGCCGTGCGCGACGCGCTCCGAAGGCGTGGCCGCGAACGCGTGGTGACGCTGCTGATCACGGGCGATATGGCGTCGGTCGAACTGGAGGCGCTGGCGATGCAGGGCATTCCCGTGTTGCACAAGCCCGTGACGCCCGCGCGGCTGCGCCGCACGCTGGAGATGCTGTGGCAGCAGCCGGGCGCGGTGGCAGACAAGCCGGGTGACCGCGCGGAGCCCGTGACGTCGGAGCAACCTTTGACGACGCGCAGCTGATCCTCCCCGGCGCGACGCGCCACGCCTTTCGGTCCGGCTCCCCGTCACAGAGTCAAAGGCTCGCGTCATAACGCGAGCCGCATCGCGACCATCGACGATCTTTTCCTAATAGCAGCGGCGCCGTATAGCGCCGTTGCGCGTCCGTTTACCGCCTGCGCCACCGCGTCCCGTCCTGTTCGTCAGCCTTTTTGAGAAGTGTCTGATCGACCGAAGCCATGCCTGGCTGCTGAAATAAGCCGTTTCGCGATAACAGCGGCTCCCCAGGCCGCCGCGAACGATTCCGGCAACCTTCGCGTCCGGCCCATCGGCCCGGCGCGGTCTTTCGATTCAATGAGGTGTAGAAGTGAACGGACATCCATCCGACAAGCTCGTCGCAGGCGTGCTGGCGGGCGCGCTGCTGACGGCTGTTTTCGTGGTCGGCATGTTGTATCTCGGCATTCCCGCCGAGCACCACGCGAACATGGCAATGCGCCTGGGCGCGCCCGTCGCGCTGTCGTGCGCGTTGCTGTTTCCCATGCCGCTGCTGCATCGCACGGTCATGCGTGAGCGCCGCAGCGAGTTCCTCCTCGACGAGGACCTCAACGCGATGCTGCTCGGCCGCGCGATCGGCGTGATCGGCGGCGTTGCGCTAGGCGTCACGCTGGCGACGGAAATGCTCTGACGGGCATGTATCAAGTGCGGCTTCAAAGGCCGCGTTCTGCCGAAGGCGACGTTCTGTCGCCTTCTTTTTTATCCCCATTCAAAGCGTCTTTCCCGCTTCGAGCCAGCCGTTGATCACGGCAATGGCGGTCGCGCGGTTATGCACGCCGAGCGCGCGGAAGATCACCGAAAGATGGACCTTGATCGTGCCTTCGGCGACGCCGAGATCGCGCGCGATCATCTTGTTGGTCCAGCCGCGATGCACGAGCCGCATGATTTCCTGTTGACGTGGCGACAGGTTCTCCAGCAGATGTTGTTGATGCGGCTGCAGCGCCTCGATGCGAACGGGCGCAGCTTCCGGTGGCGCGGCCGTCGTCTGCCCGGCGATGGCTGTTGCGCCTGCTGTCATAGCGGCTTCCGCCGTGGCAGTCGCGGTCGCTGTATCCGCGCTGCGCGAGCCGAGCAGGCTGAGCGCTTCCATCGGCACATAGGCGCCGCCCGACAGCACCAGCTCGATCGCCTTGAGCATCACGCTGGCCGGCTGGCGCTTCGGCACGAAACCTAGCGCGCCCGCTGCGAGCACGGCGCGCATCTCATCCGGCGATTCTTCCGCCGACAGCACGACCACGGGCAGCGCCGGATTGGCTTTCAGCAGGGCGTGCAATGAAGAGGCGCCCGTCATGCCGGGCATGTGAAGGTCGACGATGGCGAGATCGTGGTTGGCGTCGGGCCTTGCGGCGGCGGCCAGCGTTTCCCAGGTGTCGGCTTCGTCGAATACGGCGTCGGGATCGAGTCCGCGTAGCAGACCCTTGACGCCCTGGCGGATCAGTTCATGATCGTCGGCTACAAGAAACTTCATGATGTCTCCGCTGTGGACCAGAGTTGGCGCTTTAGCGCCTTCCTCTCGTCCCATGCAGGCGCTCGGCCCTGCCGGTGTTGTGCCATGTTGTCGGTCGGGACGAGGGCGGAGCGCGCGCTCCCCGTTGCGCGCGCTCCGTCCGCAAGGCCGCGACGCACCCCGGACGTGTACGCCCGCTGCGCATCGCAACCCGCTGCACTCCCTGCGGCCCGACCAGCGGTGGGCCGTCCATGCAGCAACAGCTTGTTTTGCTTCCCAAGCCGCGATCATATGCCGGATCGCCGGATGGGTCATGCTTGTCGCCCGGCTGCGCCGGCCTTGCGGCCAGCGCGTGTCCGCGCTTCATTGTTCGCGTCGGCCGTCTGGAATGCAACGGCGTCGGCGTGGTTTTATCAGATGCTCTGGTCTCGCTCGCGCAGCCGCTGCGGCCTCGCCGGAAAGTCCGGCGCGGTCATCGCGGTTTGGGCGCGTGTGGTTTTCCCTGGTTGGTACGGCACTGCATCGGAGGCCACGAGGAAGGTGCTCTCGCGGCCTGCTACGTAGACGAGCTTCGCGGAAGGATTTTGAAGGCAAGCGGGCGGCCTCGACGGGCCGCCCGGCAGGTTATGCGCGGCGGATGCGCGCAAGCGTGTTTGGCCGTCGTGAGCTGCTCAGGTAATCGCAAACAGCGTCGCGTTCATCAGCGCCTTGAACGCATAGCCGACGATCATCGCGCCGCCCACGCCGCCGCACCACAGCGCGACGAACCAGAGCCAGCCGGGGAGCCGCACCCGGCGCGAACGGGCGGCCTTAGTGGTAATGGGCGTCGCCATGGCGCACCTTGCCGCGGAAAACCCAGTAGCCCATCGTCGTGTAGCCGATGATGATGGGGATGATGATGGCCGCGCCGACCAGCGTGAACATCTGGCTCGAACGGGGAGCGGCCGCTTCCCAGAGCGTGAGGCTCGACGGAATTGCGTACGGCCACAGGCTCACGAGCAACCCGACGTAGCCAAGCAGCACGAGCCCGAGCGCCATCATGAACGGCGTGTTGTGATGCCGGTCGCGCACCGCGCGGCGCATGAAGAACGTGCAGATCGCGACGAGGAACGGCACGGGCAGCAGGCGCCAGAAGATGCCGGCGTCGAACCAGCGCTGCGCGATCTCGGGTTCTTGCAGCGGCGTCCACAGGCTGACGACGACGATGAAGCCGAGCAGCACGATCGTCAGCGGCCATACGACGCGATGCAGGCGTCGTTGCAGATCGCCTTCCGTCTTCGCGACGAGCCAGCAGCAGCCGAGCAGCGCATAGGTGACGACGAGGCCGAGACCCGTGAGCAGCGAGAACGGCGTGAGCCAGCCGAATGCGTCGCCCGCGAAGCTGCCGTCGACAACGGGAATGCCCTGCAAAAACGCGCCGAGCGCGATGCCCTGAAAGAATGCCGCACCCGTCGAGCCGCCGATGAACGCCAGATCCCAAAGATGCTTCGTGCGATTCGCCTTCGCGCGAATTTCGAACGACACGCCGCGGAAAATCAGGCAAACAAGCATGAAGACGAGCGGCAGATAGAGCGCGGAAAGCACCGTCGAATAAACGATGGGAAACGCCGCGAACAGGCCAGCGCCGCCGAGCACGAGCCATGTCTCGTTGCCGTCCCAGACGGGCGCGACCGTGTTCATCATCAGGTCGCGTTCTTTTTCGTCGGGGAAGAACGGAAACACGATGCCGATGCCCAGATCGAAACCGTCCAGCACGACGTATATGAAAAGGCCCAGTGCGATGATCGCGGCCCAGACTATGGTCACATCCATTTTTCTCTCGCGGGTATCGTAGGTTGGATCAGGCGTCGATCATCCGATCGACGGCAGATAGCGGGCGGCGCCCGGGCGCGTCGGGGACGCCATCCGGTGTGTGGCCGGGCAACGCGGGGCCCGAGCGCATCAGCTTGAACATGTAGTAGATGCCCGTGCCGAACACGAGGAAGTAGATGACGACGAACGCCATCAACGAAATGCCGACCTGTTGCGCCGAGAGCGGCGACACGGCTTCGACGGTGCGCTTGACGCCATACACGACCCACGGCTGACGCCCGACTTCCGTCGTCACCCAGCCCGCGAGCAGCGACACAAAGCCCGTCGGTCCCATCGCGATCGCGATGCGGTGGAACCACTTCGCGTCGTACAGCTTGCCGCGCCGGCGCAGCGCCCATGCGGCGATTGCGAAGCCGATCATCGCGACGCCGAGGCCCGCCATCACGCGGAAGCTCCAGAACACCACGGTCGAATTCGGGCGGTCTTCTTTCGGGAAACTCTTCAGCCCGCGGATTTCGCCGTCCCAGCTATGCGTGAGGATCAGGCTGCCGAGATGCGGAATCGACACGGCGTACTTCGTGGTTTCCGCCTGCATGTCGGGGATGCCGAACAGGTTCAGCGCAGTGCCGCCTTTCTCCGTGTCCCACAGACCTTCGATCGCCGCGATCTTCGCGGGCTGGTGTTCGCGCGTGTTCAGTCCGTGCGCGTCGCCGACGAAGGCCTGGACGGGCGCGAGGACCAGCAGCATCCACAGCGCCATCGAGAACATCTTTTTGACCGCGTTGTCGCGCCGTCCCTTAAGCAGATGCCATGCACCGACGGCCGCGACGACGAGCGCCGTGACGATGAAGGCGGCGATCGCCATGTGCGCGAGGCGATAGGGGAACGACGGATTGAAGATGATCTTGAACCAGTCGACGGGGACGACGTGGTTATCGACGATATCGAAGCCTTGCGGCGTTTGCATCCAACTGTTGGACGCGAGAATCCAGAACGTCGAGATCAGCGTGCCGATCGCGACCATTAGCGTTGCTCCGAAGTGGGCACGCGGGCTGACGCGTTGCCAGCCGAACAGCATGATGCCGAGAAAGCCTGCTTCGAGGAAGAACGCGGTCATGACTTCGTACATCAGCAGCGGGCCGGTGACGGGACCGGCGAACGACGAGAAGCCCGACCAGTTCGTGCCGAACTCGTAGCTCATGACGACGCCCGAGACGACGCCCATGCCGAAGGCCACGGCGAAGATCTTCGACCAGAACAGACAAAGATCTTTGTAGTAGGCCTTACCGGTTTTGAGCCAGCGCCATTCGAGGACGGCGATGAAACTGGCGAGCCCGATGCTGAGCGCGGGAAAGATGATGTGAAACGAGACCGTGAACGCGAACTGCATGCGGGCAAGGTCGAAGGCGGAGATTGCGGTGGTCATGTGTCCGAATCCGGGTTCGTGCAGATGACCGCAAGCGTAGGGGAATGTTTGTTGTTTTGCTGCGGCGCGTTGTGTGGCGATTTGGCGCAGATCTGCGCTTCTGCGGGCGCGCTTTTTTTCTGTAAGCGGTTGATCTGGATCAGGATTTTGGTTTTCTGTTTTGTGGGGCAGTCGCGTGCGTTTGCGCGTGAAGTGCGGCAATCGACCGCGTCGCAGCACAGGGTTTGTCGATGTCGCGCGACGCGGTTGTGTGGTGGGATGTCGCAGTGGGTTTGGTTTTTTTGTCTGCGACGCTGGGTGGTTCGCTGTGCTTCGCGCTGGCATCGCTCTTTGCCTTTCGTGCTTCATGCGTTGCTGTTCGGTGTTTTGGTTTTTGCGCTGGCATTCGCGATTTGCCTTCGCTGTTCATGTGTTGCCCTGGTGATTTTTGCCTTTTCGCTGGCATCCGCGCTTTGTTAGCGTGCTTCAAGCGTCGCCCCTGTGCGGGGCGGCACCTACTTTTCTTTGCCGCCGCAAAGAAAAGTAGGCAAAAGAAAGCGGCTAACAC
>NZ_FNDI01000037.1:0-28428 GCF_900100565.1 Paraburkholderia steynii | reverse complement strand
CGCTATCGGTCTGGAGTGAGGTGCGTGCAGTACTACGGCCTACACACAGTTTGCCACCTGGGCGGCGGTGGACTATCTGGCACGGCATGCCCGAATGCGGGTGTGTGAAGCGGGTGAGGCGCAGCGCAGGAGCGTTGGCAACGAACGCGAACAGGAAGGTTGCCGTGTGAAGTGAGGGACCGGTTGGGGGCCCTCAGGCAGGAACAAGGATTGGCGGTGTTAGCCGCTTTCTTTTGCCTACTTTTCTTTGCGGCGGCAAAGAAAAGTAGGTGCCGCCCCGCACAGGGGCGACGCATGAAGCACGCTAACGAATCGCGGATGCCAGCGCAAACGCTAGAACAACCAAACCGGCCGCGCCACGAAGGCAAATCGCGGATGCCAGAGCAAAAACCAAAACACCGAAACGGCAACGCCTGAAGCACGAAAGGCAAAAAGCAGCTGCCAGCGCAAAGCAAACCGAACCACCCAGCGTCGCAGACAAAAAAATCACCTGAACCACGCGATAAGCTGAAGCACCGTCCCGGCCCCCGCAATAACCGTACACACCGCCGCCAGCCAAACCCCAGCGGTCTCCTCGATCTGATCAGCAATCGACGACGAACGACCACTCCCGGCTTCACCGATGAACTTCGCGTCCTTGCTCTTCATAGATCGAACGCCTGTGTCGTTGGTAACTTGTGTTACTTCGGCACCGATCTGGAAAACTTTAGACGTCTCGAACGCGCGCGAACCCAGCAAAACAGGAACTGACGATCCGGGCATCGTGATATTGGACCTTTGTTAAACGATGCCACATTGACGACGCCCGAAAACCGAGCAGACCTTGGCTAGGCATCGCTCCAGAGCTTCCCACCTGTCGCCCAGTTCTCCCGCTTGACATCGATGAGAACAATATCAACCGAATTCGGCTCGACATTCAGCGACTCGCACGTCGCCTTAGTAATCGCCTCAACGAACTGGCGTTTCTGCTCAACGGTGCGACCTTCAAAAAGCTCGATATGAAATGTAGGCATGTCTCGTATTCCTTAGTAAAAAAGTTCAACCCTTATACGACGCATCGATGCGATCAAGCTTGCGCAACAACGCGGGCCATTCAGTGGCTCCTTCCACAGCGCCCCCGTCGTAAAGCTGTTCAGCCGTGCGCTCAGCCACGGCCTCCGATGGCAACACCAGCGCGCCGCCGCCCGCCTGCGCCTGCAATTGAATCTCACAAGCCTTGATGAGCGTCGCCATCAGCACATACGCTTCCGCAACCGTGCGGCCCGTCGTCAGCGTACCGTGATTGCGCAATAGCATCGCCGGCTTGTCAGCGAGATCCGCAACGAGGCGCTCGCCCTCCGCCGGCGTGAACGCAAGGCCCTCGTAATCGTGATACGCAAGATAACCATGAAAGCGCAGCGCATGCTGCGAGCCCGGCAAGAGCCCATCCTTTTGCAGCGACACGGCAATACCCGCCGTATTGTGCAGATGCATCACGCAAAACGCGTCTGCGCGCGCCGCATGAACAGCCGCGTGCAACGCGAAGCCGGTCGCGTTCACCGGGTGCTCGCTCGCCCCGACGATGTTGCCCGCGATATCGATCTTCACCAGATTCGACGCGCACACTTCATCGAACGAGAGGCCGAACGGATTGATCAGAAAATGACCGGGCTCGTCGGACACGCTCGCGGAAATATGCGTGTAGACGAGATCGTCCCAGCCGTTGAGCGCCGCAAGCCGGTACGCGGCCGCGAGATCGACGCGCGTGCGCTGCTCCGCCTCCGACATGAGCTTCGACTGCGCAATGCGGCCCGCAGGCGTATGAGCGAACGACGACATGACGTCTCCTGTTGCTGGCCGCTTCAGCCTTCGGGCGAAACGGCACGGGTTGTTTCCTCTCGACGCCCTAAATCCGCAGATCTCTCAATCGCGGAATCAGGAGCGCGGCTCCGGTTGCTAGTGCGGCGAGTATCGCGCATCAGCAAGCGCAGCGTCCATGTTGCGACGACGAACGGCGCCGTCATCGCCGGCAGGCCCGACACAATGGCAGCCTGCTGCATCGCGACGGATACGCCCACGCCAGCGAGCGCCGCCAGCACGCCGCAATCGGCCAGCGCAAGCGCCGTGAGCGCGCCATTGAATCCTAACAGGCCCGCGCCGAGCGATGCGCTATCCGCGCCGATCAGCCAGTGCGCCGAGGTCGCGAGCGCCGCGCCTGCGAGCGCAAACAGCGCGGAGCGCATCGACGACAGTGCAATGCCGCCAAGTATCAACACGCCCGCGAGCGCGTTGCCCGCAAACGATGTCTGCGCAACACCCGCCAGCAAGCCGCGCATCGGATCGAGCCACGAAACCGCGTCGCTCGCGGCAACGTGCGCCGGCGCCAGATAAACAAGCGGCAGCCACGCCCACGTCACAAGCAGGCAAGGGCTCGAATAAAAGCCAAGGCCGCGCGAGCGCAATAACCGCGCCCACGGTCCGAGCAGCCATGCAGCCGCCGTTGCCGCGAGTATCGCAACCGCCATCGCGGTGGCGTCGTCGGCGATAAAGATGGACGCGGCAAGTCCCGCGAGCGCGCCGTTGAAACCGTGCAATCCGTCGCGCGTATCGGCGGGATCGTAGCCGCGCAACACGGCGCCGACGTTCGCCGCGATCGCACCCGTCAGCGCGGCGCATGCGAGGCGCGCATCGCTCACGAGCCACGCCGCCAGCACGCACGCGCCCGTCGCCGCGTTCCGTTGCAGGACGATCTGACCGAAGCTGCGCAGCAGCGTGCGCAATGCGTCGAATGGTTCTTCATGGAGCGCGGCGGACATGGGGTAATACCGTTTCAACTGACGTGACGAAGACGTGACGAAGACGTGACAAAGCCGCGCGAGGCGGAACTCACGCGGCGCTTTCGATTCGAAGCAGACGAAACACGAGCATAGGGCAGGCGAGGCGCGAGCGCCATGCGCGCGCGTTGATAGCGGCTATTTGAGCGAGGCGGTCGGGCGACTCATCAGTCCGCGTGGCGCGCTACGATGTCATCCACGGGCGCGTCATTTCCGGCGATCCCACACAGGAGACAGATTCATGCGTGAAGTCCGATGGACCCCGGAAGAGGGCGAGGGCGTCGAGCATCTCGCATTCGATGCGCGCGTCGACGGCTTTTACGCCGAAAGCGTGCTGGTCGGCGAGCGCGATGACCGCGCGTACGGCCTTATGTACCGCGTGAAATGCGATCCGCAATGGCGCACGCTGCACGCGTGGCTGAAGGTGACGGGCGGCCCCGAACTCGAATTGCACGGTGACGGCGAGGGCAACTGGCGCGATGGGCATGGGCTCGTATTGCCATCGCTGGCGGGCTGCATCGATATCGACATCGCCGCCACGCCGTTCACGAACACGCTGCCGATCCGCCGTCTGCAACTGGCCAAGGGCGCGCGCGAGACGATCGCCGTCGTGTTCATTTCGACGCCCGATTTACAGGTCGCGCGGGTCGAGCAGGCGTACACGTGCGTCGAACCGGACAGCGAGTATCGCTACGAAGGCATCGATACCGGCTTCGCGGCGGAACTGAAAGTGGACGAGGACGGACTCGTCATCGACTATCCGATGATGTTCACGCGCACGTTGCCGCTAGTCTGACGCGATGCTTCACGCTTGCCGATGAACGCGTCGATGCGATTCGGCGCAGTGCGTACAGTCGCTTTAGTCGCTGGCGGCTTCGGCGTCGGCGGGCAGTGCCTCGCTGCCCTGTCCGAGCGCGCGCTGCATCACGGTCGAGTCGAGCCATCGGCCATGCTTGAAGCCGACCGCCTTCAACGTGCCGACCAGTTCGAACCCGGCGTTACTGTGCAGGGACAGCGAGCCGCCGCGTCCGCCGTCGGCGATGACGGCGATCATCTGGCGCCACGGGCCCTGTTCGCATCGCTCGATGAGTTCCGCGAGCAGCGCGCGCCCGACGCCGCGGCCACGGCATGCATCGTCGATATAGATCGAGTCTTCGATCGTAAAGCGATACGCGATTCGCGGACGATAGAGCGTCGCATACGCGTACCCCGCGATCTTGCCGTCGACAATCGCCACGATATACGGCAAGCCATGCGAAAGCACGGCGGCGCGGCGCTGCCGCAAATCGTCGACGGACGGCGGCGTCTCTTCGAACGAAGCGACGCCTGTCAGCACGTGGTGCGCGTAGATGGCCTGGATGGAGTGGAAGTCGGCGTCGGTGGCGTCGCGGATGACGGGCGCGGCGGCCGGGGAGGTCTCGCTCATTGTGTCGGGCTTGCTGTGTCGAGGCTGGAAAGCTCTCACTATGCCTGCGGCGTGCGAGGAAATGAAGCGGGTCAAAAATGGCGGCGGTGTGCGCCAGGGGCGCCGATGACGGTGAGCTGATCCAGGATGGTGAGTAAATCCAGGATGGTGAGCAAATCCAGGAGCAACGGCTGTCGCGCGTTTGCGTTCATCGAGGCGCCGGTACAATTCGAACCAGCCATGCCGATGCCACACATAGAGTGCCTTCCCGCTTGCAGGAGCAACCATGTCGACCGCTTCCTACGCCCACAAGCCGCTGACGCCGTTTCGCCGCGCGCTCGCGCGCTTCTCGCTTTCGGAAAACGCCAAGTACGTGAAGCTCGCGCTCGGGCTGTGGATCGGCTTCTGGATTCCCTATAGCCTCGGTTATCCCGAAGCGGCCGTCGCGCTCGCCAGTTCGACGATGCTGACGCTCGCGCTCGGCAGTTCGATCTCCGCCGCGCGCGGCTACTTCTATCGACGCGTGATGTCGAACGTCGTCGCGATGCCGATCGCCACGCTCGTGATCTGGCTCACGGCGCCGCATCTGTTGCTCGGCACGCTGCTGCTGCCGCTCGTGATCTTCGCGATCGTGCGACTGAGACCGTCGCTGTTCCAGATGACGAGCATCACGATTCCGATGACGCTCGTGCTCTACACGGGCGAACATCTTCCGCTGCTCGAACAGCGCCTGATCGGCGTCGTGCTGGGCATGCTGCTCGGCTTCATCATCCAGCAGATCGTCTTTCCGCCCGATCACGGCTTCTGGGCGAATCGTCTCGTCAACGATGGCAACGAACAGGCGTTGCAAGCGCTCGGCCAACTCGCGTCGGGCCAGCACGATTCGGCGCAACTGAAAACGATCATCGGCCAGTTGCGCAAGTCGAGCACCGACCTGAAAGAATCGCACGGCCTGCTCAAGCTTGATCTGGAGCAGGCGTGGATGTCGCCTCATCTGCAGCGCAATCGCGACCGGCTGCCGCTGTTCTGGTGTTATCACGAACTGTTCGACTCGCTCGTCAACTTCCTGGAGACGCTCGATACGTTTCACGAGCAGTTCACCGCGCTCGATCCCCGCTGGCGCGAAGCGTTTCTCGCCGGGCTCGCCAGGCTGCTCGACGCGCACGGCAAGCTCGCGCTGGTGGCCGACCTGCGTGTCGAGCGCGCGGCGCTCGAAGCGAAGCCCTTGCAGATGGATGCATTGCGCGACATCGTCGATACCTTGCCCGCGCCCGGCGTATTCACGAGCGTCTATCTGGGCCATCTGACGGGTTACGGCATTCTGCTGTGCCGGCTGAGCGACATGCATACGCAGCATCTGGCGGCCGCGCAGCCATCGACTGCAATGTGAGGCGCGTCGCAAAAGCGCATCGACAAGCGGCATGTGAAGAAGCCCTCTATAACACGGGCCGCCCGCGTACCGAACTGTCGATTAACATGCGTGCTTTTGCAACCTTAGCCTCGCCTCTGCGAGCTTTGTCATGAATCTGCTGTTACGCCTGTTCCTCACTTTCATGTTGAGTCCGCGTCGCGGGCATCTGCATGTGCTCGATACCTGTGTCACGCCGTTTCGCGTGTGGCCCAACGATCTCGACGTGCTGCGCCATATGACGAACGGCCGCTACTTCACGATCCTCGATCTGGCACGCGTCGACCTGATGATCCGCGCGCGCGTATGGCCGCAGATCAAAAAGCAGGGCTGGTATCCCGTCGTCACGCTGGAGACGATGCGCTTTCATCGCTCACTGGAGCTATGGGACCGCTACGATGTGGCGACGCGGGTGATCGGCTGGGACGAGCGGCATGTGTTCCTCGAGCAGGCGTTTATCCGCGATGGCGTGCAGGTTGCGCTGGGCGTCGTGCGCACGCGCTTTCTGAAGCGCAGCGGCGGCACCGTGCCGACTGGCGAACTGCTCGGTTTGGCGGGCGTCACGCAGGCGTCGCCCGCGTTGCCCGATTGGGTCGTACAGTGGAGCGCGGCGGAAGGCGGGATGACGCCCCCCGCCGCACCGCGCGAGTTGTCCGCGCGGGGTTGAACGGCACGCGACGCGCTCGCTGAGCTGCGCGTCGCGCCAAGCCAAGCCAAGGTCAGGCGCGTGCCGTTGCATGCGGCACGACGACCGCGCCGTGCGGTCCATCGCCTCCCGGTCCACCGGGTCCGCCACCGCCGGGCCCACCACCGTGGCCCGGTCCGCCGCCCCAGCCGGGCACCGGTCCCCACCAGCATCCGGACAACGTGGCGGTCAATGCGGCCATGACGGCCAGAATCGCGAGCTTGCGCATCGATTGCTCCTTCAATGAGTTGTGCGTGTCGCTGCACCGCTGCGAGCATGCGCGGCGCAGTGCGAAGCCGCACCTTACCCATCCTGGGTCAATCGCGTTTAACAGCCTCGTTACAGAATCAACAGAAGTTTGCGAGCCACGGCGTGCTCGACGGGCAGTGGAAGGTCGCGTGAAAGCCCGCCATATATAGCGTTCCGCGTTTTCGATGGACGGCGACGCCCGTCACGCTCTGTCTGACTTTGTAAGGAGCGTTAAGGCATTCGCAGGCGGGTCACGTCGCCTTACTTCTTCTTGCGCCGCTTGCTGTTCGCCTCGCGCCATTCGATCATCGCGCGCAGCAGCACGACGCTCTGCTCATCGATGATCGCGCAGAGCTGCTTCAGCCGCTCACCGTCGATCGACTTCCACTGCAACGCCGCCAATGCTGTGCAGCGCGTCAGATGAAAGGACACGAGCTGTCCGTTGATCGCCAGCAGCCGGATCACCGTTTCGGGATCGTCAGCAGGTCTTCCCAGCAGGCGCCCGACGATCTCCGAGCTCACGCTCAGAAGCGGCTTGCGCATGCGCTCGTTCAGGCGCTCGGCGGCGAACGCCGGGCCGAGTCCTGCCTGCTCGCGCGCCATGAACAGGCGCCAGGTGGCGGGCGTCTCCGTCGTGAACAGATAACTGGCGACGCGCGCCTGGATCGCGCGAAACGCGTCGATCAGTGCGTCGTCGGAAGGATTCGCGTCGAGCACGGTCTGCGCGGCCTCGACGGCATCCGCGAAGTAGTCCGCCACGTTCGCCATGATGTATTCGACGCAGGCCTGATAGACGCCTTCCTTGTTGTCGAAGTAATACACGAGCGCGGGCGCGTTGACGCCCGCATGCTCGGCGATGTCGCGCGTAGATGCGCCTTCGAAGCCGCGTTCGCCGAACAGGCTCAGCGCCGCTTCGATGATCTTCGCGCGGGTCTCTTCGCCGCGCTGGTAGCCGCCTTCCGCTGCGGGGCGGTGTCTCGGTGTGCGTGTCGTCACGTTGCTTTAGCTTTGCATGGGACCGGCCAAGGCGCTAAAGCGCCCACACCGATCGACAAAAAAATAGACGATGAGCGCAAAGGTAAAAGGTAAGGATCGTAAAAACAATATTGTTGACTAAATTGTATCAACTGGAATAATTATAACGATCGGTATAAATTATCTGAGGTCAACATGTCAGCCACTTTGCCCGTCGAAGAATCGGGGCGCGCCGCGAGCGCGCCACGGTCCAGAAAGAAGGGCGTATTTCTCATCATCGGCGGGGTCGCCGTGCTCGGCGCGATTGCGTGGGGCGCGCACTGGTGGACGGTGGGGCGCTTCATCGAAAGCACTGACGACGCGTATCTGCAAGCCGACGGCATGACCGTCGCGCCGAAGGTGTCGGGCTACGTGGCCGACGTGCTGGTCGGCGACAACCAGACTGTCAAGCGCGGCCAGCCGCTCGTGCGGCTCGACAGCCGGCAATACGACGCGGTGCTCGAACAGGCGAACGCGACCATCGCCGCGCGCCGCGCCGACATCCTGCGTGGTGAAGCGGAACTCTCGCAGCAGCAGGCGGCCATCGCGCAAGCCCGCGCGCAACTTGACGGCGCGAGCGCGAACGAGGCCCACGCCGCCGATCAGGTCAAGCGCTACGAGCCACTGGCCGCGACGGGCGCCGAGACGGGCGAGCGCGTCTCCGAGCTGCGCAACACGCAGCGTCAGGCGAGCGCCACGCGCGCCGCCGATGCCGCCGCGCTGCAAAGCGCCGAACGCCAGATCGCGACCACGCACGCCGCGATCGAACAGGCGCGCGCGCAACTGACTGCCGCCGAGGCAAGCGCGCGCCAGGCGCAACTCGACACGCAGGACACGGTGCTCACGAGTCCCATCGACGGACGCGTCGGCGACCGCAGCGTGCGCGTCGGCCAGTACGCGCAGCCGGGCTCACGCTTCATGACGATCGTGCCCGTGCAGGACGTGTATCTCGTCGCCAACTTCAAGGAAACGCAGATCGGCATGATGCGGGTCGGCCAGCCCGTGACGCTGCGTGTCGACGCGTTGCCGGGCACGAAGCTGCACGGCAAGATCGACAGCTTCTCGCCGGGTACGGGTTCGCAGTTCGCATTGCTGCCCGCGCAGAACGCGACGGGCAACTTCACGAAGATCGTGCAGCGCGTGCCTGTGCGTATCCGGCTCGACGTCGGGCAGGAAACGCGCAAGGTGCTGCTGCCGGGTCTGTCGGTGAACGTCGACGTGGACACGCGCGGCGCGCGTGACAACGAAGCGCGCATCGAACGCGAGAACGGCCGTGGCTGAGCAGGCGGCCGCAAAACCGGCCAACGCAACGGCCGCCGACTGGACGGCCGTCGCCGCGGGCGCACTTGGCGCGCTGATGGCGACGCTCGACATCTCGATCACGAACTCCGCCTTGCCGCAGATTCAAGGGCAGATCGGCGCGACGGGCACCGAGGGCACGTGGATATCGACAGGCTATCTGATGTCCGAGATTGTGATGATTCCGCTCGCCGCGTGGCTCACGCGCGTGTTCGGGCTGCGCAATTTTCTGCTCGGCAACGCGACGCTCTTTACTTTGTTTTCGATCCTCTGCGGGATGTCGCACAGCCTGCCGCAGATGATCGTCGGGAGGATCGGCCAGGGCTTCGCGGGCGGCGCGATGATTCCGACTGCACAGACCATCGTCGCGACGCGGCTGCCGCGTCACCAGATGCCGATCGGCATGACGATGTTCGGACTGATCGTGCTGCTCGGGCCGTTGCTTGGGCCCGTGGTCGGCGGCTGGCTGGCGGAGAACATCGACTGGAGTTGGTGCTTCTTTCTCAATCTTCCCGTGGGCGTTGCGCTCGTCGTGCTGCTCGTCGCCGGGCTGGATAACGTGCGCACCAACTGGCAGCAGTTCGTGCGCGCGGACTGGCTCGGTATCGTCGGGATGGCGGCGGGGTTGAGTTCGCTGACGGTGGTGCTCGAAGAGGGGCAGCGCGAACGCTGGTTCGAATCGCCGATGATCGTGTGGCTGAGCGTGGTCGCGGCTGCCGGCATCGTGCTGCTGCTCGCGGCGCAGTTCGTCTCGAAGCAGCCGATCGTGCGTCTGAAGCTGCTGACCAACGCGCGCTATGCGAGCGTGATCTTCATCGTCTTCACGGTCGGCGCGGGGCTGTACTGCGTGTCGTATCTGTTGCCGCAGTTTCTCTCCGGCGTGGCGGGCTACAACGCCCAGCAGTCGGGCGCGGTGATGCTGATGTCGGGTCTGCCCGCGTTTCTGATGATGCCCGTGCTGCCGCGTCTGATGGGGCGCGTCGATACGCGTCTGCTCGTAATGGCGGGCCTCGCGTGTTTCGCGGGCAGTTGCATGCTCGATATTTCGCTGACGGCGCAAAGCGCGGGCGACGACTTCACGTGGTCGCAACTGCTGCGCGGCGTGGGCCAGGTGCTCGCGATGATGCCGCTGAACCAGGCATCGATGGCGGCCGTGCCGCGCGAACAGGCGGGCGACGCAGCGGGTCTCTACAACATGGCGCGCAACCTGGGTGGCTCGGTGGGGCTCGCGCTGCTCGGCACGTTCATCGACCGGCGCAACACGTTTCATGACGACATGATCCGCGAGTCGGTGACGGCGAATTCGCTGATTGGTCAGGAGCACGTCACGCAGAGCGCAGCGGGCTTCTTCTCGCAGCATGGCGACATGGCCTACGCGAAGATGCAGGCGCTCGGCCAGCTCGCGGCGCAGATGCAGTTGCAGGCGAGCGTGATCACGTTTTCGGAAACGTTCTACGTGCTCGCCGTCGCGCTGCTGCTGTGCATTCCTCTCGCTTTTCTTCTCAAGAAGCCGGCACCGGGCACGCCGTCGGCCGGACATTGAAACCTGTGATGAAGCCATTTGATTTTGCCGCTCAGCGCGGCGCTGCTGCCGCGCGCTCCGATTCCCGTTTTGTGTCGCGTCGCGTTTCGCGTGTCGCATCGATGCTTCCAGCCGTCGCGGCTGCACTGACTGTGCTGCTCGCGGGCTGCACGGTCGGCCCCGACTACAAGGGTGCGCCCGCCACGACGAACGCCAGCAGCTTCAAGCGCGCGCCCGATGGCGTCGTAGCGACTGCGCCGGGCGTCGCCGCGTGGTGGGTCGCGCTCAACGATCCGCAATTGACTGCGCTGATCGAAGCGGGGATCGACAACAGCCCGGACCTGCGCGCGGCGCAGGCGCGCGTACGCCAGGCACGCGCCGGGCTGACGCAGCAGCAAAGCAACGCGTTGCCGAAAGTCGGCGCGACCGCGGCGTATCTGCGCACGCGCGAACCCGATCTGTCGTCGCTGAGCGGTGGCAGTTCCGGCTCGTCGGGGCGTGGTCCCGTCGCGCTGTATCTGGCTGGCTTCGATGCGAGTTGGGAATTGGATCTGTTCGGCGGCACGCGTCGCGCGGTCGAAGCGGCGTCGGCGGAAGCGGATGCGTCCGAAGCCGACCTCGCCGATACGCACGTGCAACTCGCTGCGGAAATCGGCAGCGCGTATGTCGGCTTGCGCGATCAGCAGCAGCGCATCGCGATCGTGCGCAAGTCGGCGGAGCTAGAAGAGCATGTGCTGTCGCTGACCGAGCAGCGGCGCGAGCGTGGCGTGTCATCGCAAGTCGATGTCGAACGCGTACGCACGCAGGTCGAGAACACGCGCAACGCACTCATTCCCCTCGACGCGCAGATCGCCGAATCGCTCGACGAACTCGCGCTTCTGACGGGCCGCGAGCCGGGCGCGCTCGACGACATGCTGAAGCAGCCCGCGCCGCTGCCCGCGCTGCCGCAGACGGTTGCCGTCGGCGATCCAGCGCAACTGCTGCGGCGACGTCCCGATGTGCGCGCAGCCGAGCGGCGGCTCGCGTCACAGAGCGCGCAGATCGGCGAACGCGAGGCGGACTGGTTTCCGAAAGTCACGCTGTTCGGCAGCCTGAGCTACAGCGCCGCGGACCCTGGCCATCTGGTGCGCAAGGACAACCTCACGTGGCTCGGGGTGCCGTATCTGCAATGGAACGCTTTCGACTTCGGCCGCACGAAAGCGAAAGTCGATCAGGCGCGCGCGTCGTTCGACGAAGCGCAGGCGAAGTACGAAAGCACCGTGCTCGGCGCACTGCGCGATGCCGATGTCGCGCTGTCGCGCTACGGGCACGAGCGTGAGAATGTCGTCAGCCTGCGCACGGTCGAAGGCTCCGCGACGCGCGCAGCGACCTTGACCGAGCAGCGTTATCGCGCGGGCACGGCGACGGCGCTCGACTGGATCGACGCGGAACGCACGCGCTATACAGCCGAGCAGAATCGCGTACAGAGTGATGCGCAGCTGATCAAGGACTACGTCGCGTTGCAGAAGAGTCTGGGGCTTGGTTGGGAAGGCAACGCGTCCGCGCAGTAGTCGTGCGAGAGGACGAAAAGAAAAAGCGCCACTGCGTGAGATGCGCAGTGGCGCTTTTTTGTGCTCGTCGCGTCAATGCGATTTCACTTGCCGCACAACAGCAGCAGACGCTCCTGATCGGAGCACGGACGTTTGTTCACTTTCGGCGCGGCAGGTTGCTGCTGCACCGCCGCCGCCGTCGCGCCGCCCGCGGGCATCGACGCCCGGCGCGCGATGCACGAACGCAAGTGCCGCTCGATGGGCGGATAGTATTGCCAGCCTTTCGTGAGCGGCGGCAGTTCGAGCTTGACCTGCTTCCACTTCGGATGGCCTTTTTCCTGCAACACGTCGAAGTTCTCGCACAGTGAATCGGCGAAGCGGTTCAGGTTGCTCACCGTGTCGCGCAGGCCGTAGTCATAGGTGACGAGAAAAGCTTTCACGGTCAGCGTCGGTACGTCTTCCTTCAGCCAGTTCGGATAGCTGCTCTGGCGGATCGTCGCCGGAAAATAGGTTTCCTTTGCGCGCGTGGTTTCGGCCGCGTTGGGATCGGCGCGCAAGATACGGATCTGCGCGAGCAGATCGGGATTCATATCGGTGAAGAGCTTGGCCGGTTGTCCCGCGACGATCACGGCCACGTCGATCTTCTTCACGACGAGCGCGGCAATCGCGTCTTCGTTCGAAAGACTCTGGACGTTCTGCTCGGGAATCGGCTGATTGAACATCAGGTGGTAGAGCGTGGTCGACGATTGCGCCGTGCCGCTGCCGATCGGCCCGATGCTGATGACCTTGTCCTTGATCTCGTTGATCGTCTTCATCGGCGAGTCGTCGCGCACGACGAAATAGATCTCCTCGTTGTAGAGCGGCATGATGAGCCGCAGCGGGCGGATCGTCGTGCCCGCGTCGGCATTGCCGGAATTGGCCATGTCGATATACGCCTGATACACATCCGATTGCACGAGCGCGAGCTTCACGCCCGGCTCGAAACGCATACGCTGCACGTTCTCCGCGGAGCCTTTCGACGGCATCACTTCGAGGTCGATGCCCGCGGGCTGCGCGACATACTTCGCGAGATCGGCGCCGATCTGGATGTACGTGCCGCGTTCCTGTCCGGTGACGATCTTGTAGTGCGCGCTGACCCCGGCCGCGACGGCCAACGACGCGATCATCAAGCACATCAGTCCCGTCAATCCCGTCAGCATTTTTTTGAGCATGGTCTACCTACCTTATGGTGTGTTGAACAGCATGCGCCAACGGCTGACGCGCATGTTCCGTTACATCAGGCATTGCAATGCGTTAAGTAGCTTCGTTTTCTCGATTGCGTGACGTGCTCTGCTTGCTCTACTGTTTGTTCGCTGACGGCGCCTTCTTCCAGCCCGATTCGCGGATCGCGCGCATTTGCGCTTCGATGCTGCTGGCGGCCGTGTTCGTTGCTGGGGGAGTGGCTGCGTTGTTCGTCGTTGCCGTGTTGTTCGTGGGCATGGTGGGCGCCGGCGCAGCGTTCGCGTTGGCTTGCGGCGTCGTGGCGCGCGGCGCGGCCGCGGTTGCGCCCGACAGCGGTTTCCAGCCCGTCGTAAGAATCACGCGTTCGAGCAGCGCCTGCGCGTCGACGCTGCTGACGTCGATCGCGAGCGCTTGCGCTGCGCGCTCGCGCACGCAGCCCCATAACTTGTCTTTCGCACAGGTGGTCGCAACGCCGAGCGCAACGTCACGCTTGTTCTCGCGATCCTTCAGATCGCTTTGCATCTGCATCGCTTCCGCATTGCTCGCCTCGACAGACAGTGCGTCTGATAGCGCGGACTGCGCTTCGGCAAGGTTGTTGTGTGCGAGCGCGGCGCGCGCCGCGCGTAATGCATCGGGCACGTCCCGGTAGTGCTGGGCCACGCGCGGGCGCGGCGGCGCGATGGGCGCGAGCGGCGTCTTTGCGGCGGGCACGTTGGTCACGTTGGCGGTCGGTGTGTTGCGCGCGCTTTGCGGCGCGGTGTACGGTGAAATCGATCCGCCCGACGTGCTTGCGCTGTTCGTCGCTTCGTCCGTGGCCGTGTCCTGCCTGTGGTTGTCGCCGAGCAGCAGATAGCCCGCGTAGCCGAGCGCGACGATGAAGAGCAGCAGCACGACGCCTTTCGTGGCGAGCCAGCGGCCGGCCGATTGCCGTAGCGGTGGCGGCTCCTCGATCGGCGGAACGGGAAGATCGGGCGAGGCGAGCGACGGGAGGCCGGCTGCCTCAGGGGTATGGACTTCGTCAGGAACGGGCGGCGGGCTGTCGACGGCTCTCAGTTGCGTACCGGCGCGCTTGCGCTGGGTTCGTTCGAGAGGATGATCGGCGCCGCAGTATGGGCAAAACTCGACATGCTGGTACAGCACGCCCCCGCACCGTGTACACGGCGTTGGGAAACCCTGGGCAGGTGACGTTTCAGCAGACATGCTTAACCCCAACCAGTTGTAGGCGATGCCATTTCGGCATGCTCAGGATCGAAGTTGAAGCAAACTCGCAGTTGGCGGAACTCGCGATCCACATGCGCTGGGTAGCGGCCGGCCCAGTCCTTTCGTTACGGGGCCGCTGTGTGTGCCAATATGGTTTCTTTCGCTCGTCGCGTCAATCGACGTTGTTACCTACCGAACACAAACGTGTCGTGATTTCAGGGGGAAAACGAACGCACATCAGGGTTTTTGCATAGACGCGAATACAACGTGGCGCGTCACTGATTAATCATAGGAAACACATCGATCAGATCAAAGGCCGGCGTGCAAAGCGGCCGGCCCATGTATGTGAAAACTGCAGAGCATGTCGAATGAATGCTGCACGTCTTTTGTGCGTGACGTCGAGCGTGAGCGTGCTTCTGTTTGCTAGCGTTTGTCCGTTTTCGACGAGGCTTACTGCTTGCGCAGCGGATGATCTCTCAACAGCCATGCAAGCGCGAACGCGAGCACCACCACGCACGCCGCGACGACATACACCGTATGCAAAGCGCTTGCGAATGCTTGCAGATAATCGTCGCGCAACACGGCAGGCAAGTGATGAATCGCAGCGGGGCCGAGCGCGTGCGGCAGTTCGGTGTCGGGCGGAATCAGCGCTTGCAGGCGCGAAGCGAGTCCGTTCGAAAAGATCGCGCCAAATGCCGCGACGCCGACCGAGCCGCCAATCGAACGGAACAGTGTCGCGCCCGACGTCGCCGTGCCGAGATGCTTGAACGGCACGGCATTCTGCACGGCGAGAATCAGCACTTGCATCACCATGCCGAGACCGCAGCCGAGCACGCCCATGTACGCATACATCACATGAACGGGTGTCTCGAGCTTGAGCGTGGTCAGCAGAACCATCGCGACGCCGACGAGAAACGTGCCCATGATCGGGAACATCCGGTACTTGCCGATCCGGCTGATGATGCGGCCCGTGATGATCGACATCAGCAGCACGCCGCCCATCATCGGCAGCATCTGCATGCCGGCTTCCGACGGCGTCGAATTCTTCACCACCTGCAGATACATCGGCAGGAACGTTACCGAGCCGAACAGCGACACGCCCACGATGAACCCGATCGCGCTCGACAGCAGAAACGTGCGGTCGCGAAACAGCTCGAGCGGCATGATCGGCTCGACGGCGAGACGCTCTTCATAGATGAATCCGCCGATGCAGATGAACGCGAGCAGCAGCGTGCCCCAGAGTTGCGGCGACGTCCACGGCAGCACCGTGCCGCCCTGGCTCGTGAACAGGATCAGGCAGGTGAGGGCGCCCGCGAGAAAGGCCGCGCCCATGTAGTCGATGGTGTGCTTCACGTGCGCGACGCGCGGCTTGAACACCGCGCCGATTACCAGCAGCGCGACGATGCCGAGCGGCACGTTGATGTAGAAAATCCAGCGCCACGACAGATGGTCGACGAGAAAGCCGCCCATCATCGGACCGATCACGGTCGCCAGACCGAACACGCCGCCGAACACGCCCTGATAGCGGCCACGCTCGGCCGGCGGGATGACGTCGCCGATCGCCGCCATCGTGATCACCAGCAGTCCGCCGCCACCCAGCCCTTGCAACGCGCGTAAGAGGATCAGTTGCGTCATGTTCTGCGCGACGCCGCATAGCGCCGAGCCGATCAGAAACAGCACGATGGCCGTCTGCAGCACGACCTTGCGGCCGAACAGGTCGCCGAACTTGCCGTACAGCGGCACGACGATCGTCGACGTCAACAGGTATGCGGTGACGACCCACGACAGGCTGTCCAGTCCGCCAAGCTCGCCGACGATAGTAGGCAGCGCCGTCGACACGATGGTCTGGTCGAGCGCGGCGAGCAGCATCACCAGCAGCAGCGCCGGAAACAGCACGCGAAGAGACGGGCGCTCGATGGCTGCGGGCGCCGCTTCGGCAGGAAGAGTCTGGCTGTCCATCTGGGCTTCCATGGCTTTAAGATCTCTTGAAATTAATTAACATGCAGATTAATATATGACATATTCCAGCATTCGTCAAATTCATGGTCATGGCAACAAAATCGGTAGCGGGTTCGGATCAGGCTGAGCAGGCGTCCCAGGCGCAGGGCTGCGACAACGCAGGCGCACAAGGCGCGCCCGCTGCGCGCCGGCCCGGCCGGCCTTCCGGCAGCGGGCGCGGGCCGGAACAGCGCGCCCGTCTGCTGGACGCGGCGCTCGCGCTGTTCGCGCGGCAGGGGATCGTCGATACGACGCTCGGCCAGGTCGCGCGCGAGGCCGGCTTCACGCCCGCGATGATGCATTACTACTTCAAGACGCGCGATCAGCTGCTCGACGTGTTGATCGATGAACGCTTCCTGCCGTTGCGCGCGAAGCTCAGCGGCTCGTTTCAGACGTATCCCGACGACCCCATCGCGGGGATCACGCTGCTCGCGCAGCGGCTCGTCGAAGTGGCGGGCGATTACCCGTGGTTCCCGTCACTGTGGATTCGCGAAGTGATCAGCGAAGGCGGCCTGCTCAAGCAGCGCATGCACGAGCGCTTCGGTAACGCGAACCAGAAAAGCGGTATCGAGTTCATCGAGAAATGGCAGAAGGAAGGCAAGCTCAATCGGCAACTGGAGCCGTCGCTGGTTTTTCTGTCGGTGATCGGACTTACGATTTTGCCGCTCGCGACCTCTTCGATGTGGCGCAACGATCCGGCGCGCCGCAAGCTGACCGCCGACGACATCGCGCGTCATGCGGTCGCGCTGCTGACACACGGCGTCACCCCGGGCGTCACCCCGGGCGTCACCCCGCCTGCTGCAGCGTGAACGTTGTTGGATCAAAATAGAAGCTGTCACACACAGCGTCCGACGCGGCACGCAACGTGCTTCATGCTATCCGTTTCGCATGTCTGATTTCGGACGGTCACGCAAGCGCCTTGCGCAATCGTCACCATGGCGCGGTGTGTTCTGCCGTCAAGCTATATGCCGAAGCGGACAAGCGCGCAGTCGCTTGCAACTCGTTCCGTACAATTGAGTCCGAATGAAACGAGATGCGCCGGGCGACGGCGCGCGCATTAACGAATTTGCGAAACAGGGGAGTTTGTCGGACGAACAGCGCGTCCGTCACTCGTTGGTAAGAACGTGCATACGAGAGTAGAAACGTTGAACCGTTTTCCGCTGCCGGCGCTGGCGCGGTACACATTGCGTTAGATACATCATGGCCACGTCAGAGTGCATAACCAGCTTTTCAAGCCATAACATCAAGATGAACGGAGTATTGAGGCTCGATCAGGCCACGATCGTGCTCGTGGAAGACGATCCGCAGAACAGGGAATCGTTGAAGATTTTGCTTGAATCGGAAGGCGCCAACGTCATCGCCGTGGCGGATGCGGAAGAGGGTGTCGAGGCGGCCGTGCGGGCGTTGCCCGATGCTGTCGTCTGCGATCTCGATCTGCCCGCCATGGACGGCTTCTATCTGATTCAGCGCGTACGGGATCACGAGATTCGCGGCGATCATTCACCTTCGGTCGCAGTGGCCTTGACGGGCCATACCGATGAAGCCTACCGGCTGCGCAGCATTGGCGAAGGATTCCAGCATTTCATGACGAAGCCGGCGCCGCCCGAGGCGCTGGTGACGCTATTGCATGACGCGATAGGCGCGCGCGCCGCCGGTTTGACCTGACGCTCGAACCGCGGCGCTTTGACGGATGTGTTCAGCTGCCGGCGGCTTGCGCCGCCTGGCATGCCGAACACAGTCCTTTCAGCTCGATTCCATCACCGGCGAGCCGGTATCCTGCGTTTTCGATTTGCGCGACGAGTGCTTCGCGCAGCGCCGGCTGATGCAGTTCGGTGACGTTGCCGCATTGCTGGCACACCACCAGAATGCCGTGCTGGCATTGCGTGAGATCGTGGCAGACGGCAAACGCGTTGATCGACTCGATCTTGTGTACGAGCCCCGCGGATAGCAAAAAATCCAGCGCGCGATACACAGTGGGCGGCGCGGAGCCGGGGTGAATCTGGCGCATGTCGTCGAGCAGCGAATACGCCTTGGTGGCGCGGCCCGACGTCAGCAGCAACTCCAGTACCTTGCGGCGGATCGGCGTGAGCTTCTCGCCGCGCTCGCGGCAGTATTCTTCGGCCAGCGCGAGCGCCGCCTCGGCCGAGGCAGGCGTGCCGTGCGCGTGATCGTGATGCGCGTCGTCCGCGTGCGAATGCGCGTGATCTGCGGCATGCGCATGACCCGGCGTGGATGCAGCGTCGGCAGCGGTTGGCTTGGCGTTTTTCATCCGCTGATTATACGGTGCGTCAATCGAGCTTCACGTCGAACCCGCGCTTCACGCCCGGGCGTGCGAACAGCGTCTCGTACCAGCGCTTCACGTTCGGAAACTCGGCGAGATCGACCTTGTGGCGTTCGTGCCGCCACGCCCAGCCGAGAATCGCGAAGTCAGCGATCGACAGGTCGCCCGCCACGTATTCGCTTTTGGCGAGGCGCGCGTCGAGCACCTTGTACAGCCGCCGCGTTTCGGTAGAGAAGCGCTTGAGGCCGTAGCGCTTGTCGTCTTCGGAAGCGAGCGCCGCGAAGTGATGCACCTGGCCCGGCATCGGGCCGAAGCCGCCCATTTGCCACATCAGCCATTCGAGCACGGGCACCCGGTCGCGCAGGCTCTGCGGCAGGAATTTGCCCGTCCTTTCGCCGAGATACAGCAGGATCGCGCCCGATTCGAACACGCTGATCGGCTTGCCGTCCGGTCCGTCGGGATCGACGATCGCGGGAATCTTGTTGTTCGGGCTGATCGCGAGAAAGTCCGGGTCGAACTGCTCGTCCTTCGTGATATTGATCGGCTTGACGGCGTACGGCAGCGCCATTTCTTCGAGGGCGACGCTGATCTTGCGGCCGTTCGGCGTGCCCCATGCATAAAGCGAGATAGTCATGTTCAGGTCAGATCGAAGTCGACGTATTGCTTGAAGCCGGAGCGGGTCGACAGCCGCTGATACCAGCGTTCGAGATTCGGCAGCGACGCCCGCTCGACGCCCGGCAGCCCGAACCAGCGCTTCGCATACGCGCCCAGCACGATGTCCGCGAGCGTGAACTTCTCGCCTTCGATAAAGAAGCGCCCTTGCAGTTGCGCGTCGAGCATCTTCCACAGCTTCGCGACGTTGTCGATGTCGGCGGCGAGCTTCACGTTGTCGCGTTCGGCCTCGGGCGTGCGCACGATGGCCCAGAACACGGGACGCTCGGCGGGCTGCAGCGTGGACAGCGACCAGTCGAGCCAGCGGTCGATGCTGGCGCGCGCCTTCGGTTCATCGGGGTAGAGTACGCTCGATTCGCCGTACTGCATGACGAGATAGCGCAGGATCGAGTTCGATTCCCACAGCGCGTAGTCGCCGTCGACGAGCGTCGGCACCTTGCCCGTCGGGTTTATCGCGAGGTATTCGGGTTCGTCGTTGCGGCCGAACTGCAGGCCGGCGTCGATGCGGTTGTAGGGCAAGACCAGCTCGTCGCACACCCACAGGATCTTCTGCACATTGACCGAGTTGGCGCGTCCCCAGACTGTAATCATCCGGTAATCCTCTTTCGTCTTCTTGATTGGCAAGCCGCGCTGCGCGCGGCGTTCAACCAGCAACGATACACGAAGCGGCCTTTTTCTTCCGGCAGCGGCCAATGCCCCTACACGCGTTGCGTACAATGGGCGCACCCCATTTTGACGAGGCGCGCATGGCCCGCATTGTCCCCGACGACTGGAAGAGTCTTGCTGCCACGGGCGCCGCCTCGCGCGAGCGCGAAACGCTGGCGCTGCTCGAAGAAGCGCTGCCGCGCGAGTACACGGTCTATCACGGTGTCCACTGGACCCGATTGCACGAAGGCTTTTCGGTGTTCGGCGAGGCGGACTTCGTGATCGTTAGTCCGGCGGGGCGCGTGATGATCGTCGAGCAGAAAACGGGCTTTTTGCGCGAGACGCCGAAAGGGCTGGTCAAGGTCTACATGCAGACCGAGCGCAATGTCGCGATTGCGCTCGCGCGCACGATCGAAGGGCTGCACCGGCGCTTCACGGCGGCGTTCGGCGCGGGCACGTATTTCATCGAAGAACTGCTGTACTGCCCGGATCACATCGTCAAGGATGCGGCAATCTCCGGCGTGAACCCGGCGCGCATCGTCGACGCGACGCGCAAGGACCAGCTCGTCAGTGTCATCCGCGAGGCGCTGCCCGAGGACGAGCCGCGTCTGCCGTGCGCGTCGAAGATTCACCACTTCCTCGCCGACGAACTGGCGCTCGCGCCCGATGCGAGCGCGCTGGTCGGTCAGGCGGGCACGCTCGTCACCCGGCTCGCGGGCGGCCTCGCCACATGGGCGCGGCGGCTCGAATTCGCGCCGTTCCGGCTGCGCGTGATCGGCACGGCGGGTTCCGGCAAGACGCAACTCGCGGTGCAGGTGATGAAGGACGCCGTCGCGCGTGGCGCGCGTCCGTTGTATGTGTGCTTCAACCGGCCGCTCGCGGATCACATTGCGCGCGTTGCGCCGCCCGAGGCGAAGGTCGCGAACTATCACCAGTTGTGCGACGAGATCGTGAGGGATAGCGGCCGCGCGCCGGATTTCCAGAGCAGCGACGTGTTCGAGCAACTCGAAAGCGCATTCGCCGGCACACCGATCGACGCGCGCTTCCAGTACGACGTGCTGATCGTCGACGAAGGCCAGGACTTCCAGCAGCCGTGGGTGCCCGCGCTCGAGCGGCTGCTGAAGCCGGGCGGCGCATGGTGGTGGCTCGAAGATCCGCTGCAGAACCTGTATATGCGCGAGAGCGTCGCGTTGCCCGGCTGGACGGTGCTGCGCGAATCGACCAACTATCGCAGCCCGCGCGACATCCTCGACTACCTGCGCGGCGTGGTCGGCGCGACGGTGCCGCTGGCGGCGGGACTCGCGGCGGGCAGTCCGTTCGACGGCTCCGATATTTCGCTGTCTATCTACGACGAAACCCAGCTGCCCGAAAGCTGCATCGACGCGACCAAGCGCGCGATCACCCAGGCGCTGGCGCTTGGCTTTCGCAAGCAGGACATCGCGGTGCTGTCGTTTCGCGGACGCGAAGGCTCGGTGCTGTGGCCGCTCGATCATCTCGGCCCGCACCGGCTGCGCAGCTTCACGGGCAAATACGATCTGTTCGGCAATCCCGCGTATCGGGAAGGCGATGTGCTGCTCGACTCGATCTACCGCTTCAAGGGGCAGTCGGCGCCGTGCGTGATCCTGAGCGAAGTGGATTTCGACACGTTCGATGAGCGCAACGCGCGCAAGCTATTCGTCGGCGCGACGCGCGCGACGATGAAGTTGATCGTCGTCGCGTCGCAGCGCGCCGCGCGGCATCTGCAACTTGGCGATATGAAGGAGCAGGCGGGCTGAGGAATCGCAAGCGCGGCGGCGCGGTAAAGCTCGGCGCCGCGAGCGTGGCGCGCTTAGGAAATCTCAGCGCCAGGCCGACGCGCTGATCAGCGTGCCTGTGTGCTTGAGCGCGTCCCACCAGATCACCCGCAGCAGCGGCGCGAGCTTAGCGATGAGGAGCGCCTGCACGGGATCGCTTTCGATGAAATGCGTGACCCCGCAGCTCAACGCCGCGGTCGCCTTGTGCGCGGCGGCGCCTTCGGGCGTTTCGTCATGCGCGTCGGGCGTGCGCATCACCAGTTCGAGATGACCGAAACCGTGCCGTTCGAGCCATGCGCGCGTGCGCTCCAGGTCGGCGTGCGGCCGGCCTGTGATGACCGCGCGCACCTTCTGCAGATCGACGTCGGGCAAGACCTCGTACGGCAACAGCGCGTCGCGCTCGTTCAAAGCGGCGGCGAGATCTTCGTCATACCGTGACAGCGGTACGTCGGGCAGCAGGATGCCGTCCAGATCGATCGCATAGGTCGCGTATTCGTGGTCATCCGCCATTTTCCCGGCCGAACCGGACTCGACTTTCAGCCAGTCGTCGCGATAGTCGTCCGTATAGGCCTGGCGTTCCCACGGGAACAGCGCGAAGAAGCCCGACGCGTCGTTCGCAAAGTCCGGGCGGATGCGGCTGATTTCGTCGAAGGCGGCCGTCAGCGTCTTGACGATCAGGCCGTGCTGCTCAAGAAACGCAATGCAATCGACCAGCGTGAAACCACGGCCCGCGATGTCCTCGCACAGCAGCACCTTCGAGCCGGGCGCCGGCAGCGGTTGGGCCGAGTCCCACGTGACGTGGCGCGCCCTGCGGTCATAGCTGAGAAACGCCACAGGCACGCCGATCGCATGCGAAGCCATCAACGCGAGCGGTGCGCCGCCCCGTAGAATGCCGACAGCGGCGGCGAAGCGCTCTTCGAGCAGGGTGGGCTGCAACGATTCGATCCAGTGGTCGAGCTGTTCGTAGGTCAACGGTAGAACCGGCTTTTTCATGACGGATGTTGCGCTTGTGGTGGGCCGGAAGAACGTGCGTCGGCGAAGCGGCTTTTTTTGAGATGGAGCCGATATTATGCACGCCATGTAAAGATTCTGTGTCGGGGCAGGTCCGGCCGCGCTGTAGTTATCGTCTGATGGCGTTGTCAGGCACAATGCGGGCACGACTAACAACAAGACCACACCAGAGGGACCTGAAAGTGCTCTACAAGAAATGCGGCGGGTTGCATGCGTCCGCGCTGATGTCCGCGCTGTTCACTGTCTTCGCGCTGGCGTTCGCTTCGTTCGGCGCGTCGGCCGCACCGCTGACGACCACGCTCGCGCTCGACGTCAAAGGCAAGATAGCGAAGACCAACGACGACGATCACACCGTTTTTCACTTTTCCGAAGCCCAGTTGCTCGCGCTGCCCGTCCATTCCATTTCGACATCGACGACATGGACGGCAAAATCCACCTTCACGGGGCCGCTGCTCGCGGATATCCTGAAGACCGTGGGCGCGTACGGCGATCAGATCGAAATCCATACGCTGGATGACTACACGTACACTGTTCCCGTGTCGGACACTAGCCGTTATGGCGTGATCGTCGCGTACAGCATGAACGGCAAGCGCCTGCAGGTCAGCGACTTCGGGCCGCTATTTCTCATCTATCCGCGCGACCAGTTTCCCGGCGAGCTGGCGGGGGCGTCGGCGGACGCGAAATTCGTATGGCAGATCAAGGCTCTCATCGTCAAATAGGACGGCGCCCACTGCGCCGTGTGGTGCTCGTCGTCATCTGGATCGCCGCGCTCGCGGCGCCGACCGCGGCGATCAGCTATCTGCTGTACTCGGCCCTTCTCAACCCGCGCGCAACCCAGCAGCTGACGGGCACCTACGACGGCTTCTACTGGGACGCCGCGCAACTCCAGATCGCCTACGCGCGGCTCGAAAGCCAGCTGCTGCAATACGAGACGGGCGTCGATAGCGACTATCAGCGGCTCACGCTGCATTTCCAGGTGCTGCAATCGAAGCTGCGCGTGATGGCGGGCTCGACGCAGCGCATGGCCGCGCAGACGGAAACCGTGCAGCGTCAGCAGGAAGAGATCGTGCGGCTCTCGGAGATGCTGGTCGCGATGCAGCCTTCGCTCGACGCGCTGCCTGCTTCGCCCGCGCTCGCGTCGCAGATGGTCGACGAACTGCGCAAGCACTGGAAGGAAGTCAACGATCTCGCGCTGAGCCGGCGCTACGTCGACCTGCAGGACCGCGAGGCGATGAATTCGGATTTCATCGCAAAGCGCCGGATGCTGTTCGCGGGCGGGCTGGTGCTGCTGTTGCTGTCGGCGGCGGCGACCACGCTGCTGGTGATGAACGGCCGGCGCCGTACCAAGCTGATCGTGCAGCAGCGCGCCGCGCTCGATGCCGAGCATCAGGCCAGCCGCGCCGCGCGCGAGGCGAGCCTCGCCAAGGACGCGTTCCTCGGCATGATCAGCCACGAGTTGCGCACGCCGCTGCACGCGATCGTCTCGTCGATCGAGCTGCTCGGTTTCAACTTTCACTCCGATGCGGACCGCAAGGTGATCCAGCGGCTGGAGACGGCCGCGCGCCATCTCGAAGCGCAGATGAAGGATCTGACCGACTATGCGCGCCTCGGCGCCGGCAAGCTCGAATTGCGCAACGAGCATTTCGATCCGCGTGAGCTGCTGACGTCGATCGTCGACGAGCACGAGCCGTTCGCGCGGGCGAAGGGTCTCGTGTTCGAAGGCAGCGCGAGCGGAAGGGTGGGGCTCGTCGATTCCGACCCGCACCGCATCCGGCAGATCGTCAACAACCTCGTGACCAACGGGATTCGCTACACCGAGCGCGGCACCGTCACGCTGCATTTCGACCAGCGCGACGACGCGCTGGCCATCGTCGTCACCGATACGGGCGCGGGCGTGCCGGACAAGCAGATTCCGCTGATCTTCAAGGAGTTCACGCAGCTCGACGCGTCGCGCACGCGGCGCTTCGAAGGCGCGGGGATGGGGCTCGCGATTGTGCAGGGTCTGGTCGATCTGTTTGGCGGGACGATCGATGTCGACAGCGAAGTGGGCAAGGGCACGCGTTTCACGGTGACGATTCCCGTCAAGCCGGTCGCCACGCCCACCGACGCGTCCGTCGTGCCGCACACGGCGCATGGCGAAGGGCGCCCGCAGGTGCTGATCGTCGACGACAACCAGCTGATTCGCGAGTCGCTGTGCGAAATGCTCGAACACATGGGGTGCGATGCGTCCGCCGTCGCCAATACCGACGATGCGCACGCCTGGCTCGCCGCGCGGCAGTGCGATCTGGTGCTGCTCGATCTGCACATGCCCGACAAGGACGGCTACGCGTTCATGACCGAATATACGGAGAAGGCGGAAAGGTCAGGCGAGGCGGTGCGCACGCCCGTGATCGCGGTGAGCGCCTATGCGCCCGACGGCAGCGTGCGCGCGGAGGCGGATCTGTTCTTCGACAGCCTGACCAAGCCCGTTCACTACGAGGTGCTGCGCGACGCCGTGCAGCGCGCGCTGGCGGCGCGGCACGGGGCGTCCGTCGCGGGCTGACGAGCGAGCCCGCGCTTGAGGCCGCGACTTATGCGCGGCTCAGACGCTTCGACAGATCGGCGACGAGAATCGCCATGCGCGCCGGCTTCTCGTAACAGGCCACGTCGTAGTTGCGCACGATGTCGCTGATTTCCGACTCGCTGGCCTTGCCCGTCAGCAGTTCGCCCGTCAGCACGAAAATCGGTGCGTCCGGATTCTCCGACGCGCGCACGGCGCGGATCGCTTCCGCCGACGTCTGCAGGCCGAACAGCCAGTCGATCACCACGCCGTCGAACACCTGCGTCTGCAGCGTCTCGGCGAATGCTGCGAGACCGTAGATCGCGATGGCCGCAAAGCCGCTGCGTTCGAGATAGTCGCGCAGGTTGTCGGCGGATGCCTGGTCGTCGTCGACGACGGCGATCAGCGGCTTGTCGGTCTCGGCGCGGCGCGGATAGATCTCGATCTTGTGGACTTCATACGCGTTCTGATAGAGCGCGCCGTCGTGCCGCACGACGCGCCACTGGTCGAGCTTCGACCACGCGATGAATTCCGGCCGGCTGCCTGCTTCAATCGGCGCGCCGATCCACGCGGTACACGCCAGCTCGATGCCGCCGATCGCGAACACGGCTTCCTGCGCGGTGGCGCCGACCATGCCGGGATCGAGCGATTGCGCGCCGAACAGCTGTGCCGCCGGCTCGCCGAATACCTCGGCGACCTTCTTGATCTGCGAGAGCGTCCACGGACTGTTGCCGCGCAGCTTGCGGTGACCCTGCGAGAAACTCAAATCGAGGATCCGGCAAAGCTCGCTGGTTTGCTGACGCTTGCCGATGCCGTGACGGCTCATCAACTCGCGCACGCGTTCGGCGACGGCAAGCGAGTCGGTTGAGGTGGCTTCGTTGGACATGCGCGAATCGTGTATCGCTATAAGTAGTTGTATGTGACGCGGCGTCGTGGCGGCAGCGCCGCGCGGCACGCGGGTTGGGCGTGCTGCCTTCGCAGGACCGCAACTGTACCGCAAGACTTCGGGCGCGCCTGGTGTCGCGCCATATCCGCATTGATCGAGCTTTTTTCGACGAACCCGCCGATTCTAATGAGTTCGACCGCCTCACGCGAATGAGGCGGTGTTCGAATCATGTAAAGCCTGTCTATTTTAGCGGTGAAATATATGCAAATCGCATGAAATTAATCGGTAAGGTTTGGGACTTTACGCGTTTTTTGCGGCGGATCGTCGGCCCGAAGGGGGATTGGGCTGGCGCGGGCGCTCGCGACGGCCGCCTTTCTGACCGGGATTGCGGCGCGCGGGCGGGCCTGAGAAGATGCTGTCCCTCGACACGGCCTCGGCGCCATATCTTTCTCGCATTCCCGATGACGACCACCTATCCGCTGCACGCCAACCTGAGCCCGGCCGACACGCCGTTTCCCGATCAAGCCGACGTCGTGATTGCGGGCGCGGGCATCATGGGCTGCGCGGCGGCGTACTACCTGGCGCGCCGGGGCGTGAAGGCGGTGGTGGTGGACAAGTCGCGCATCGCGGGCCAGCAGTCGACGCGCGCGTGGGGTTTCGTGCGCCAGCAGGGCCGCGAGGCCGCCGAAGTGCCGCTGATGATGGCGGGCATGCGTATCTGGGAGCAGCTTGAACGCGAGCTGGATTTCGATCTCGAATGGCGGCAGGGCGGCTGTCTCTACGTGGCGAACAACGAAGAAGACTGGACGTCGTTCCAGCAATGGATGGACGTCGCGAAGCAATACGGGCTGGATACGCGCGTGCTCGACCGCGCGCAGATCGACCAGCACGTGCGCGGCATGCAGGGCAAGGTGCTGGGCGGTCTGTACACGCCGACCGACGGCCAGGCCGAGCCGCGTCGCGCGGCGGCCGCATTCGCGGCGCGGGCTATCGAAGCGGGCGCGCGGTTTTTCGAGGGTTGTGGCGTGGTTGCGATCGAACGGGCGGCGGGCGCCGTGACGGGCGTCGTCACCGAGCGCGGCACGATCCGCACGCGGCAGGTGATTTGCGCCGCGGGCGCGAGTAGCTGGCGGTTGCTCGATACGCTGGGGATTGTTTTGCCGCAGCAGGCGGTGCGCGGTACCTGCATGCGCACGAATCCGTTGCCCGCGATTACGGCTTCCACATTCTGGGGGCATGGGCTTGGGATTCGCCAGCGGGCGAATGGCGCGATCAATCTCGCTGATGATATGCAGGTTGATGTCGATATGACGTTTGGGCATTTTCGGGCGCTCAAGTGGTTCTTGCCCGAGCTTTGGGCGCAGCGCGAGAAGTTCAGTTTTCATCTGAATGGCGCGTTTGTGCGTGATTTACGCGAGCGCGTGCCGGGCTTTTTGTCTGCTGACGAGCGTGTGTTGCATCCGCGGGATCCGAATCCGCAGCCGAATCGTGCGCATGCGCCGCGAGCGTTGCAGAAGCTGCGGGCGTTGTTTCCGGCTTTGAAGGATGCGCAGGTGGTTGAGTCGTGGGCCGGGTTGATCGATGTGTTGCCCGATGGGATTCCAGTGCTCGATGCTGCTTCTCAGGCGCAGGGCCTGTTGGTCGCTACCGGGTTTTGTGGGCATGGCTTCGCCATGGGGCCTATTGTTCGGCGGCTTATGGCTGAGTGGATCGTTGATGGGCAGCCGTCGATTGATCTTTCTGCGTTTCGGTTGCAGAGGTTTTTTGATGGGACTATGCAGAGGCCTCGGAGCATGCTGTGAGGTTTTTGTCTGCGACGCTGGGTGGTAGTTTTGCTTTTGCGCTGGCGCCCGCGATTTGCCTTCGTGGCGCGGGCGGTTTGGTTTTTATGGGTTTGCGCTGTCATCCGCGTGTTGTTAGCTTGCTTCACGCGTCGCCCCTGTGCGGGGCGGCACCTACTTTTCTTTGCCGCCGCAAAGAAAAGTAGGCAAAAGAAAGCGGCTCACACCGCCAATTCTAGTTTTTGCCTGAGGGCCCCCACAGGGTCTTACGCTTCACACGGCAGCCTTTCTGTTTGCGTGCGTTGCCAGCGCTCTGAATGAGCGCCTCACCCACTTCGAATACCCGTACTCGGGCAGGCAGCAGCGAATGGTATGTGCCGCCCAGGTGGCAAACTGTGTGTAGGTTGTCGCGGCGTATGGCTTGGCGCTCTTACAGGGTGGAGCGCATGTGCAATCGGTCCGAAGTGAGGCGTGTGT
>NZ_FNDI01000014.1:0-260695 GCF_900100565.1 Paraburkholderia steynii | reverse complement strand
TTTTAGAATGCTCCGAACAGTTTGAGCGCGAAGGCGATCGTCAGGATCGACGACACCACCAGCACGACGACCGACGTGCTCTTGCCACGCTCTTTCGAGACCGCGTCGTGGTTCATGTCCATCGACAGATGGCGTACGCCCGCGCAGAAGTGGAACAGGAACGCCCACGCCAGCACCAGCACGATCAGCTTGACGATGATGTTGGACAGGAAGCCCTTGAACACCTCGTAGCTCAGTTCGGAGGTCAGGCTCTGGTCAAAGAGGTACAGCAGGAACGGAAGGAAGATGAACAGCAGGCCGCCGCTCACGCGGTGAAGGATCGACACCCGCCCCGCGAGGGGAAGACGGTATGCCGTCAATATCTGCCCGATACCGATGTTCCGGTATTCCGGCCTCGGTTTTTTCAATGTGTCTGCCACAGTAGACCCCTTTCGGCTCTTCAAAAAGAAACAACGACGGCATAGCCGCACGCCACCACAGGCGCGATGCGTCCTGCCTTTCTCCTCTTGACGGTTGCTGGGGACGTTATCCGGGGAGACGTACAGGGGCGGCGGACCGCGCGATAGCGATATTTTGTCGCGGGACTGTTATACTGTCCAATATCTATCGCGTCTTTCTGAAATAGCTTTTCCATATATCGCATGGAACTGCGTCATATCCGCTACTTCCTCGCCGTTGCCGAAGAGCGCAACGTCACCCGCGCCGCCGAAAGGCTGGGCATCGGTCAGCCGCCCCTCAGCCAGCAAATCCATGCGCTCGAAGACGAAATGGGCGTGCGCCTGTTTCGCCGCACGGGGCATGGCGTCGTTCTGACGGAAGCGGGTGAAGCCTTCGCCGCCGACGCCAAACGCATCCTGCACGACACGCGTATCGCTGTCGAAAAAGCGCAGAGCGCCGGGCGCGGCGAGATCGGGCAACTGAATATCGGCTTTACGGGGTCGGCGGCTTTCAATCCTGTCGTCTCGAAGCTGATCCGCGCTTACCGGCAGGCTTATCCGAATGTCACGCTCACTCTGGCGGAAGGCAATACGGCGCAACTGCTCGCTTATCTCGACGAACGCCGTGTGGACGTCGCGTTCGTGCGACTCGGCAGTCAGTCGCCCGCTGGCGTGCAGTTCCATCACATCGCAATCGAGCCGATGAAGATCGTGCTGCCCGCCACGCATCGTCTTGCGAAGAAGCGCAAGATCGCACTGTCGGATTTGGCCGAAGATCCGTTCGTGATGCTGCCGCGAGAGGCTAGCCCGACGTTGCATGATGTGATCGTCGGTGCGTGCAGGGAAGCTGGCTTTGAGCCGATTGCCGGGCAGCAGGCGCCGCAGTTGTCGTCAGTGGTGAATCTCGTGGCGGCGGAGTTTGGTGTGTCGCTGGTGCCGGCTTCTGTTTGTCAGATACGGGTTGAAGGCGTCGTGTACGTTGACGCACTCGGCAAACCTATTTCGATCCGGCTGGTGCTGGCATCGCGGATTGAATCGACGCCAGCAAAGACGGCGAATTTTCTCGAGCAGGCTTCGGTGTTAGCGGCGGATATGTCTTAGCGTAGAGCGCCAGAGTAGGTGTGACTGGCGACACTGGTGTGCGACGACGCCTATGTTGTTATGAACGCGTCCGCGGCATCGCGTCGTCTGTGGTGCCTTTTACTGCGTCGGGCGGCAGCCGAGCATGACGGGATCTCCGTTCGATGCATCGCGAGGACATTCCGACGGTCGTTCCGCTTCGTAAGTGATCACTCGATCGCAGGGGGTTGGCGTCGGGTCTTCGGCCATAGCTGACCTTCAGGTATCGCCCCTGTCAGGCGGCAATGACTCGCTTTGCCGACATTCGCAGTTCGGCGGAGGTGACCGTCAGCTTTCATTGGTTGCGAATGCGTACTTCGGACCCGCAACCGCCTTTCAATGCAATGCGAAGGCTTTCGCCGGTTGCAAACGTACAGTGCGGATCCAGACAGTCTCTGTTCGTCGCCGTACATTCAGACTTCGATCAGGCGGACAGCGGAATGGGGATCTCCTAAGCTAAGGGCAGCGTCGTCGACCGGCCGAGGTCCTGCGCCGTGCGCTGGTCTAAAAAGTGAAATTAGGAGGCGTCGAGTGCCTGTCATAGTCAACGAAGAGCATCTGCATCGCCGCCTGTCTCGTCTCGATGGCTTCATTCGAGACGAGTTCGAATATGTTGGCCAACGTGTAACATGGTTACTAACATCTCATTCGTTTCTCTTTACGGCGTTCGTGGTCGGTTTAAACGTGGGGGTACGGGATCGACCCAACAGCCAGCGACTGAATCCGGCGGATGCTGCGGACATCATTCCGAGTCTTCTGGCAGCACTGTGTTGGATTGGGATCGTGTCATCTTTGGTTGTCTTACTGGGTGTTGCGGTCGCGCACAAAGTAGTGAATGAAAACTACAGACGTCGGAAAGCCACGGAAGATGCGGCAAGAGCACGCACGCCTCCAATGATCGAAGAATTTGACGCCCTTCCCAATCGACAGGGAGGGCTGTATATCGTTGGGAGTCTTTCAGGGTTCGTTATGCCCTTGTTTCTCGCAGGAGTCTGGTTTTGGCTCTGGCTTAAGCTCTAATCTCTCGCATCAATTCTCATTGGGCGACTAAGAACGTTCACGGAACTGGTGCTTCCGGCCAACAGCCGCCGTTCAACGGGAGCATCACCATGACCGGTGTCGGTGCGTCAACGGCCGGTGCGTTCTGTCATTGCGTTGGCAATGCGCCAGTGCTGGATGCTCGCGACCATCGAAACGGCGATGATATGAGTTTGCTGTTCTGACCAGAAAGCAGTGTCAGGGCTTGCGCCTTGCCACACTTGGTGCGAAGCGGCACATTGCCAACGGGAGAACGGCCAGAACGGCTCCGCCAAGGAATGTGGCAGAGGCGCCATGCCGATCCCACAACCAGCTGGCGATGACGCTCCCAAGCAGCATGCAGATTCCGCCCGCAAGATTGAAAACGTCGAACGCCGTGCCTCTTAGCGATTGCGGGGCCGTTTCCGCGACCATCGCGGCGAATATGCCTTGCGTGAAGCCCATATGCAGGCCCGACAGCGCGATGCCGATAAGAACGGCGATGATCGATGCACTCGCGCCCAATACCAGGTCCGCCGCGATCAGCATGACGATTCCGAGCGCAAGCAGAACGCGGCGGTCGCTTCGATCGGAGACGACTCCGGCGGGATACGCACTGAGCGCGTAGGCGAGACTCATGACGACCACGACGCCTGGAATCCAGGCGATATTGATGCCCGTCTGCTGCGCGCGCAGTACTGGAAATGCCTCGCTGAACCGCGTGAGCGTGAAGGCAGCGCCCATCGCTACGACGAACCATTAGCGGCCCGAAAATTCCCGCGACGCCGCCCAGCGCAGCGGCAACTGGAAGCGGCGAGACTCGTGTTCGTGCGCGGGCTCCTCGATGCCGAACACGATCACGCCGAAGGCGATCACCGCGGGCACGACAGCAAACCGGAGGACCGTACGAATGTGATCCGAGAACAGGAGCATCAGTCCGATTGCGACAAGCGGTCCGGCGAACGCACCGATCGTATCCATCGATTGTCTCAGGCCGAACCACGCGCCTCGAATCTCCGGCGGCGCGACATCGGCGACGAGCGCGTCACGTTGGCGCACTGCGAATGCCGTTGCCAGACCTGTCGATGAGGCGCGCTGCCACGACGACCGCAGGCGTAGCTGCCAGGGGAAAAAGCGGTTTGGAAAGCGCGGCCAGTCCATAGCCGAGCAACAGCAGCGGCTTGCGCCTGCCAAGCCAGTCGCTCACGGGGCCCGAGAAGATCCTCACGATCATCGCCGTCGCCTCGGCAGCCCCTTCGAGCACGCCAAGCGCACTCATGCTCATGCCCATCGTGGTGACAAGAAATATGGGTAGCAGTGCGTGAATGAGTTCAGACGAAAGATCCATGAAAAGGCTGACGAGTCCCAGCATTCGCACAGAGCGAGGACAGGAATGCGTGCGTCGGAGCGAGTCTCAGATCTCATCGTTTTCTATCTCGAATGCCGCTTCGCAGATATCGGTACTCGTCTCACGTAAGGGCGATGACAACCATGTCCAGTGCCGTCACCAGCAGTAGCCAGATCGAATGGGTGTATGTGTAACGATAGCCCTAACAGCGCGAAGACACGATCGAGACGGGAAAGTACCGGAGCCTCTCGCGCAGCAGGCCGGCCACGAGCCAAAGCTTGATCACCCCGTGACCCATCAGATAGATTCCGGCGAATCGCTGGGAGTCAACGGACAGGTGCTGCACGATGTGAAGAAGGACGTTTGCTACCGGATCGTGCGGATCTTCAGCGCACTCATCCCGGGTGACCCACAGCGCCAGCACCAGGAAATACCGTTGCGGCACCAGGCAGGTGGCGACGCCGGCCACCATTTCCGCAAGCGCAAAGATTGCCTTGAACCCCAGGCCCAGTTCGAAGATCCGGTCTCATTCGGGTGCCACCGCGTAGCCGACTCACGCATTCGCGGTCCCCGGTTCTGCGATTTCGTCGCGTTTGACGGAAGCTCGTTGCATGGCTGTGGTCGAAATGGACCGCACCTGGTGACCGGGCATCTATTCGGTAACCACCAACACCGATGGACCGCCACTATCGGGCTGTGGTCGGGCAGGAGCGGACGATCGACATCCTCTCCGAAACGTACGCCACTTCTCGTCGATACGTGTAACCCGTTCTGGGCAGACCCAACATAAACTGCCGACATCTCATTTTCGGGAAAGCGAATGTTTCGTTTCTGGAATTCGGGAAATAGAGCAATGAATTGTATTCCCCCAATCTTAGGTTTTGATTAAGAGGAGGAGGCATTTCATGGTATTTGATGTTTATTTTTATATTCCGGTAAGCATTACGCGAATCATTCGGAAAATTCATTAAAGAAGGCATTATTTCTTGTTGCAATGTCTTATCTCGTCAATGAACGGATCAGGTGCCAGGCGTTTTCCCTGACCTTCGATGTTCTTCCCGCCGCGTTTTTCTCTGCTCACTGAAATTCACGCTTTCTACTTCATAACCTGGCCTTACAGAGCCGCGAGACCAAGGCGAAGTACAGCATGTCAATCTCTACACGGTAACTTGACCGCAGGTTGTTCCCAGTCAAGCACCACTTTCCGCAATTCCACCAACGATATAAATGAATGCGGCAATGCCGCATAAGTTCTGTTGTCGACGTGCCTGCATCGCTTCTCATTGTTATTCAGCGTCCTAAACGGGAATTCAACATTACGAAAATATCGACAGGCAAGTGTATGAATATTTCGGCATCCATACATTCATTCGTATCTCTCTATACAAACCATCAAATTATTTTCTGTGCATTCTTGCCACTCCTTCCTCATCCTTACCACCGGAACGAAGCACTGCACACAGCACTCAAGCGTTTCTCTCACCTGTTTTGCTGCTCAAAGGAGCCGACTGATGAAAAAACCGTTACTGGCCGTTCTACTCGTGGCGACGGCCGTGCTTGCAGCGTGCGGCGGAGGAGACAACTCCACGTCGACGCCGACTTCATCGACACCCGCCCCCGCGCCGTCCAAGCTGTTGACGACCATCGCCGTGCCTAATTCCACGACGCCGGCGTTCAGTTTCGATATCGGCTACACGGAAGCAGGCAGGTACTATCTGGCGGACCGAAACAACAAATCCGTCGATGTCGTCGACACGAAATCGAACACGCTGATCGCGCAAATTACGGGAGGTTTTACGGGCGCAGGCGCGAGCACGGATGCGTCCGGGCCCGACGGCATCGTCGGTGTGACGGGAACGAACACGCTGTATGTGGGCGACGTCGATTCGGTGAAAATCGTCGATACGGCCGCGATGAAAACGGTCAAGACGATTCCGATCAGTACGTCAGGTTCGCGCGTCGACGAAGGCTGTTATGATCCCGACGATCATCTCATCATGTTCGCAAGCCCGGGTGAGACGCCGCCGTACGTCACGTTCATCTCGACGACGACGCAAGCAGTCGTATCGAAGCTGACCTTCACCGGCTCAGCGGGACTGGAAGCTTGCACGTATGACGCGGCGTCGAAGAGTTTCCTCATCAACAACGACGGAACGACGGCTAATCCGACGGGCGAACTCGACGTCATCACAGCCAGTTCCGTCACATCGGGTACGCCTGCTGTCAGCAAGGCATTTTCACTCGGCAAATGCGAGCCGTCTGGCATTGCACTCGGGCCTAACAGCGATGTGCTGATCGGCTGCGATCCGTCTGCGGGTAATCCGCTGATCACGTTGATTCTCGACCGCAACACGGGGGCCCAACTTGCGTCGATACCCTTTGGCGGAACGGACCAGGTCGCATACGATCCCGGCTCGAATCGCTATTTCCTGCCGGCGCGCCATTGGGTGACGAGCGGAACGGCGGCGGCATCGGGCTTCACGCCCCAGATGGGCGTGATCGACGGCGCGACGCGCAAGCTGCTCTACACCGTCGCGGTAGGCACCGGCGCGCACTCGGTTGCAATCGACAGCGGCCTCGGCCAGGTCTATGTGCCGTTCCAGCCAGGCGCCGCCGCGTTTCCGAACGGCGGAATCTCGGTCTTCGCGACGAAGTAGTCGAGTCCTCACGTAGACGTTCTCTGCACGAGATTCCGGTCGTTGTAGTGTTCAGCCAGTGGACAAGAAATTGTGCGCTGGCTTTTTCGCTTCATCGACATATGACTGGTTGACTGTCGTGGCGTTATACCGCGCAGCGTCGGCGCGCTGTGTAGTCCGTCCGAAAGGTTGTCCAGCGACAATGGGGCAGGCATCGCTGCTCATACGCCGAGCAAGGTGTTGCAGCCGCCTTTTCCAAGTCGGTCTTTCCGACGCCTCGATTTCTGGAGCATTTGTCATGGACATGCAGCAACTGGTATCTGAATTTCTCGCGTCGGAACATGGGAGTCAGGCAACCCAGGCACTAGCCGATCAAGGTATCAATGCCGACGACGCCCAGCAGATGCTGGGACAGGTGGCCGAGACGGCGCATGCTCACGTCGAGGAGCAGGGTCCCGGCCTGCTGGGCGAGCATCCGGGCAAGAGCTTCTTTGCGGCGTTTGCCGCTGGGCTGGTCAAGGGCGATGGCGTTTTCAAATCGCTCGAAGAAGGCGGAGAAGGCGTTCTGACTGGTCGCGTGGCCGAATCGCTGGCGGCACGTATGGGCATCGATCCATCGACTGCATCGACGATCGCGGCCGCCGCTACGCCTTATGTGGTTGCGTTTCTCAAGGAAAAGCTCGGCTGAATCGTTGCGCCTCGCGGCCTGATGTCCGTCGACCGGGTTCATCGGAGGGCGCTGTTTGCGTCCGCTCGCCAGCGAGCGGACGTTCGAATCACATGAGACGCCGGAATCGGATGCGCGGATGTGTCAAGACGTTCGAACACTCTTGCTGCGCATCTGGCCGACTGAAAGCCATACCGCAGACACGAGAAAGTAGACGGCGCCGACGGCCGCATAGCCTGCCACTCTGACAGTCGCAAGTTGCAATGGCGTGCGGGCCTGCAAAAGGAAAAACGCTCCCGCCAACGCCGATTGCCCGCCGCTCAGGATCATTGCCCATTGCGCACCGAGGTGCTGCCAGCGGCGGACGGCAGTGGCGAGCTGAAGCAATCCCGCGAGTACGGCCCAAATGCCGAATATGCCCAATACCCAGTTCAATCGCAATGCGGTGATTACAGCAATTGTTGTGGTGAGACTGATGACGACGTTCATCGCCTGGGTACGATTGTCAGCCATTCCTCCGCTACGCGAAGCGTCGATGTAGTTGGCCAGCGCATCCCATGCGGGATACACGACCAGCAGTGCGGCGGCTGCGCTGGGAAAATTCTGGCCTACGGAAAAAGCAAGTGCGACCCATACAGCTGAGAACGCAGTCCGGGCGAAGTAGTAGCGCGTGAGCCAGCGTTCTTCCAGAACTCGAGTCATAAGTCCATCGCGATCGACCATAGCAACTCCCTAGCGGATTCCATGAATATGTCGCGAAGAAGGATCGCACCGGGCGCGCCGTGCTGGTATCGGTCAAATGACCGACCGTAGCGGGTTGCTGCGCGGCGGTGTTGTAGAACGCAACGCCTGCCTTCAGCAGCCGGTCAATGCTTTGCCGTTTAGTGAAGAACTATTCCACCATCGGCAACTGCGATCCGTGAGCGATCCTAATTCGCGTGATGGAATAGGGATGCTGGCGGTTGAGAACCGGATCAACCGTTGTTCATCTTCTCCAGCAATCGAAACCCTTCGCGCCAATTGCCCAAGTTGCTGTCGGCGTTGAGATGTCCCTGTGCGCCAATTTCGACGAGTTCGCTGCCCCAGGCAGCTGCGTAGGCACGTGCGTGGTCCACGCTGCCATACGGATCGTTGGTGCTGGATACGACCACCGTGGGAAACGGCAACCGCTCCGATGGCAGGGGGGCGAATCCGCTCGCGGCTACTCGGGGAAATGCCGGTGATGCTGGGTCCGGCACGGCCACAAGCAGCGCGCCACGAATCTCCCGCGCATACCGGGTAGCCCAATGGACCGCGGCCAGACATCCGAGGCTGTGCGCCACTATGACAGTCTCCCTCCCATTTGCCGCTAGCTGCCGTTCTATGGCCGATACCCAGTCATCGCACACGACGTAATCCCAATCCTCGACCACGAGGCGTTGCCAATCCGGATGCGCGGCCTGCCATATGCTCTGCCAGTGCAAAGGGCCGGAGTTGCCGATGCCAGGAACAACAAGAACGGGGTAGTCCATCTGCCAGATCTCCATGAGTAAACGAGCATCCAGTGTAAAAGCTCGTGAACTAAGGCAACATTGCAAACCAAATGGATTGACGGTCATTCACGAACGAATTGACGGAAATCGAGGGTACTCACAAATGAAAGCTAAGCCGGTAACGTTGGACAGACTCGACTGGCGAATCCTGGAGGCGCTTCAGTGCAATGCACGCGTCACTAACACGGAACTCGGGAAGCAGATCGGGCTTTCTCAGCCGGCTGTCACCGCCCGCATCAGGAGACTCGAGGAGCTTGGGGTTATCGAGGGCTACGCGGCGCGGATAAATCCGGGCCTCGTCGGTCGGGGCATCAGCGCGATCGTGCGAATCCGCACCACCCACGCTGAAATAAAGCGTTGTCTGAGCGCCTTCGAAGCGATGCCTGAGATCGTCGAGGCGCACCGGATCACCGGCGAAGACTGCTTCATCGTTCGGATGGTGGTTGAAGAGATGGCCCAACTCGAAACCGCGATCGACGCGCTTGCCAGATTCGGGCCCGTGACCACTTCCGTCGTGCTAGCGAGCTATCCGCCGAAGGCGATCCTCGGATCACAGATTTGACGGGCTGCTTTCTAGAAATCTGGTTGACCGCTCGAGGTCGTTCACTGCCTTTGCGAAACGGGCATCGCTGCCATTCGCACGAACTGCGTGTTAGTTGGCGGCTTAGCGGCGCATTGCGGCCGCTGACCAGACCACCCATCAACGTCCGCAATGGCCGAACAACCGCCAGACGTCGACCGTTAACCCGATCACTGCCCAGCCCAGACCGTGCGACGATCACCATAACCGCGTCATAAGGCAAGAATGCCCTAGCCTGGCAACGCAACGGCAACAAAAGAAATGATCTTCAGCGGTGTATAAACCCAGTGAGAAAGAGCACGTTCAATACGCAACCGGGTTCAGCAAAGCGGGCGCACCAAACTCCTGGAGCTTTGCATTCGACTGTTGGAAATACAGCGTCCAGAATTGCTTCAATGCCGTTAGCGTCTGCGGATCGCGATAGGCATTCTTTACCTTTGCATCACCGGAGAGCAAACCTGCTCCAAGCACATACACTCTGGCTCCGCCAAAATCGCCGATTAAACCAGCCGCATTCGCTTTCTTTATTTCCGCTGCTGGATCGATGTGCCGGACAGTGTTGTGTGCATAGAAGCTCGAAACTGAGCTGTTCTCGAGCATATCCGACGCCAGGAACACAACCCGGTCCGAAGCAGACGACGCACGCACCTTGTCGCTGATGTCCTTCAACGCGGCGAGTATGTCCGACCTCGCAAGGTCGTTGGTCGCCGCCGACTGAACCTGCGCGACGGCAGTCAGCAGGGATTTACGCGCAAACGCGGACTGGCCCGTCATGCATGCATCGAAGGTGCGCAACGCACGTTCGCTGATGTCGTCGCGCAGTTCCTCCGGGATTGGCGATTCGATAACCCCGCGTGTCACGACTTCCGTATAGCGACCTTGCGAAAAGGCCGAGAAGTCGAGCAATGTGTAAGCACTTCCCGGCTTGATGGCGGCGGATGCCGTCGCCGCAATCTGCGCCTGCAGCTTTTCATCGAAGACGGTCGTCTGATCGACTGCAATGAAGAGTTCGCGATCGACTCCGCCCGGAACCGGCTTGATATGGTTCGCTGCGTAACAGCTCGGAACATCGTTACTGATTCCCGCCAGTACGCTACCCGCGCCGAGACTCAACGCGGCCGCGACGAATGAATACCTGAGATATCGGATCATGGTCGACCGTCAAACCTTGAAGAGATCATCGAGCTGCGACTCGAGTGCGTTCTTTGCGTGCTCGGCTCGCTCCTTACGTGCCTTGATCTCATTGATCACCTGCGTCCGTACCGGCTCGGAGAGACCGTAGATAAGCTCCTTCTTGCGCGTGACATCGGATGCTCCCTCGATCTCCAACACGATGCTGTCGATGGAAGCGTTCGCTACCTCTTCCGCGACGGCAGGCTTCGCGATGGTGTCCGCGACGATTGGCGAAGCCGGCACTACGACTTCCTTTTTCTCGGACATCTCAGATGCGACACCCGTCGATGCCTGCGCCGACTGCGCGCGAACCGGGTCCGCGTCCAGATCGGACAGCGCGCGCTGTTCAAGCACGTAATTGCGGAAGGTCTTCGAAAACGTCTTACCCGAAATGTCAGCGTTTTCGGCCATCCGCTTCTGCAGGTTTTCCAGCTGCGACTGCGCGATGGACCGCAACGGCGCGTAGTAGTTGTTGTAATCCTCGAACGTCGTGAAGCCCTTCGTGGTCTTCCACGCCGCACGACTTTCCCGGCCACCAAAGCCCCATGCAAACCCGCCAAAAATGCCGACGACCTGCGTCACAACGAAAATGATCGCAAGTGTAATAAAAGCAGCGGCACCTTCGCTGCGCGTGGACGACGATTCCTCTGCCCGCGCGCGATCATCCGCCGCCTTCTGACTGGCCACCAATTCAGCCGGCACGCCGTTGCCATTTGCAAACGGATTGCCTGCGTCCGCGCCCTGGCTCACGCCCATCGCTTCCCGCGTCTGTTCCGCATTCAGATTGCTCCACCGCATGCACGTCGACGTCACAGCGATCGCCAGAATCACGGCGACTGTCAGGCCAACCATGAAATAGCTGTGGCTCGTACCCACACGGTTCGCTACCTGCGTATAGTCAGGCTCCCCGTCATCCACCGACTGATCTTCATCGAGCTTGACCTTGCGGCTTGAGAAGCGCTCCTGCGTCTTGTCCTGCCGCCATTGCTTGCGGCAGCGCGCAACGAGATTCGAGCGATACAGCTGATGCCCGGCCACGTGCGTCAGGAACACCATGATCACGCAAATTACTAGCACGATCGCCACCATCAGCAACGTATGTGTATTTGCGCTGCCGTCGCGTGCCATCCAGCTTCCGAGCAAATAGGAGAAGCCGAGACCTTCTGCAATGACGAGTACCGTCAGCAGCACCATCAGCCACAGCGGCGTCGGCGAACGACCGCTGTCGTCAGCCTTGGCGAGATACTCGTTGCGCTTGCTGAACTCGGCCTTCGAGAGATAAGAAATGAACTTGTTGTAGTCGCCGCACAGCGTGCGTTCGGAATCGGTCCATCCGCCCTGACCGTGAATGCCGTGCCGGGAGAGACGCGCGGTCTTGCCGAGCACCGGGAATGTGTATTTCCAGTGGTTCAGCCAGAACTCGAGCGTCGAACGATACGAAAATGTACCGACAGCAAGGAGTGCGGCCACCACCCACCAGATGACAGTGCCCAGATTAGCCTGAATGAAGTCCATCATGATCGTCTTTCCTGTTCTTATGTTCGTGCGATAACGGGCACGTAATCAACCGTGAAATACTGATTGCTCTTGTGGCGTACGAGTTCGCCGGCGGTCGCCTTACCGTTTGCGAAGATGATGTCGGCGCAGTCGAATACGCCGGCATTGTTGACGAACACGCGGTACAGCACACCACCCTTCACCGCATAGGCGTTGACGTCGGGCGACAGTCGCACCTGCGCAGGACCGCTCAGCCCGCCGTTCCGTTCGTAGTCTTTCCACACCAGCAAGGTTGGTTTCGTACCTGCGGTCGAGCCGTTTCGAAGGACGGAGACGTCCTTCAGCGCGAGATATTGTCCATTGAGCGTCGCGCCCCAACTGCTTCCATAGAGGTTTTGCACGTGATCGCGCACAGGTACGGCGCGGTCATCTGCTACCGACTTCATCGCGTGCGAAACGCGCGGACGGTCATTCACGCAACTCTTCGAGACGGGCGCCTCGTCGGCGACCGCCGTGGACAGGAACGAAAAGGAGGACGACGGCGCAGGAGCAGCAGCAAACTGGAGACCAATGCCCGCAGGCGACGCTTCACGCCAGCCGAAATCGATGCTGTCGGACATGCCACGAGTTGCAATCGTCGGCGGCGTGTGTGGTGCGGCAGCAGCCGTCGATGGAGCCGGAGTGGTGGATACCGTTGCCGCAACATGGCTATCCACGCGCGGCGAATCCGCCACACGCGCCTCTTCCTGTTTCCGGGCTGGCTTTGCGATCGCCGTTCGCGTCGACTGGACGTTCGGTTGCGGTGTCGCGGCCCGATAGTATTGATATTTCGGAACCCGGCTGCTCACATAGCTTTGCAGGATGTCGGGCCTCATACCCGTGAGATCGACGATTTCAACCCGACGATTCTTCGCGCGTCCCTCATCCGTCCGGTTGTCGGCGATCGGCAGGGTCTCGCCCGCACCTTGATAGAAGACGTTTTGTGGTGCGATGCCGTGTTCCGCGAACAGACGCGCCACTGTGCGGGCACGGCGCTCCGACAGATCGGCATTCAGTTCGGAGTTGCCTGTATCGTCGGTATGGCCGATCAGCAGCATTTTTGTCTGTGCCGCGGCCGCTTTCTCGGCATCCGTGGAAGCCTCCGCGACGCGAGTCGATGTCCGGTACTGTTCAGCAATCTCGCCGAAGTAGGTTTTCGCGTCCGGCGTGAGCTCTGCCGAGCCCGTTTCGAACTGGGTATGGCGCGCCGTGTCGACAACTGTGAACGAGCTTCCGACCTGCTCTGTTTTTCCCGTATCCGCCGCCCTGACTTCGAGCGGGGCCGACGAGTATGTCAGATCGTGCTTCGCGGCAATTTTCGATAACGCGCAACGTCGACTGTCGACAGCATGACCAATCAGCCCGCCTGCAAGGCCGCCAGCGGCTCCGCCAATTGCCGCCGCCGCAACCTTGTTCTTGTTGGCGATCACGGCGCCAAGAATGGCACCGACGCCCGCACCCACGGCAATGCCGATGTTGCGATTGCTGTTTGCACAGGGATCGGGATTGGCGAACGTGCTCTCGAAGATGTTGAGATCGTCCTGGTCCGTCGAAGTGCTTCTGGACCCGTCTGCTTGCTGGACGCCGCCAGGATTAGCGCACCCGGTAACGGCAAAAATGGTAATCGCGGCAAGCCATATTGGCCTTGCCTTGCCCAATGCTCTCAATGAAAACCCCTCGGAGGTTCAGTTTTTCGTCGCGCCTGCGTGGGCGCTGATTTTTGATCTGCCAATCCAATCCGACGGGACGGGCTTACCTTTATCGATTACGGCACGCTGCCGGCGAACTTTAGAACGGTCTCAACTTTCGCGATGTGCCGCCGATAAATACAGTTGGTACGTGAACTATCGGCAGAACCAGATGCAGAGAACAATAATCGCCACATACATCGTTGCGATCACCGCGCTCGCGGGATGCGCAACCAAAGTGACCCAGGTCGAAAAACCGGAGCCTCCCTATCAAGGGCCCATCGTGCGGTTACGGTATGCGCCCGGCCCCTCGAACACCATCCGGGTTGGTGAACCCACAGCGCTCGATTACGTGAATGCCCGTCGCGAAGAAGCCGGCTTGCCCCTGATCGCAGTCGACGACAAGCTCGCCGAGGCCGCGGCAGACCACGCCCACTACCTCGACCTCAACCGGGTCGGCACGCATGATGAAATCGAAGGTAGACCCGGTTTCACCGGCATCGACGTAATCACGCGGGTGAGGCTGCATACGCCAGCGTATGGCGCGAGTGAAGTCCTCGCGGTGTTTGGCGGCCCGCGTCCCGTCGACACACCGATCGAGGATATTTTTGCGTCGCCCTATCATCGCGGCGCAATCCTGTTTGACTGGGCACGCGCAGGCGAAGCGTCGATAGTAGGATCCAGTTCCGTGACCGTCGTCGATTTTGCGGACATCGCGCCCACACTTTCGGAAACGGAACTCGTGGCGTGGCCATACGATGGCCAGCGCGGGGTGCCCACCGCATGGGTCAACAACGAGCAACCCGATCCGATGGGCGCCGATGGGCGGTATCGCGGACAGGTGCTCGGTTTTCCGCTGACGCTGTCGGGCGGGCCCAGCGCCCACATCGAACTACGCAGTGTCGAACTGCGTGATCAGCGGGGTAAAAAAGTGGCTTGCAAGATTGCCCCGCTGACGGCGGCGGATGCTGCGCGCAACACCGCAATCTGCACGCCTTATGAGCCGCTTCGCACCGGCACGCGCTATACCGTGCATGCACTCGGACGCGTTACGCAACAGGGCAAGGTCGCCCCCTTCGATCTCGCATGGGCATTCACGACGCTCGACGAGAACCGGAAAGCGCGGTCGCTGGTCGCACAGTCCGATTCTCGTTGAAGACTCTGCTCGATCACAGCTCCGCGCTGACATAGCCGTAGTAGCGCGGCAGGAAGTCCTTCATCGCGAAATCGCCGAGGCCGCTCCACTTCCATGTATAGAGCTTCATCTTCACACGTCCGGTGGATGAGTTGGTCGCGTCGGCTTCGATCCGCCGCACGAGAATCCAATGGAGATCGCATCGGCTGGAAAATATCGGCGAGGAACGCCTTTTTCGACTTGCTATCGCCGGCCACCGAGATGGACCTGTCCAGGAGCTCGATCAGTTGATCAAAAGTGAGTGGCATCTGAGGTGCCTCCTTTTCCCGTTTCCGATTCCCGTTTACCTTTCCCGCCAGGCAACGAATCCGCGGCTTTACCGCAGCCCCTCCCTAGCTTAGGAAGCAGGCAGGCACATTCCAAAGTACTTTTCGAATATCTTGTCGTGTCAGGTGTCGAACTTCTGGTTCTGTCGCTTTAAGGGATTTGAAACACGCCCAACTCATTCAAACTGCAAGCACCAATCTTCGACACCGCGTGATATGTACCAAAAGTCTTTGGTCGTGACAGAACAAACGAATTGGGACTCCAGGTACATAGTTTTTTTCCATCGGAAATTCAACGCTTCCGATAACTAAAAGATAGGTGCGAAATATTGGTGGCAGTTGTTTCGCCCGGTAGCGAGTGCGAAGACGAGTCAATCATGGTTGGGGCTTATTTCGACGTCGCACCAATGTGTGCAATTCGACGCGGTACCGAGGCGAGCGCGCTGCTCAGACTCACGGTCGCTCGACCGAGCGATAACCCAGAAATAAATGCCTCTTCGTTGTGAGCGGTCTTTCGCGAGATGTCGGCAGATCTTCGGCTCTGCCCTGGTCAACATCGACCGCGTTCTGTATGGAGGCCTTCCTCACGATGAAAGCGCCAAGTGCATCAGTCATCCTAGGTCACGGCCACCGACATCATCAGCCAATGCGCTTAAGTGAATCGCCTTTCGAGATGCCGGCTACGTTCTCGGCTACGCGCTCACCGCGTCGTTCGTACGCTTTTTTTTCGCGCCGAGGAACGAAGTCCGCGATCATTCGCGAACGCGCAACGGTCATCAGCTCATCGGGCGTTTCGAAACCGACAACAATAGCGTGAAAAGCGAAAATTCCGTAAGAGCGACATTGATCACATTGTGTGATCCCCCACATACAGACTCTAATGCTCGCCGGATGATTTGTATGCCGTGTAGAACGTAGACGCGGATAGAGGGAAGACACATTACTGAGGCGATATCGTTACCGTTCGATATCCGATCATTTATGTCCTCAACACGCAATGACGGATAGACAGTAATGAAGCTGCTGCGGTCGATCCGTTTTGCAGAATCGACCCCAGATCCGAGCGGTGGCCGACAAGACGATAGCAGTCGTCTCGATCCGAGGAGCCGAACATGTCGATTACCACACTAATGCCAATTCCCTCCGGCATAAATCAGAACGTCAAAGCGGCTCGTCAGCAAACCATGATTTCGCTGCTTGGTAATCCTCGTGCCACCTACAGCTCGGATTGCCAGAACCCAACGCTGCCTGTTATTGCATCGATGATCGTTCGCGATCAGGTCGGTCCGCTGAAGGTCACAGGCCTGCGCCCCGCCGTGGAATCGCTGAAGGACATATTCACTGACATCAAGAGTGCGTGTCCGAATATTTACCCGGCACTGGGGCATGCGGGAATGCTCTGCGCACGATTCGTGCGCGGATCAACCACAGCCATCAGCAATCACTCGTGGGGAACGGCGATCGATCTCACGCTCGATGGACAACTGGACGTTCGTGGCGACGGGCGCGTGCAACAAGGCCTGATCGATATTGCGCCTATCTTCAACAGCAGAGGATGGTTTTGGGGCGCCGGCTTTCGTACTGAGGACGGGATGCATTTCGAGTGCGGAGACGATCTTATTCGTAAGTGGGCGGCAGACGGTGTCTTCGGCGATGCACCGAAAGTCGGTGTAGCCACCGCTTCTCTGCTGACGTTAGGAGATCGTGGACCTGATGTCGCAGCGTTACAGACTGCACTGAACAACAAGGGCGCACATCTGCTCGTCGACGGCGACTTCGGGCGCAATACCCAAGCCGCCGTCATGGCATTTCAGCTCAGTCATGGTCTAGTCGCTGATGGCGTCGTCGGGGATAAAACCCATGGCTTGCTCTTCTGATCAAGATTTTCGGACATGATCCGTGCGTGAGCTGTTCGTTGCATCACAGCGAGAGTCTGTCGCCAGCACGCGCGATCGTAGTGATGCGTTCCCCGACACTTCCGCGAAACCGTCGCACTCGAGATGCCGATCTTCCCTCACCGCTCTTTTTCTGCGAGAAAATGGCACAGTTTTGTTATACGCTTAGATATACGAACAAAACTGTAAGCCGACAGATACATCAGACACGCGTATCACTCGCTCGGCTTTTCCTCCCACCTCTCTCATCGAGGACCATCGCCATGTCGATCCCAACCGTCACCGCCGACCAGGCCAGCGATTTCCTGCGCGACGCCGATCTGCCCGTCCCCCATCGTGGCGATGATCGCGGCATCGCCGAAGCGACACAGCCCCCGTTCGACCCCACCAAGAACGAGTCGGTCGTGGTCGGGTCGGGCATGGTCTCGTTCAAGTCCGGCGTGTCCCAACCCCGTCGCATGGCGATCACCAACTCGCTGCTGCTCGCGCAACTGGTCCTCAAGAAAAAAAACCTCACGCCCGACGCGCCGGACTGGTTCCATGAGTATGCGTCAGTGCTCGCCAATCTCGGCTGGCTGGTCGAAACGTCCGACATGTCCGACTACGTCACGAGTGACGACGGTCTGGATGTACACAAAGCGATCGAGGCCGTCGCTCTGGCGCTGCTCGGTCCTGGCGCGATTGCTGCCGCGCCCCTCATCAAGGCAGCGCTGGATGCGCTCGGGTCGATGAACACCAACACGCCCTGGATCACGCTCTTCAACCGCGAGACCAAGCGCGTCAACACCACCAGTTTCCAGCTCGCCATGACCGACCAGGGCGCCGACGACAAGCTCACCGTCTCGATGATGGCCTTCTCGTTGAACACTTCGATGGACATCACGCAAGTGCTGTTCTTCAAGGTGAGCAAGAACGATGCGAATCTCAGGAAAGTCGCGACGACCGCCGAAATCGACACCTCGGTGCTTGATTCGGTGCAAGACATGCTGCGCGACAAGGTCACCGCGTTCACCGCCAACTATCTGAGCGAAATCGATCTCTGATACCCCGGCACGCGGCACGTCATGCGCATCCCACATGACGTGCCGTGCATCGCTTCAGGCCTGCTCCGCCCACTCGCTGAGCGTCTGCAGCAGCTTCGAGCTCGCCTGCTGCTCCGCCTCGCTGATATCGCGGCTCGCATACGCAGCCAGCACGAATTCGCACTGATCCAGCACCGAGCCCCAGTTCTGCGTGGCGCTGATGCGCAACTTTAGATCGCGCAGCGCATCGATGAGAGAGTCGACATTGCACGCGAGCCGGCCGGCCTTCACGCTGTCGTAGAACTGCGTTTCTGCGCGCGCAACGATGCTCCAGAAATCCGGTTTCTGTTTGCAATTTATTTCGATCGATTCGCGCAGCCGGTCGACATCGGCTTGCAGGTATCCCGGCGCGTTAGTCCTCAGATTCATAACGAGTTCGCTGACGAGTCGGTTAAGCAGTGGGTAGAACATTGTGGGATCGTTGTCGCGCTGGGCAAGCTGCTCGGCTTGCGTGTACATGCCCGTCATCTCGGCGAGCGCCTTCGATTCCGCCTCGTTTCCGCCCGCCAGATGTTCAACGAAGGCCAGCCGCTTGTACGCCGATGCGCACAGGCTCAGACGTTCGGCCGTGACCTGGACCGCCAGCAACGCCTGCAGCCGCCCGATGCTCGCGTCGATCTCCGTGCGCGCGGCATCGATCGCATCGGGCGGTGCCTGCAAGACCGCGTTCGCACGCGTACACTTTGCCTTCAGCACGCTCCAGGCATTGCGCGCGCGCAGATTGGCGAGGGCGTCGGAGGCACCCAGGCTCGCGGCGCCGTCATTGGCGGCGAGCGCTTTCTCAAACCACTTTATCGCCGGCTCGCACATGCCGACCGCGCTCCACGCCCGGCCGAAGGCTTCTGCGATCTTGCCGCGCTGTCCCCAACGTGGGCCAAATGTACGCTCCAGGTATTCGAGCGGTGCTTTCGGAAACGTGGCGTCGTAGCGCGCGTTGGTAGTGAACTCCTCCAGCGCGAGCAGCAAGGACACATCGGAGCCCACGCTCGCATAGCGCTCTTCGGGTGGACGGCCGCGTCCGCTCTGCGTCTCGCCGGAGCACCTCAGCTCCCAGTTCGGATCGCCATAGCACTGATATGCGGCCCAGGTGTTGCCGCCCTGGAGCCAGGCCGCAAGACGCGCGGCGGCGACCGCATCGAGAAACCGGTCGCCTGCAATGAGCCGCTCGTAGAACGTCGTCGCGAAGAGATTCGCCTGCTCGTCTTCGACGGCCCAGCCCGCCGCGATCACACACTTCACGCCGATCTTGATCAGCTCCTCGGCGACAGTCGCGGCAAAGCGCGGGCGATCGTATTGCAGCGTGGGATCCTTCATCAGCTGGTCTTCGTTGCGCTCGGCGAGGTGGCAGCAGTTGACGAACACGAGCTCCGGAACGCGACGCAATGCGGCGATCTCCCGTGCGCCCAGATAGATGCCGTCGGACAGGACGATGCCACGCAAGCGGTCGCCGTTCGAAGCGGCCGGCGCTTCGTTGGCGGGTGGCTCGCCATGACCGCTGACATGCAGCACGCGCCATTCGCGCTCGAGCAGCGCGCTCACTATGGTGCGCGCGTCGGCGCCAACGTCGTCGTCGGAACGCGCCACCAGCGCGCGGACTTGCGCCGGCGTGAGCCGCTGCGCGAGCATCCGCGCGACCGCCTCGGCTTCCGCGCGCGCGCCGGGAAGGCGCCGGTAGCGCGGGTCGTCGATATACGGCTCGCCGATGACGAGCATCTGGGCATCGCGGTCGGCGTCGTCGACACGACCGCGAAAATCCCTCGTGCGCAGCTTGCGCAGCAGCTTCGCGCGGATCGCCCACGGCTTGACTGCGTCGATATCGCGTTTGCCGGATGCGCCGCCGGTATTGTCGAGCAACTCCCACGGAATACCCGCTGTGCCGTCGTCGACTTCGATCTGCATGTCCGATCCACCCGCCAGAAACGGATGCATCTCGCGCGGAATCAGCAACTGAAACAATATGCGGCCGATGCCCGGGTCGCTGTTGTCCGCGTTCGATGCAGACTTCACGAGTTGCCGGATCAACCGCCCCTGCGTCGCCGTCGCGCGGACTTCAGTGCGGGCGCGACGCGTGTCGAGCGTATAGACGATCGACTGCTCGCCTGACCGGTCTTCCTGCGTGACCGCGCTGAAGAGGTCGTAGTCCGTGCCGCGATAGGTATTGTCGAGCGGCCGGGACAGACCGCCCGTGTCGCGCAGCACCTCGTCTTCGAGCCGGATGCGTCCTGGCGTGGCCTGCTCCAGCAGGCGCAGTGCGCGCCAGGCTTCTGTCGAGCGATCCATGAACAGCTCGATCAGACGTAGATGCGACACGCCAGGCCATGTCACGCGAGCGAGCATCTGATTGGCTTCATAGACGCCCTCGACGACAAGCCGCGCCGCCTGTCCCGGCGCGATGCCGGTGCCGCCGCTGCCCACCAGCGTCGCGGCGAGTTCGAACGGCTCGATCCGGTCCGGTTCGGCCTCGGAAAGCCGTTGCGCCCACGCGATCACACCGAGGCGCACGGTCATGACGAGGTCACCGGCGTTCAGTTGACCCTCCGAGCCCAAACCGACGACGATCGCGCCCGCCGGACGCGGCAGTTCGCACGGCAGCTTCACTCGCCGCCCCGCGTTCACGAAGACTTGCTGCGCGCCGATCGTCTGCGGATAGCGCCCGAGCCGTAACGATGTGCTCAAGATGCCGCTCATCAGCTCATCGACGACGCCCTCGACGCCCGTCAGCGCCGCGTCGGAGTAGTGACCGAGCAGAAGCGGCTGCTCGATGAAAAGCAGATTGCCGTTCACCACGCTCACGCGCAATGCGCCGCCGCCCGCCTGCGCGTCGTGGGCTTGCTGCGGCGAGGTGCCGCTCGCGACGGCCGCGGCGGACTCATTCAGGCTGCGCATCGTTGCTCCTCCTGGTACGAGGCGTGAATAACGCGAACTGTAGACCGGCGCCATGGATCGGATCAGCTCGCCAGTCCTTCATCGAACAGCAACGCTTCCGGTTTCGCGGCGGCGCACGAGCCCCGCCATGCCAGGGTCACTGTTCCAGAGACGCTTCCGAGGTTCCGCATGCTGAAGTTCATCTATCAGCACGCCATCCGCAAGGAGACGACCGCGCATGAGCCTCCAAGGCGCGCTTGCGACTTGCTTGTTGCACGATGCGATCATGACGGTCTCCAGAACTCGTCGTGGGCGCGACAACAGGTCGGTCTTTCTCGAGGGTCGGGGCGCGTTATGTTCCACGCAGGTCGCGGTTCATGCCGTCCGTCTTCTCTGCGATAAGACGACGCATCGGCAACGATAATGATCCGTCTTCTTCGACCTAGAGTAGCCGACAGGGATAACAAACGTGAAAGGCGAGTGTGTGGTATCGAACACAGGCGGTGACAGGCCGAAAGTAGCGCCACGCTATCCGTGTCATCCGTGATTAGATAACAGTCGTCACCGAAGTTCGGCCGCTATTTGACGCGTTCGCGCCCATTTGAAACGGGTTCATGGCGGACTGCCATATGCTGAACCAATCGACGAGCATTGGATCTGCCTTTTGTACATTCCGGACGTTCGCCCCGTCCGGCCCTCCCGCTGTCCCTCTTGTCGCGATGCCGTTCACATCGGGCACTCCCCAAAACAACGCATCGAGCATTCTCAATCGAAGCTGCGGCGTCCATGTAACCCGAAGATCGTCGAGCTTCAATTTGAAATCCGCAAAGTATGCTGCCAGTGCTTCATTGCCATTCTGACGCCAGAATGTCGATGCATGATCGGCATACCACTCGCTGACGCCCAACGCGACGTTGGTCGGATTCGTCAAACTCTCTTCAAAGAGATGTTGCAGCCAAAGAAAGCCACTTTCGACATTGTCGATGCGACGTTCCCGTACCGCGTTGCGCGCCAGGAATGCGGGCAAATTCTCGTCGGTTAGCACCGGATACAATTGCAGATATTCGCTGTTCCGAAAGAATGTGCGTGCCTCGAAAGGTTCAGGCTTTCCATCGAGAAGATAGACGCCGATTCGTGACGAAATGCTGCCATCGAAGAACCCGAGCTCCCACGGCATCCATACACCTAGTGAGCTGTCTTCGTCCGCGGAGGTCCGCGAGTAAGCGAAGATCATGCAAGTGGCTCGGGAAAGATTTCTTCGTATGATCTCGACTTTTTCCTGAGTGACGTTAGCCCTGTCTTCCAGTTCCAGAATGTTGGTATCACGAAACGACGCGAAGCCGAGTGCCTTGATTTTCTGTTCGAGCCCATTCACCTTCTGGCAGTCTCGGAAACGGTAGGATAGGAAAACGTCATAGAAGCGATCGCGCCTTGGGTTCTCCTTGTCCTCGTGCCTGCCATTCTGATTTTCCAGCTGCTTAGCGCACATTCTGACCCCTCCAAAACGGTTGCCGGCGTACACGTTCGTCAGCATCGACACCTCACGACGGCAGTAGGACTGAACCTCGCCCTCTCCCGGCATCGTCACAATGCCTGCGCTGCGCGTGTGCAGAATTTCAATGGATCACAGCGAGAACCTGCTTATACAACGCGAACCTGTCTTTGATGCCGATGGTGCCCCCGTTGATGCGACGGGTGATTTCCGTAAAGTCCTCAAGGTCGCTGTCGTCCGTGCGATCGTCCGCCAGTTCATTGAGCCCTCGACTTTGCCAATACCACGCGGCGCTCGAACAGGCATACTCGGGCTGCACGAGCAGATCCGGTTGTTCGAGAAGCTTGGCATCGATTGCTTTTGCAGCCGCTGCATAATTACTGCGCCCCGTAAGCTGGATAATGCCTCGTCCTCGAAAGACGTAGCCATCATCGCTCTGCTCGTCGCCGTTGCCCATCCGGTTGGCGTAAACGAAATCCGCGAGTTTTCTCGGATTGTTGATATATGGCGATGCCGCCGCTTCATTCGGAAATCGTTTCGGCCACGCGCGCATCAGGGCTGCGACACTGTAATTGAGATTCTCTTCAAGGTTGTTGAATTGACCTGACTCGTAGCCAGTCTGCGCGAGAAAGCTTGCGATGCGATCTGGCGTATTGATTCCAAACTTCGACAGAGCCGCATTCAGGCTGTTTGTCCATGCGTCAGGAGACGTGCAGCGTGGGAAGACGCGCTTGAGGGAAGCCGAGTCCAACATAACTCCTCCATTACATATCGAGCACGCTGCTCGTGTGAGTGAATTCCGCATCTTGCAAACCAAAGCTCTCCCGCACCACCCCACGATCATTTCATTTAGTAATCGAAGATAGGTCGCGCGTCCTATGTAAGCAAGAGCGGGTATGTTCTATGTCCAACGCTGCAACGCGTCGTCGTTGAATTTGTACCGGCCCTTCGGCTGACGGAAAACTGGCTTACCGATCGCGACACGCGTGTGGCCTAAGCAGACCTTGCTCCAATCAGTCCAATACCGATACAGGCGCCGATAGCACCGAGGCCGATGATGATGGCAGTCAGACCCTGGATGTCGGCGATCAAAGCTTGCATGACCACTCCCTGAGAAAAGTTGTTCTGGAACTGGGATTCAAAAGGCGACGTCGAGTCCACGCGCCCCGAAGGCGCGCTTGCGTGCGCTTCGGGGTCGTTACTGCAGTCGCGGGTTTAAGTGCTTTCCTGCCCGCCGTGATCTTTAAAAATCCTGCACGGTGGGACGGATCACGATCTCGTTGACGTCAACCGAACGGGGCTGGTCGATCGCATAAGCAATGGCCTGCGCGATGGCATCGGCGGGAATGGCCATCTTGTAGAAATCGACGACGAAGTCGCGGCTGTCGTCATGGCCCGAACCGAACTTGAGTTCGGTGTCGATCGCACCCGGCGAGATCACCGTGGTGCGGATGTTGCCTCCAACCTCTTGACGCAGACCTTCAGAAATAGCCCGAACCGCGAACTTCGTACCCGAATACACCGTGCCGCCCGGGCTGAAGACTTTCAGACCCACGACCGACGCGATGTTGACGAAGTGACCGGACTGCTGCCTTTCAAAGACCGGCAACGCCGCTGCGACGCCATAAAGAAGGCCTTTGATATTGATGTCGATCATGCGGTCCCATTCGTCGGTCTTGCGCATCGACAGGGGCGCGATGGCCATCAGGCCGGCGTTGTTGACCATCACATCGAGGCGGCCGTGTTGCGAGACGACGTCGCTGATCAGGCGATCGACCTGTGCCTGATCCGTGACGTCGATCTGGTGAACTGATGCCTTGCCGCCTTTCGCCTCGATTTCAGCGGCAATGCGGTTGAGGTTGTGGAGCCGGCGAGCGGCCAGCGCGACGGTGGCGCCGTTCGAGGCAAGGCGCTTTGCAGTGGCTTCTCCGATGCCGCTGGAAGCACCGGTAATGACGACGACTTTGCTTGACATGCTATCTCTCCGAGAAGGTTGAAGTGCGTGGAGAGAAGTGTCGTCCTTGCTGGAATTTTTGATTAGACTGGAATATATGTAATCTCTTTTCCACCTGTGCAAAGGTCTCACATGCCCGAACTGGCCGACTTGAATGACATCGCCGTGTTTGTGCGGGTGGCGCAATTCGAGAGCTTTAGCCGCGCCGCACGGGCACTGGGCATGCCCGTCTCCACCGTCAGTCGCAAGGTGACAGCGCTCGAGGAACGCCTTGGCGTGACGCTGCTCCAGCGCACGACCCGCAAGCTCAGCCTGACCACACAGGGACGGGCCTATTTCGATCAATGCAGTGAGCCGCTGAGCCATCTGTATGACGCGGAACGCGTGATCACGCAGACGCAAAAGAAACCCGAAGGTCTGCTGCGTATCTCCGGTCCCGTCATGCTGGAACAGGAGTCGTTTTACGCGTTCGTCTCGTCGTTTCTAAAGAAATATCCGGGCATCCAGGTGGATCTTCACTTCACCAACCTTTTCCTGGACCTGATCGCCGAAAACGTCGACGTCGCGATCCGCTTCGGTGATCTGCAGGACTCGAGTCTTGTTGCGCAACGCGTGGGAAGAAGTGTCCGGCACCTCGTCGCCTCGCCCGAATACGCTCGCAATCACGATCTCCCCTCGCGGCCCGAAGAGATCAGCCAACTTCCGTGCGTGCTGATCAATGCTCGAAACAATGAGACGGAATGGCATCTGGTCAGTGGCCGGAAGTCGGTCAAGGTTCACGTGACGGGTCCCGTAGCCGCGCGCGATTTTCATATCGTCAGCGCTTTTGCGCTCCGCGGGCACGGGATCGCATTGCTTCCGTCCAGCTATTGTGATGCACATATCGCCAGCGGAGAACTTGTTCGTATCTTGCCGGAATGGTCGTCACCGGAAATATTCGTGCATGCCGTCTATCCGACACGCCGCTTCATGCCGTCGAAGCTAAAAGCGTTTCTCGATGAACTTAAAGCGTGGGAAGGTCCGCTTTGGCTTCCACTGCGATGAAGCGTTCTGCGACACGACGGGGCGGTGAATACCAGATCGCGCTCGGGCGCCCGTTTTAGTGTCTCGTGGGGCGATGGCTATCGCGTCCTCTAATGCAACCGTCGCACGAATGCGTTAGTAGACCAGAACGGTATTTCGCCCGAGTCGATTCGGCAAGCGCACGAAGACTCGGGCCGTTCAGCAGGTTATCGTCTTCAAACCGGAAAATCTGTGGATTGCGACAACGCCTCCCACGTCTGTGTTTCCGCCGTCACATAGGCAATCTTTTCTGCGATCGCCTTTAGCGTGTCGGTCCCGAGTGGCAGACGCAACGGAGGCGTTTGCGCATCGACCAGCATGACGACCGCTGTTGCCAGCTTCTGCGGATCGCCAGGCTGGTTGTGATTGATGTCGACGGCGAGGCGGCGCAGCGCGCCCGACGTCTGTTCGTAGTCGTCGATGATGTCTTTGCCGACGAGCAACGACGATGTATCCAGAAAGTCCGTGCGGAAGAAGCCGGGCTCGATGAGCGTCGCGTGAATGCCAAGCGGCTTCAACTCAGCGTGCAGTGCTTCCGTGATGCCCTCGACGGCGAACTTCGTCGAGCTGTACACGCCAACGCCTGCCGCCGCTTGATAACCCACAATCGACGAGATGTTGATCACGTGACCCGAGCACTGTTTGCGCATCACCGGCAGCACGGCGCGCGTCACGTTCAGCAGACCAAAGACGTTGGTATCGTAGATCCGGCGTACGTCTGCATCGCTCGATTCTTCGACGGCGGCAAGCAGCCCAAAGCCTGCGTTGTTGATCAGTACATCGATGCGGCCAAACTTCTCGACAGCGGCTTTGACGGCCGCCTTGGCTTGTGCCTCGTCGGTCACATCGAGCGCGACGGGCAGCACCGCCGATGACTCTCCGAGCCGCTCAACAATCGCAGCTGCGTTGCGGCCCGTGGCGACCACGGCGTTGCCATCGGCGATGGCTGCTTTGGCCATCAGCGCACCCAGACCGCGCGAAGCGCCTGTGATGAACCAGACGCGTTTGAACTGTTGCTTCGTGACGTTGCTCATGTTCCTGCTCCTACATTCGTAGTGAAAGTGAAAACGAATTGCGTGGAGAGGAGTGTCTTCCTGAAGGACATTTTTAATTAGAGTGGAATGTATGGAATGTCTTTCTCATTCATGCAAAAGTCCACCCTGACATTACGACTTACTTACACCGCGTAATCGTCTTTGGACAGGTACCCCACTTCACGAGCTTCAGTCACGCTACGCGCCACGGTAAGCGCCACTCGAGGGAGTCCCGTCGCCTGCTGCAGATGCACAATCGTCGCGACGCCCTGTTCGTCAAGGTGGGCGAAGTGCTGCAAACCAATCGTGGATGCCACGAGATGCCTCGCAGATGAAGCTGATCCGCTCCAAGGCGTCCGATGCGATGGACGGCACTAAGCAGAAGGTGCGCTAACGCACCGAACCCCTGAAAGTCGGGGTTTAGATTCCACGCCATTGGGTGACGTTCGGCTTTGACGCTAACGGATTTCGCTTTCATTACGATCAGATTACAAGGAGTAATTGCATGGACATGTCCACGGATTTCTCGGTCCCTGAAGCGACATTGCCGGACAAGTGGATCGACGCAGATCCCTCAGTGTTTAGAGAGCGTTTCGAGCGGAAGAGCTTCGATGTCTGCCACCACCTTGCATCTCATCCGCGCTTTCAACTCCCTCAATTGATGGAGTTGACGGAGCGAACCCTGAGAACGCGCCCATCTGATCTCTACTACGACATGGGTGACGTCGCGCCTGGTCAAAAATGGAAAGATACGAATCATGCATTCTCACCGCTGGATGCATTAGGGCAACTGGAAGATTCAAATGCCTGGTTCATCCTGAGAGACGCGCAGAAAGATCCGGCCTACACCGAGCTATACCGGCATGCGATCGCAGAGGTCAAGAATATGATTGGCGGCGGCATCGAATCCAAGATCAGAAATGAGGAGATCATCATTTTCATAACGTCGCCGAAGCGGGTGACGGCATATCACATCGATCGTGAATGCAATTTCATTCTTCAAATCCACGGGGAAAAGGATTTGTACGTCTTTGATCGGGAAGATCGGCAGGTTCTTCCGGAGGAGGAAATCGAGCAGTTCTGGACGATCGACAACAACGCGCCAAACTATAGACCCGAACTGCAGGACCGATCGCGCTTGTACAGATTGGCCCCGGGAAATGGCGTTCACGTTCCTGTCAACTGCCCCCACTGGTTGAAGAACGATGACAATATCTCGGTGACTTTAAGCGTAAATTTCCAGTTTATTGACTCTATCCGAAAGGATGTCTATCGCGCCAACTATTACCTCAGGAAGCTTGGAATCAATCCTTCTCCGCCTGGACGAAGCGCGGTGCGGGATCGAGCCAAGGCCATGGCGTTTTCGACGGCGTATAGCGCCCAGCAAGCTATCAAGTCGGCTTTGCACAAAGGCCGTTAGTCTCAGCCGGTCGCTCGTCGTTGAGTCGGCCCTGCCGCCTGATTCCCAAGGCCCTCGTGGAGACGAGGGCTTTTTCTTTGAGGGCGCTCGGCGCGTGCGCACTCTCTTCGATTGCGCACCATCAGTGGCCCTTGAAGTCGAGCCTTCGCGGATACGGGCAGAGCTGTGATGAATGGATCCCCTTGTCTGCGCACCAAACGCACCGAGGCGCATAATCGAAAACTCCCGAACGGACGCCAGGCAAAATGCCCGGCCTTCGACACAGCGGCAAAGCTCGATCGCCTGGAAGGGGGCCCCATGAACGATTCGGATGACAACCTCGGCCGTTTCAGCGCCCTCTCCGACGGCATCTTTGCCGTCATCATCACAATCATGGTACTGGCGCTGAAAATCCCCACACGGAACGATGGACGCGCCTTGCTCGAACTCTGGCCGGACCTGATCAGCTACGTGGTGAGTTATGCGTTCATTGCCGTCGTGTGGTTGAACCACCATCACGTGTTCAAACATGCGACCTCTCTCACAGGTTTGCTGGCGTGGTCCAACTTCGCCAATCTTTTCTGGATCTCTTTTATCCCCTTCACGACGGCGTGGCTAGCATCGAGCAGGGTTGCAAGTGTGCCGTTGACGGCATATGCAACAGTCTTCCTGCTTGTCGAGATGACATACATGGTTCTGATGTATGAAAGTTTTCGGCAGCGTCCCTCCAGCGATGCATCGACGCTTGGCCGACGCCGGATGCAATGGATCAGAGCCTGGATCATGCTGGCACTGTTTGCCTTTGCGGCACTCGCCGCGTTTCTTCCGGCTCTCGTGCGGATGGGATTGCTGGGAGCGTTTCTAATCCTTTACACCCAACCCGATCCACTCTCGAATCGGGAAGTCGCGAGCGAAAACCCTTCCAGCGAACCGCGACAGGAGGCGCGCGTTGAGACCCGTCAGGCCCGCCGCTGATCTTTCACTGAACCTTGATGTGCGATGTTCTCGCTCCCAGTAGTCGGCGCCCTTCTTCGAAAACTCAACTGCGAACACCGATAGTTGCCCGCGCGTTAATAAAAACTTCGTTTAAACCCAGAGAAGAAACGACCTGATCGCGCAAGCCTTTGACGGACATAGCTTAGGTCCTGGCGAAGATTGGGGTAGTTTCCTGCCTCTATTCTGAAGAATGGCCGACCACCATTTCTGAAATATTCCGGACTCCAAGCCAGGTTGACAGGCTATGAAGTAGCCATTGTTATTGGATCGATATGCGGGCTCGCCCAAAACCTGAAGATTGGGACGCGGCGATGGCAAACCGCTGCGGTAAAACTTCTTTAATCCCGGATGCAGTGCATCCGGATCATCATGGAGTCGTACATGTCAGTTTCCGGCATAAGCAGTCAGAGAGCGCTCACTCAGCCACAATCCAAAACGCCATCGGCGTCTTCAAATGACGGAACATCTGCAACGTCATCGGCATCATCTGCGTCCCCCCAAACGTCCGGGACAGGATCTTCCACACAGGTGACGTTCAGCCCGGATGCGCAGGCCCTCGCTGAGCTAAGGGCCAACGGCGTGACTGTTTCAACAGTCAGTCTCGTGGGATTGAACACGTCGCGCTCGCCCGGCGAGTCGGACGCCGACTATATTCAGCAGCTCAACGCGGCACTCAAAAGCCGCCTGCCGTTTGCCCAATCCACGATAGAAGGAAGGGACGGAATCGCCAATGGAAATATTTCGCAGTCGGACTTCGAGACAGTGCTCGCCCAATTCGGTGACAACAAAAGCGATGCGGACAATCTCTTCACCGCGCTTGATGAAGATCACGACGGCTCGGTATCGAACGCGGAGTGGTTGAGCGCCGTGCGCGACACGACGAGTACACCCGGCGACTCAACTGCGCAATCGCTGCTGAAACTGATGGACAGCAATGGCGATGGAACCGTGAGCAGCGCCGAGTTCACGCAACTCGAATCCATGATGATCGCTGCGGAGAAGGTCGCCGCGCAGAAGGTCGCTTCGTGACACGGGCTGCCCCAGTGAAGAGTACAACAGAGCACTTCACTGAACGGCTGCCACAAACTTGTCGAGCATGATGTTGCGGCCGCACAGCACCACGGCAACCGCACGGCCACGATACGAAGGCGCGACTTGCAGGAAACTCGCCAGCGCGACGCCTGCCGCGCCTTCGACCATCCAGCGGTCCGTTTGAGCGAGCCGTTTCATCGCCGCCTTGATTTCCTCTTCGCTGACCAGCACGCATCGGTCGATTACCCGTTGCGCGATCGGCAAGGTGATCGTATCCGGCTCAACACCGCCTGCCGTGCCGTCCGAAATCGTGTCCGTCTCCTCGACGTCGATCACCTTGCCGGCCTGAATGCAGCGATAGAGCGTCGTCGCATTCGCTGGCCAGCATCCCACCACCGCCGTGCTCGCACTAGCCGCCTTGATCGCCGAGCCGATGCCGGAAATCAGCCCACCGCCGCCCACCGATGCAAACACCGCGGCAAGACCCGGCAGTTGCTCGCTCAGTTCGACGCCGATGGTGCCTTGCCCGGCAATCACGTCGATGTCGTTGTACGGCGAGACGAACGGCAAGCCTGCCTCTTTTGCGCGCCGCGCCGCTTCGAGTTCCACTTCAAGCGTGGATGCGTCGATGGTCACGACAGATGCACCGAGCGCGCGTATCGCGTTCAGCTTGACGGGCGAAGCGGACACCGATGCATAGACGGTCACGGGCACGCCCGCGAGTTTGCCCGCGAGCGCGACGCCCTGACCGTGATTGCCCGTCGATACCGTCGCGACACCGCGACGTCGAACGTCGGCATCGAGCAGCCGCAGCTTGTTCGACGCGCCGCGAAACTTGAACGACCCCGTGTGCTGCAAATGCTCGCACTTCAGATAAACGTCGCAACCCGTCTGCTCCGACAGCAGCGCGCTGTGCTCCAGCGGCGTCACGCGCACTTGCGGTCTGAGCGCTTGATGCGCGTCGAGAATACGTTCGTAGAGATCTTCCATCGTCAGAGCCTTTAGAAATCATTCAACAGATTGCCGGCCGTGCGCCCCGGCAGCGGCGTGATGCCGGCGAGCAGCGCAATACGCTGCCCCGCTTTCACGAGCTTGAAATGCTGTGCAACGACGAAGATGCCGTCTACATCGCTGAGCACGACGTCGCGTGGCGTATCCAGCGGTGCATCGATACGCACGATCTCCGCGATCACATCGCCGCGCGCAACGGCATCGCCCGGCTGCTTCCGATACACGACAATGCCCGTGGACGGCGCGCTCACATGCGAGACGCCTTCCAGAGGATAGATGCGCGGCTCGATCTCACCATCCGTATCGCGTTCGTCGTAATCGATGATCGACTCTGCTGCGAGAAAGCGCAGGATGCCGTGCGCATCCGCGATGGCAAGCTCGTCGCTGACATCGGCCTGGCCCCGCAACTCGATGGACGCGCCAAAACCACTGTGTTCCGCATCGACGAGACCCGCCGACGACAGCACGTTCCAAGGCTCCATGAATGCCTCATCGAACGGTCCACCGCCCGCGCGATCTTCGAGAAACACAGCCTCGATGCGCAGCGCTTTTGCGAGCCGCAGCGCGCGCGGCTGTTGAGCGCGCGTGCTGTACAGATGCAGGATGCCGCTCGTATCGCAATGCAGATCGAGCAGGATGTCGTGCCGCAACGCTTCGCGCAGCAGATGCGATTTCATTGCCCTGACGGGATCGCGCGGCTCGTGCGCAGCGAGTAGCCTCTCGAACAGCGTCTTGAATTGCGCGACGTCGTTGCGCTCGTAGCGCGTCTCGCCTAGCGCCTGTTCGACCGCGTCCGCAATCGACGGGAAGTGACGGTTGAAGTTTTCGCCGTTCTCGAGATTGAAGCGCCCTGTCGGCATGCCGAAAATCCGCTGGCTCATCCCGATCGGATTCGCAAACGGCAACACGACCACGCGCCCTTTGACGCGCCCGTCTTTATCGAGCGCCGTCAGCATGCGCAGCAGATGATGGACGACGAGCAGGCCAGGATGCTCATCGGCATGCAGGCCTGCCTGAATATAGGCGCTGCGTGGTGTCTCGCCTGACCCGTCGAACGTGTACCGGATCAACTGATGCGCCGCGCCGGGCGCCACCTGAGGCAGTCCTGTCGTCTCTTTGCGTACCGTCACGTCGATGTCACCCCTTGCAAAGGTTGGTCGAAAACGTCCACGTTCATCGTAGGAGACAAAGAAGTCTCATATGGACAATTACGTCTATAATAGACTACCTAGGCTTTATTTTCCAAGTGGGATCGCAACGCTTCACGCTGCCGCGCTTTTCACCGGCTCGAAGTATTCGACGACTAACCCGTCGGGATGCCGCACCGTCATGTGTCTGCCTGCGGCGTTTTCGTGCGTCTCGCCGAGGAACGTCGCGCCCAACTCGCGCAGACGCTGCGCATACGCATCGAGCGCATCTACGACCAACGCTGCCTGAATGTGCCGCACGGGCGCCAACGCTTCATCGCTTCCCGCAAGCAGAATGAACGAACCGACCACAGCGACCTCGATTCCCATCGGTTCGAAGCTCAGCCGACGTTCACAGCGCAAGTCCTGGATCGCCTCGTAAAATGCGACGCTGAATTCGAGCAGTTCGCGCGCAACGTAAAGCCTATGCATCGTCTTCAGAACTGGCATCGCTCACCTCTGATGATCGACGACGATGCATTCGAGGCCCGACGCGCTAGCGGCACGCTCGATTGCTGAAGGGACTTCGTTCATGGCGAATTCGACGGAACGAATCGCGCGCAGGTCGAGCATGCCCGCGCTCGCCAGCGTCAGCAGCCGTCGCCACGCGTCGCGCGGATACATGAACTGGCCGAGTATCTCCCAGTCATTCAGCATCACCTCCGTATAGGGCAACGGCAGATCCACGCGCATGCTGCCCATCAGCACCAGTCTTCCGCCGCGCCGCAAGCTGCGCAACGCCGACAGTGTCAGGTTCGGATCGCTTGCGTTCCCGACCATATCGAACGCGATATCGGCGCGGCCTGCGCAGGCGGAACGGATTGCATCGGTATCGGCTGCCGCATCGCCGGTTGCCGCGACGGGCACAACGCGGCCGCCGCCCGCCTTTACGAGTTCGTCCAGCGCACGGGCATTGCGGCCCACGGCAACGACGCGCGCCGCGCCCAGTGCCAACGCCAGCAACGCAGCCGCCGACCCATACGCGCCCGTTGCGCCCGACACCACGATCGTTTCGCCCGCCGCAAGCCGGCCACGCAACAGGCCGCCGAACGGCAGGACATAACGCATCGCCACCGCAAGCTGCGCCGCGGGCAGGTCCGCAACGGCATCGGCGGGCGTCAATGTCGCTGCGGGCAGCAGCGCGTAGTCGGCGAGCGTGCCGTTGGGCCAGTCCGCCTGCATCGCGTAACTGTCGGCCTGCGTGGCCGTGATGCCGACGAGTATTTGCGCGGGATCGGCGACATTCTCGTTCGCAACGAAATGCGACGAAACGACCACGCGCTGTCCTGGCTTCAGATGCCACACATCGCCGCCGACCGCGTGTACGACACCGACTCCATTGCCGCCCGGAATGAACGGATGGTCAGGCGCGTGATAGACGGGCAGCTTGCCCGCAACGTAGTCACGCATGTACGACATCATCGCGGACGCCTCCATCCGCACCACGACGCCGCCGGGCCTCGCTGCGGGCACGGGCGCGTCTATCATGCTCAAGGTCCCGCCCAATCGGTCGAGCTGCCACGCTTTCATCGGATCGCTCCTCGTTTCAACGCGCACCATGCGGCGCAACCCGACCATCATCGCGCGGGAATAGCGTTCTACATATAATCAACTGACCGGTTTTTCTTATCGAGCGTACATTTATGGACGCGTTGTCCGAAGTGCTATCGATGCTCAGAGTGCGAAGCGGCGTGTCAGACCGCTTCGAGGGATGCGGCGCATGGGCGTTCAGTTTCCCGGCGTATCAGCATCTGAAGTTCGGCACGGTGCTGCGCGGGCGGCTCTATCTGCGGATGACGGGGCACGACAGCCTGCACGTCATCGAGCAAGGCGATTTCTATCTGCTGACCAACGGCCAGCCCTTTTGCTCCGCGAGTGTGCCCGATTGCCCGCCGCTAGACGGCCCTGCCACCTACCAGTCGATTCGCGGCGCGGATGGCGTCGTGCGCTTTCGCGGCCAGGGCGCCACCGGCCCGGTCGAGCTTGCGAGCGGCCGGTTCGTGTTCGACAACGACGTGACGGGACTCTTGCTGCAGCAGTTGCCGCCCATCGTGCATCTGAAAGCAGCCGATGTGTCGGCCCACGCGCTGTCGCACGTGCTCGCGCTGCTCGGCGCCGAAACAGCCTTTGTGAAGCCGGGGTCGGATGTGGCCAGAACGAGTCTCGCCACGCTCGTTCTGGTGCAGGCGCTGCGCGCGTTCATCGAGCGCGGGGACGTGCCGGACGGATGGCTCAAGGCGTTATCGGACAACAAGGTCGGCGCGGCGCTCACGCTGATGCACGGCTCGCCGCAACAGCGCTGGACCGTCGAGTCGCTCGCTGCAAATGTGGGTATGTCGCGGACCGCGTTCGCGTCGCGGTTCCGGCAACTCGTCGGGAGCGCGCCGCTCGAGTATCTGCATCAGTGGCGCATGACGATTGCAATGAGTGTACTGAAACAGTCGGAAGAACCGCTGCTGCAGATTGCCGAGAAGATCGGCTATCTGTCCGATACCGCGTTCAGCATCGCGTTCAAACGCACGATGGGGGTCAGTCCTGGCCGCTATCGCATCCGGCATCGGCAGGAGGCGGAGGTCCGCTAGAGGCGGCGAGACATCACGCGGACAGATTCCAGTGCCACGCATCCAGCGCCATCTTCGCGCCGAGCGCGAAAAGCATCGCGCCCATCACGCAGCGTTGAACGCCGAGCCAGTTCGGCCGCGTCGAAAGAAACCTGGCGAGATTGCCCGAGAACGTCGCGACCGCCGTATTGACCGAAGCGAACGCGAAGATCAGCGAAAAGCCCAGCGTAAGCGACTGCCTGAACACGCCGCCCGCGCGATAGTCGATGAATTGCGGCAGTAACGACAGGAAGATCAGTGCGAGCTTCGGGTTCAGCAGGCTCGTCGTCGCGCCCATCGCGAACAGACGGCGCGGCCTTTCGATCGACGCCGCCTCGATCTGCAACGGCGAACGGCCACCCGGCCTGAGCATCTGCCAGGCCAGATAAAGCAGGTAGAGCGCGCCAAATACGGCTAGAACGCGGCCTGCGCCGGGTATCGCAAGAAACAGCGTGGTGATCCCGAACGCCGCGCCGAACATGTACGTCAGATAACCGAGCATCACACCCGCGAGCGAGATCAGCCCCGCTTTCGTCCCCTGCGCGACCGAACGCATCATCACGTAGACCATGTTGGGACCTGGCGTCACGGCCAGCATGCCGCCCACCGTAATGAATTCGACCATCGTTCTCATGCGCTACCTCGTCGCGTCCGTAATGCCCATCGCAATTTCAGTATCGGAGCGCGCGACAGCTAAGTAAAACGATTTAAACTGAACGAATTACTCAATTTTTCTGACTGATGAAAAAGCTCGATCTCGACGTTCTGGAAATGGTCGTCGCCGTGGCCGACACCGGCTCGTTCGCGCGAGCCGCGACGTCTCTGCATCGCACGCCTTCCGCTGTCAGCATGCAGATCAAGACCATCGAAGAAGCGCTCGGCAAGCCGCTATTCGTGCGCACGACGCGCAACGTCGCCTTGACCGAGGAAGGCAGGACGCTGATCGACTACGGCAGGCGCATGCTGGCGATGCGCGAGGAAGCGTGGTCGTCGGTGGTGCGTCCGGAGATACGCGGCCGCGTGACGATCGGCGTACCCGACGACTACGCGTCGTCGCTACTGCCGACCGTGTTGCGAAAATTCGCAGTCGCGCATCCGCGTGTGCAGGTTCGCGTGATTGGCATGCCGAGCAGCGCGCTCGTTCCCTTGCTCAAGGACAACACGCTCGATCTCGCGTGCATCACGAAGACGCGGGGCATCACAGGAGAACCGATCCGTTCGGAGCCGATGGTGTGGGCCGCCGCGCGCGGTAATCAGCAGATATGGAAAGAACGCCCACTGCCCATCGCCGTGTTTGCGCCCGGCAGCACGGCGCGCGCGCATGCGATCGGCGCGCTGCAGCAGGCCAACATCAAATACCGGATGTCGTATGAAAGCCCTAGCCTTCTGGGGCTGATCTGCATGGTCGAGGCAGGCCTCGCAGTCGCGCCGCTCGCGCGATGCAGCGTCCCGGCGCATCTTGCGCAACTCGGCGAAGCAGAAGACTTGCCGCCGCTGGCAGCGGTCGAAGTCGTTCTTGTGCGTAGCGCGCGTTCGGCTCGACCGCCGTGCGATTTTCTCGCCGAGCAGATGTTGGCCGATCTGAGATCGTAAGTCTTCCCGTCGCGCATTAACCGAAAGGCTTCACGCCAATCAGCCAGCCGTGCAGAAAGAACGCGAACGCAACCCAGATGATCACACCGGCAACGACGGGCATCACATCGCGCGACAAGGTCCCCTTCGGATACACCACACCTTCCACACGATCCCGCCGAAGCGCAGCAGCCAAATCGAGGACTGCCCAAACGAGAAACGCGCCGAACAGCACCAGCGCGTTCAACGTCCCGTTCGCCAGCAGATGCGCCAACGCCCATAGCACGACAGCGAAGGTCATCGGATGCCTGAAGATGGCCTTGAAGTGGTTGCCCGGCGCATGCGCGGCGGGAAACAGAATGAAGGCGGCAAGCGTCAACAGGCCCGCTAGATGCGGCGCCCATGCGGGCGGCGACCAGAGCACGACTGGCTCGCGCCGCGCGATGCCGTAGCCCCAGATAATCAGCACGAAGCCGATCAGCGACACCACCGAATACGCCGTTTTCCAGTTCTTCTCGCCCATCCGCGCGATGCGCGCCTTGCGCCAATCTTCCGCGAAGATGCGGACGGAATGCCCGCCCAGGAATAGCAGCAACCCCAAGATCAGTATCGACATGACGGCTCCTCATGACAGACATCGACGGATGGCGACGATTGTCACGCATGATGGCATGCTATGCCAATTTCGTGGTGCGCCGAGCTTCCCGCAACCGCTCATGCGACAATGACGCGCTTTCTCGCGCTACCGCCTTACTCCTGAAAGAAAGCAACGGCATGCTCAATAGTCCTTCGAGACATGCCGGCGTGTCATCGAAGAATTAACAATCAAAAGCGATGTTGAATCTTTCTGTCACCAGGCGGCTCATCGGCGTCGCCCTATTCGTTGCATCCGGGGTAGCTGCCGCGCATCCGCACGTATGGATACGGTTTTCGGCGCGCGTGCAGATGCAAGGCACGTCTGTGATCTCGATAGCGCAAACGTGGCGCTTTTCAGAAGGCTTTCCGGTTCAGCTCGTAGGCATCGATACCTTGCCCGACAACGGGCCGCTCGACGCGAAGCAGACCGCGATCTTCCGCGAACAGGCATTTTCATCGCTCGCGGGCGCTCAATACTTCAGCCATCTTTTTGTCGACGGCGAGGCGCAGCGTCTGGGGGACCCCGCAGGTTTTCGCGTATCGGTCGATCATGGCAAGCTCGTTTATACCTTCACACTGGCGCTGAAAAAACCGGTCGACGTGAATGCCCACAAGGTTTCGCTCGGCATCTGGGACGATTCGTTCTTCGTCGATTACGAACCGGACGGCGCAAACGCGGTGACGATAGAGGGACATGCCGCGTCCAGTTGCGCAGCGAAACCCTTTCAGGATCGCGCGCATCCGATCTTCAACGGCATCGTCGTGCCGCAAGCGACGGCGATATCATGCTGACCCTTGAACGCAGGCTACTGCATATCCTGATTGCAGTTTGCGTGGCAGTCATGGGTTTCATTCTCGCTGCGCCGTCACACGCTGCGTCACCCGCCGTCGATGTGTTCGGCCAACCAGTTCAATCGGCTTCGTCACCAGCGGACAGCGCGAGCCCATCGAGCGCGCCATCTGCCAGCGAGACCCACCACACGTTCGTGCTACCCGAGTTCGCGCGCACGGCGCTGGCGACATCGATCATCTGGCAAGGCAGACTCAACGCGCGCATCGCCGACGCCGCACAACAGTTGCATCGCGCGTCGACGCCCTGGACGTGGCTCGCGTTGATCGGCCTCGCGTTCGCCTACGGCGTGCTGCATGCGCTCGGGCCGGGCCACGGCAAGCTGGTCGCCGGCACCTGGCTCGGCTCGCGCGACACGCGCATCGCGCAGGCCGTCGCGCTGGCAAGCTGGAGCGCAGCCGTACAGGCGATGAGCGCGATCGTGCTCGTGTTCGGCGCGCTATGGTTCGCGAAGGCAGGCGTCTCGAGCGTGCTGTCGAACGCGGCATCGCTCGATATCGTCAGCTATGTTCTGCTTTGTGTCGCAGGCGGCTGGACGATCTACAACACGCTCGCGCGCCGTGACTGCTGCGTCGATCCCCGCGCGCTGAAGCTCGTACCCGCTGAGCGCAGTGCGGCACTGTCGCAGACGTCGGAGCACGAACCCGCTTACCTCGGCACGAAACTGCAATTGCACATGCGGCAATCCAGCAGCACAACGCGACTTGGGAAATCGAATTCTTCAGTGACGTCGCAGATCCTCGCGACCGGGTTTGCATCGGGCGTGCGGCCATGCGTCGGGTCGATCTTCGTACTGATCGCGTCGGTTGCGGCGCACGCGCCGTGGATAGGCATTGCGGCAACGTTTGCCATCGGCGCGGGCGTGGCAGTGACCGTCACGCTGTTCGGCCTGGGCGCAGTGGGCGCGAACCGGTTCATCATGGCGCGCAGTGTGCGCCTTCGCTCACGGTTTGAAGCAACAAAACGCGTTGTCGCCATCACGGGCGCACTCGTTATCGTGCTGTTCGGCGCCGTGCAGACTGTGCTGATTCTGACCGGCTACCTGCAACCTGCATTGACGTAGCAGAAGCGCTCGCCTTCGCTTTAAGGATTCGCGAATTCCACCCGGTTTCGCCCGCCGCGCTTGGCGCGATAGAGCGCAGCGTCCGCAAGGCCATACGCGGTGTCGAAACTGGTGCCCGCAGGGTTCGCACTGACGCCAAAGCTGGCCGTGATATGACGGTCCACAGGCGATGCAAAGACGTGTTTGCCGATCGCCTCGCGCATGTTCTCGGCTTGCCGCAACGCATCGTCCACTTCATACCCCGGAAGCAGCACGGTGAATTCTTCGCCGCCCACCCGTCCGATAAAGCCCCGCTCGCCCACGATTCGCCGCAGACAAGCGACGATACCCATGATGACGGCATCGCCTGCCGGATGGCCGAAATCGTCGTTGACCTGCTTGAACTCGTCGATGTCGAGAATGATCATGACCGCGCTGCCATGACGCAAGGCCTTCGATGCCCGCTCGATCACCGCGCTGCGATTGAAGACGCCCGTCAGCGCGTCGTGAGTCGCGCGATGCGCCAATTGCTGCGCAAGTGCCTGCATCTCGCGTTCGGCGCGATCGCTGCGGCCGATCAGGCGCCGCGTCTCGCGCATCAGGCGCTCGAAATGCCCAATGAGCTCGCCGAGCGACTGGCGATAATCACCCGCATCCGCAACAGCCGTCGCATGGATCGCGCGCGCCTTCTCAAGCGCCTCGTTCTCATTCTGGAACAGATCCGGCGCATCGTTTGCAGGCGCATCCAGAGAGGAAATCCGCGGCACCTTATTGTCCCTGGTGAGCGACGGGGCGATCGGTGAATTCGATCGCGTGGAAATCCGCCTTCAGTTCTTCGCCGAATTCGGCAATCGTTTCGTCTTCTTCGTCGCGATACCAGTTCATCAGCACGCGGCTGCCGGACTGCGCGGCTTCGTCCAGCGCATCGAACACGCTGAACAGCATCTTCGTGCTGGAGCTATTGAAGTAGGTGAGAACGACGTCGACAGTAATCACCGCGCCCACCGATTCCGCAAGGTACTGACGCAATTGTTCGATGATCGGCGCGTAGAACGCCGCTGCATTCTCGGGGTAAGACTCGCCCCTGAGCAACAGCGAATGCTGGTCGAATCGGAAGTCGACTTCCGGAGAGGTCGCCGTTGCGGCAATGTAGAGATTGTCCATAGCTCGTGCGCCTTTTACTCAGATGATGGCTTTAAGGCAAAACAGCGTGGTTCCGGGTTCGTCGGCACGCGGATGAAAAGCGAATTCAAGCGGCGCGCTTGCGTCGCGCGCCATCGTCAGGAAACCCAGACCCGCGCCCTTGCTTTCCTCGGGCGTGTCGGCTCTCAACGTGACCTTGTAGGCCTGCTTGATCTCTTCAACCGACATGCTGCGCAGCGGTTCCAGCTTGTTGCGCAAACCCTCGACATCTTCCGCCGCGATGGGATTGACACACATCATCAGATGGCTTTCGCCGTCGGTGGTGATGCACACCGCGCCTTCGCGAATGGACCCGCCGCCGTCGTTGCCGGGCTGCAGGGAATCGGACGAATAGTGGACGATGTTCTGCGACAGTTCGACGAACGATGAGAACAGCTTGCGGCGCGTTGGCCCGCTCACGCCCGCGATTTCCAGTTGCAGCTTCACGACCTCGCCCATGGCGGCCACGATGTTATGAGAGAAATAGCCCTTGTGATAGAAGAGGACGTTTCGCCGCTGCGCCAGATCGAAAAAGGCGCTGTCTTGATCGAGTAGTTGAGACATGCTTATTGGTCGGTAATACGGGCACAAAACAGGGTGAGGTCATCGCGGCGTGGTTGCGCGCCTTGCCAGTCGGCGAGCGCGTGCCGCAGTTTTTCGCAGATTGCCGACGGTGCTTCGGCACGGTTCGCGAGAATCAGGTCCAACGCGCGGCGGCGTCCGAAGGCGATATTTTTCGGGCCGCCAATCTGGTCGATAAGGCCGTCCGTGCAAATGAAAAGCAGGCTACCCGGCGGCACTGAAATCTTGCGCAACTTCCATTCATAATCGGCAAGACTGTCGACATAGCCCACACCCATCCGGTCGCCCGCGATCGTCTCGAAGTGGTCGGCTTCCGGCGTGAGAATATGTAGCGCGATCCTCGCGCCCGCGAAATGCAGTTCGCTTTCCCGTGCATCGAACCAGAAGAAGGCGGCGTCGAGGCCGTCATCCGATTGCGACACTTCGCCTGCGCTGTGTACCTGGCCCAGCAAGCTCTTCACGTTGCGGTTGACTGCCGCGAGCAAGGCAGCAGGGTCGCGCGGTCCGATCTGTTCGAGCGCCTGCGACAACGACGCCGATGCGAGCAGCGTCATGAATGCGCCCGGCACGCCGTGACCGGTGCAGTCGGCGGTGGCACCGAACCAGCCGTGTGGGAACGCGGCGAAATGATAGAAGTCGCCGCCAACGACATCGCGCGGTTCCCATACGAGCGCGGCACCGGGGAGCCTTGCGGCGAGCGTGTCTCTCGACGCGCGCAGCATCGCGCGCTGAATCACGCTCGCGTATTCGATGCTCTGCATGATCTGGCGGTTTCTTTCCGCCTGCATTTCGGCCACTGCGCCCAGAAGCTGGAGTCCGCTTCCCAAGCCTGCGAAGTAGCCGTCCCGCGTCACGATGAAACCGTCCACCAGCGCTTTTTCACCGACTTCCACTGTCTTGAAGGTGAGCGCTTCGATGCTCATGTCGGCGTCGACGACGAGCGGTTCCTTGTCCATGAACGCGATGCAACTCTTCTTGTCGTATAGCTCGCGGTGGAAAGGCTTGCTCATTTGCGACAGGAAGATATCGCGATTGATCAGCCCGATGGGACGATTACCTTCGATCACGGCGAGACTCTTCATGTCGTGACGCGAAGAGAAGATCTCCATTACCACCGAGTTCGGATCTTCTGCGTCGACGGAAGGAACCTGCTGACACAGGTCGCCGGCAGAGTGAGGTTCTCCCTGTGCGGACGGACGGCGTAACCGTGAAAACGCGGGATGCATGGCGAGGCGAGCCAGTCGATGAAGGAACCCCGCACGCTAATATTTCTCTGTGTACTTTGCGTGACAGTGAGTCGTTTCTTTAGACAATTATTAGAAAATTTGCTCGCCTTCTCTATTCGATTTTCAAATTGAAATTGGAAAAGATCTATTCTTTAGTGATATTCGCTGCAATACGTGTATGTGCAAACGTTTGCCATCCGGAGTAATGCGAAACCACTTGATTTGACGGACCTTTGCGCGAAATCTTCGGCGTTGCCATAACTCCCGCTACGTTCACCAGAAAATAGCTGGCCCAGGAAAGCGTATCGCTTATTCACCGCTTTTAATCGACCGCAAACGATTGCCTGACGTTAAGTCTACGTAAATTGGCTTATTGAAAGCAGAAGATTATGGTCCTGACGTAACGCAAGTCAGAAGCGGTCAATTTCAGCAAGCGCCGCTCGTCAACACAGCATCACCCGAGCGATCGTCACAACCCACTTCTCCCCGCCGCGTCGAAACTCGAAGGGGCCGGCGGTTCGGCGGGTGATGCAGCCTCGGTTTGGGTGTCCGCGCGTTTTGCGTTAAAATGTACGAACTAGTTAGTCCTATGCAAATCAGCGCCGTATTTTTGGGCGCATTTGCCCACATCGCATTTGTCGCGCCTAGCCATCGCCCGGCGCGCGATACAGCGATGCCCACGGCTCAGTGCGAACAGCGCTTCGCGCTGTTCGAAGCGCATGCCGAAGCGCGCTGAGCTGGCCGTTCGTCACCGCGCAAGCCCCGACTGAACGGCCGCCCGAGCCAATCCATCACGATGGAAGCGATCGCGCGTCGACCTCGCGGCCGGCTGTACGCGAATGCCCGGCCCCGTAGCGCTTCGCATGCCCCAACTTTTGCGTACCCATGAAGACAAGCAATGTCCAAGCAACCTCAAACTAAGCCACTATCGACGACGGCCCGCGTCGGTCTGACGCTCGCCGGCGCGCTCGGCCTGCTGCTCGGCCTGTACTTCGCGATCGGCGGCGCGCTGCTCGTCGCGCGCGGCGGCACCTGGTATTACCTGCTGATGGGCCTCGCCGTCTGCGCGACGGGCATCCAGCTTGCGCGACGCAAATCGAGCGCGTGTGTGATCTTCGCGCTCGTGATCGTTGCGACCGTGCTGTGGGCGATCTGGGAAAGCGGATTCGACTTCTGGCCGCTGCAGGCCCGCATCTTCATGTTCACGATGATCGGCATGCTGCTCGCGCCCGTGTATCCCGCGCTGCGCTGCTTCCAGGGCAAGCGCCCGGCGAAGGGCGCCGCGTGGACGGCGGGCCTCGTGCTGCTCGCGTGCAATGCGCTGTTCGTGTACGGCATGTTCGTGCCGCACGGCACATTCGGCACCGAGACCAACGCGATCAATGCGAAGGGCGATGCCGGCACGGGCGACTGGTCCGCATACGGCCACTCAGCGGGCGGTGACCGCTTCGCGGGCGCCACGCAGATCGATCGCAACAACGTGAAGAACCTGCAGGTCGCGTGGACCTTTCACACGGGCGACGTGCCCGTCAGCCCTGGGGGCGGCGGCGCGGAAGATCAGGAAACGCCGCTGCAGATCGGCGACACGCTGTTCCTGTGCTCGCCGCACAACACGGTGATCGCGCTCGACGCTGCGAACGGCCGCGAGAAATGGCGCTATGAATTCCCGACCAAGACGACTGTCTGGGTGCGCTGCCGCGGCCTCGCGTATTTCGACGCGACGAAACCCGTGCAGCAGCCGAGCATCGCCGGTTCGACGCCTGTCACACCCCTTGCACTGCCGGACGAGCACGCCGCCTGCCGTCGCCGCATCTACATGAACACGATCGACGCGCAGCTCGTCGCGCTCGATGCCGACACGGGCAAGCTGTGCGACGACTTCGGCAATCACGGCGTGATCGATCTCAAGGCCGGCCTCGGCCACGCGGCGAGCCCGCTGTACGAACTGACGTCGCCGCCAACCGTCGCAGGCACGACCGTCGTGGTCGGCGGACGTGTCGCGGATAACGTGTCGCTCGACATGCCCGGCGGCGTGGTGCGCGGCTTCGACGTGATCACGGGCGCGATGAAGTGGGCGTTCGATCCGGGCAACCCGCAGGACAAACAGGCGCCCGCGCCCGGCAAGACCTTCGTGCGCTCGACGCCGAACGTATGGGCGCCGATGTCGTACGACGCCACGTCGAACACGGTGTACATGCCCGTCGGCAGCGCGGCGATCGACCTGTGGGGCGTGAAGCGCACCAAGCTCGACGAATCCTACGGCGCCTCGATTCTCGCGCTCGACGCGACGACGGGCGCCGAGAAGTGGCACTTCCAGACCGTTCATCACGATCTGTGGGACTACGACGTTCCCATGCAGCCGACGCTCGTCGATTTCCCCGTCGACGGCAAGACGGTGCCGGCGCTGATCGTCGGCACGAAGATGGGTCAGCTGTTCGTGCTCGATCGTCTGACGGGCAAGCCGCTGACGAAGGTGATCGAACAGCCCGTCAAGTCCGCGACGATTCCGGGCGAGCCTTATGCGAAGACCCAGCCGTTGTCGGTCGGCATGCCGCAAATCGGCGCCGATGTGCTGAAGGGCGCCGACATGTGGGGCATGACGCCCGTCGACCAGATGATGTGCCGCATCATCTTCCACGGCATGCGCTACGACGGCCTGTTCACCGCGCCGGACACGGACACGTCGCTGAGCTTCCCCGGTTCGCTCGGCGGAATGAACTGGGGCGGGCTATCGTACGACCCGAATGCGGGCATGATCTTCGTGAACGACATGCGCCTCGGGCTGTGGGTTCATCTCGTCAAGGAAGAGCGCAAGGGCGGCACGTCGAATGGCAACGAAGCAGTGAACGCAGGCATGGGCGCGGTGCCGCTCGGCGGCACGCCGTATTCGGTGACGAAAGACCGCTTCTTCTCGCCGCTCGGCATTCCGTGTCAGAAACCGCCGTTCGGCAGCCTGACGGCGATCGATCTGAAAACGCGCAGCATCGCGTGGCAAGTGCCGCTCGGCACCGTGCGCGACACGCGTCTGTGGGGCGTGCAGATGCACATGCCCACGCCGATTGGCATGCCGACGATCGGCGGTTCGCTCAGCACGGGCGGCGGCCTCGTATTCTTCGCGGCGACGCAAGACTACTACCTGCGCGCGTTCGATAGCTCGACGGGCAAGGAAGTGTGGAAGGCACGGCTCCCCGTGGGCAGCCAGGGCACGCCGATGAGCTACGTGCTCAACGGCAAGCAATACATCGTGATCTCGGCGGGCGGCGCGCGCCAGTCGCCAGATCGCGGCGACTACGTGATCGCCTACGCGCTGCCGCAATAACGCGTGCAGTGCGAGCCTGATGCGCGCGCATTCGCTGTGCGCATCGGGCGGTCGCCATCGTGCCAGTCGCGCACAGACTCACCTCCTCCCTCATGAAACGTTTATTACTTGCGTCGCCTGCTATGCGACGCACGTCCATTGCATTCGCCGTGTTCGCCGCGCACGTCGCAAGCGCGCACGCGCAGGCGTCCGTCACACTCTACGGCGCGCTCGATACCAGCATCGAAATCACCAACCCGGGCGCGGGCTACGTCGCGCGCATGGATTCCGGCGCGTATCGCGGTTCGCGCGTGGGGCTGCGCGGCGCGGAAGATATCGGCAACGGCGTCCAGATTCTGTTCGACCTGGAGAATGGATTTAGCTCAGGTAACGGCTCGCTCGCTGTCGCGAATACGATCTTCAATCGCCAGGCGTGGATCGGCGCGGCGACGCCGTATGGCACCGTGCGCGTCGGCCGCCAGTATTCGCCGATCTACATCCCGTTCAAGGGACAACTCGACGCGTTCGGCGCAGGCACGATCGCCTCGGGCCTGAACAATCTGTCGAAGATCACGCCGTACGCGAGCAACGCGATCACGTATCTGTCACCCGAATTCCACGGTTTCTCGACGACATTCATGGCGATGGTGCGCGACCCCGCCGACGGCGACGGCAACGGTCTCGCCGGACATATCGAGACCTTCGCGTGGCGCAACGGCCCGTTGCGGGTTTCCTATGCGCATCAACAGACGCATGGCGACGGCGCGCTGCGGGCCAATCTTGGCGGCATGTCGTACGCGTATGGCGCACTGACCGGTTTCGTCTCGTTCTTCAACGGCGATGGCGGCACGCCGCGTTATCACAACGACGGCGTATCGGTGTCGGCGCGCTACGCAGTCAATGCACGTTTTCGCGCGTCGCTCGGCTACGCGTATCTGCGCGACCGCTCGGGCGGCGACAATAACGCCGACCAGTTCAGCGCCGCCTGTGAATACGACTTGTCGAAACGCGTGCTCCTCTATGCGAGCGCGGGCTGGTTGAGAAATCGCGGACAGGGCGAATTCACGCTCAAGGGCGTGAACGTCACGGGCCTCGCACCGTCGTGGCCAGGCGCGACAGTGCGAGGCGTGCAGTTGGGGATGATCGACCGCTTCTAGGCTGACTGTTTCATCGCGCTGTAGCAGCCTGCTGCGAAAGACTGCTCGCGACAGCCCGCATCGCGAGCAGATAGCCCTCCGGGCCCAGACCGCAGATCACGCCGCGCGCCGCCAGCGAAATCAGCGAATGCCGGTATTGCTCGTCACGCTGATGAATATTCGTGATGTGTACTTCGATCACCGGCTGACGGATCAGCTTGACGGCATCCAGCACGGGAATCGACGCGAACGAAAAGCCGGCGGGATTGATGATGACAGCCGCGTCCGCTTCGAACGCTTCCTGCAGCCAGTCGACCATCACGCCTTCGTGATTGGTCTGGCGAAACTCGCAGCGCATGCCGAGTTCCTCCGCGAGTGCCTCCGTTCTTTCCTTGATCTGCGCGAGCGTCGTCGTGCCGTACAGATGCGGCTCGCGTTTGCCGAGCATGTTGAGGTTCGAACCGTTCAACACATAAACCGTTGGTTTCATCTTGCTTGCCTGCGTTTCAATGGGAATGGGATTGCATCGAGCCGTGCGTGGAAGCGCCCAGCACTTCCGCTTTGGAATCGGCCCGGTTCATATCGATGCCGAGCGTTTCGGGTGCAGTCAGAATCGCGATGAGCGAGATCACGTTGAACGCCACGCATACGGCCACCACGCCCCACGGCGAGCCGTTGCACACTGAGAACAGCCACACGGCGAGCACGGGCATCGGGCCGCCGGCGACGAGATTGGCGCCCGTGTACGCGAGCGCGGAGCCCGAATAGCGCACGTTGGTCGGAAAGGCTTCTGCGAAAGCAACCGGCTGAATGCCGCTCTGGAATTGCGTGAAGCCGAGAAAGAAGCCCATTGCAAGCAGCATCGGCAGGAAGCTCTTCGTGTCGAGAATCTGGAAATAGAAGAAGAGCATGGCGAGCGTCATGCATGATCCGAGCGCCAGCGCCTTGCGTCGTCCGATGCGATCGCTCAGCATGCCGCCCGCAAGCGCGCCGGCGATCGCGCAGACATTCGCGCCCATCAGCAGCAGAAAGCCGGTTTGTTTCGGCACGCCGAGTGTCTTCGTCACATAGCTGAGCGAGAACACCACGATCAGATAGAAGATCGCCGCCGGGCCGCAGAAGAACAGCATCCAGCGCAACACCGTGCGCCAGTGCAGACGCAGCGCATCGCGCAACGGACTGCCCACTTCCACGACTTCCGTCTTGCGCAGCGCTTCGAACGCGGGCGTCTCGCTGACCCGCAGACGGATATACACGCCGACGATCACGAGAATGAAGCTCATCACGAACGGAATGCGCCAGCCGTAGCTGTCGAATGCTGCAGTCGACATCGTCGACGACAGCGCGAGCAACACGCCGTTCGCCATGATCTGGCTAAGCGGCGAGCACAAACCGAGCAGGCCCGAGTATTTGCCGCGCCGGTCGGCGCTCGCATGTTCGATCGCCATCAGTTGCGCGCCCGTCGATTCGCCACCCAGCGCAAAGCCCTGCAAGATGCGCAGCAACACGAGCAGCAACGGCGCCCACACGCCGATGCTCGCGTAGGTTGGCAGCAGGCCCATCAGCATCGACGACAGGCCCATCACCGACACCGTCGCGAGCATCAGGTTGCGGCGGCCGAGCTTGTCGCCCAGATGCCCGCAGATGATGGCGCCCAGCGGCCGCGCCGCGAGGCCGACGCCGAACGTTGCCAGCGAAGCCAGCAACGCGGAGGTCGAATCCATCGCGGGAAAGAACAGCTTGGGCAGCACGGTCGCGGCCAGTGCGCCGTACAACGTGAAGTCGAACCATTCGAGCGCGGTGCCGATGGCGGCCGCCGTGACGGCACGGGTGCGCATCGCCTGTTGCGCGGGTAGATGCGATGGGTTGTTCATGGTGTCTCCTCTCCAAACCTTTGTCGTTTCGGCGGCATATGCCGCGTGCTCTTTTCTTCGCTCGCGCCGTTGCCGCCGTTGCAGTCACGCATGGCGTCGCGAGTTGTTGCACAGATTAACAGCGCGGCTGGGACGTCATTCCAGGGTGGAATTTCATCCCGCATCGTGCAATCATCGCGAGAAATTCATGCAAACAGGAGACACGTACGATGCCCGGCGTGACCGAACGGACCATGGCCGTCCTTGAATTTCTGGCTACGCAAATGGAGGGAACACCGCTCGCGCTGATCTCGGACCAGTTGGAGATTCCGCGCAGCGCCTGCCACCGGCTACTGGTCGATCTGAAGCAATGCGGTTATGTGCGGCAGCTTCGGGAGCACGGCGACTACGTGCTGACGACGAAGATGGTCGGCCTGGGACTCAGCTATCTGGCGACTTCAGGCATCGTCGATATTGCGCAGACCATGTTGGACCGGCTGGCGGAGGGATCGGGCGAACTGGTGCGGCTCGCCATTGTCGACGGAGACAGGCTGACGTGGGTGGCGAAATCGCAAGGTGCGCTGAAGGGTCTGCGCTACGACCCGGATATGGGCATGGATACGATCCTGTCGTGCAGCGCGACAGGTCACGCGTGGATGATGACGATGACCGACGAGCGCGCGCTCGAACTCGTCACGCGGCAGGGTTTCGGCTCGCCGAAGCAATATGGGCCTAAGGCGCCCACTACGATTGGCGCATTGCTGAAGTTTGTTCATGCCGCCCGGGAGCGCGGGTATGCAACGATCAACGAAGTCTTCGCGCCGGGGATGACGGCGATGGCGGCGCCCGTGCAGCGGCGTGGCTATCCGGCTATTGGTGTGATCAGCATTGCGGGGCCGCTCGTGCGGCTCACGGAAAAGCGCATGGAGACGCTTGGGCCGACGCTGGTTGCTGCTGCTAGTGAACTCGCGGCGGCGAGTCTTGCTTCACCGTTGTTTGCGCGCGTGCGATAGCGGTGCTGCCTGCGCGGCGCGGGCGGTTTGGTTTTGGTTTGCTGGTGCTTTGCGCTGGCATCCGGGATGCGGTGTTTGCTGCGCAGGCCTTTGTGTTGTGCGTTTGCCTTTTGCGCTGGCATCCGCGTTTTGTTAGCGTGCTTCACGCGTCGCCCCTGTGCGGGGCGGCACCTACTTTTCTTTGCCGCCGCAAAGAAAAGTAGGCAAAAGAAAGCGGCTAACACCGCCAATCCTTGTTCCTGCCTGAGGGCCCCCACAGGGTCTTACGCTTCACACGGCAGCCTTTCTGTTTGCGTGCGTTACCAACGCTTCGAATGAACGCCTCACCCGCTTCGAATACCCGTACTCGGGCCAGCGGCAGCGACTGGTATGTGCCGCCCAGGTGGCAAACTGTGTGTAGGTTGTCGCGCCGTATAGCTTGGCGCTCTTACAGGGTGGAACGCGTGCGCTATCGGTCCGGAGTGATGCGTGTGCGGTACTACGGCCTACACACAGTTTGCCACCTGGGCGGCGGTGGACTATCTGGCAAGGCATGCTGAAACGCGGGTGTGTGAAGCGGGTGAGGCGCACCGCAAGAGCGCTGGCAACGAACGCGGGTCACGTGGTTGCCGTGTGAAGCGTAAGACCCTTTGGGGGCCCTCAGGCAAACACAAGCGCTGGCGGTGTGAGCCGCTTTCTTTTGCCTACTTTTCTTTGCGGCGGCAAAGAAAAGTAGGTGCCGCCCCGCACAGGGGCGACGCGTGAAGCACGCTAACAAATCGCGGATGCCAGCGCAAACACAAGCAAACCAAACCGCTTGCGCAGCAAAGAATCACACCACCTCATCCCACTGCGGCGCAAAGACAGGACTCACAAGCCGCTCACCCTTCGGCAACGCCGCAATAACCGCACGGTCTTCATCGTCAAGTCGCACATCAAGCGACGCCAAGTTCGACATCTGATTCGCCGCACCACTCGCCTTCGGCACAGCAGCAACATTCGACTGCTCAAGCAGCCAGGCCAGAGCGACCTGCGTCGGCAGCACGCCATGCTTGCGCGCAATATCAACAATCGCAGGAATCTCCGACACACGATTACGCACAAGCGGGCTATACGCCGTCAGCGCCATCTCATGCAGCCGCGCGAAATCCAGCAGCTTCGACTGACCAAGCGTCACGTGATACTCGACCTGTATCGCCGCGAGCGGCGCACCGATCGTCTCGACCGCCTCACGCAACAGCGGCAACGGGAAGTTAGCAACACCGATCGCCCGCGCAAGCCCGCGCTCCTTCAGCGCGACGAGCGCATCAATCGAGCGGCGCAAGTCCATGTCCTGCGTGGGCCAGTGAATCAGAAACAGATCCACGTACTCGCTACGCAAATCGCGCAACGAGCGCTCGCACGACGCGCGCAGCGCCTGCGGCTCGAGCTGATCCCACCAGACCTTGCTGGTCACGTGAATCTGCTCCCGCGGCACCGGCGACGCAGCGAGCGCGGCACCGACGGCATCCTCATTCTGATAGCCCGCTGCCGTGTCGATATGCCGATAGCCGAGTTCCAGAGCCTGAACGACCGCGCGCGTGCAGTCTTCGCCGAGCATCGGCCAGGTGCCGAGGCCGAGCTTCGGCATGTCGAGGCCGTGTCGATTGACGATGTGTTCCAAGCGTTGTTTCTCCATCATTGATATGGGTGTCAAGATCGTTGAGCGTCGAAACCGAAAAGCCGTCGCGGAGTTTCCCACTGAATCTGATGCCGGGTTTCCGCGTCGGGAACGATCTGCTCGAACAGCGTCAGCAGCGGCCCATAGTCGAGCCGCTCCGGCGCGCGCAGGAACGGCCAGTCAGAACCCCACATGCAGCGTTGCGGGCCGAAGGCGCCAAGCAGCGCGTGCGCGTAAGGCCATGCGTCCTCATACGGATACGCGTTACGCGAGTACTTTTGCCAGCCGGACAGCTTGACGCTCGCGCGCGCGGAATCCGCGAGCCGCAGCAGCGCCTGGAAGCCTGGCTGAGCGATGCCCGCGTCGATATCGGGCCGTCCGCCGTGGTCGATCAGAAGTTGCGCTTGCTGCTGCGCGAGCCACGGCGCCAGCTCGACCATTTGATCGCCGCACACCTGGATCTGCGCAAACATCCCGAGATCGGCCAGCAGCGCAAACAGCGCACCTGCATCGCGTACGAGTTGGACGCCTTCCATCGCCGGATTGAATGCGACGCCAACCACGCCCGCGCGACGCAGCGCGACAAGCTCGCCTCGGCCGATATCGTTATCGACCACCGCGATGCCGCGAAAGCGTTCTTCGTAAGTCCCCAATGCATCGACCAGGCAACGGTTGTCGGTCCGGTAGCCGCTCGTCGGGCCGACCAGCAACGCATGCCGCACGCCGTATGCGTCCATCACGCGAACGAACTGCGCGGCCGTGCCGATCTCCTGCTGTGCAGGCCGATACGCGGTGTCGTCCCGGTACGGAAAACGAACGGGATCGAAGATATGGCAGTGGCAGTCGATCTTGTCTTCGTCGAATACGCTCATCTCAGGTTCCCCATGCAGGCCGTCGTGTTCGCTGCGCGCAGCAGCGCAAATCGCGGCACGGCAATACTAGTGGGTTGCCGTACCGCTGTCGTATGCCGTGTTTAGGCTACCCTATAACCTTTGGTTAATCTCTGCACGGATACGGAACAACGATGCGTTTCAAGCTGCGACAGATGGAAGTGTTCCGCGCGGTGATGCTGACGGGCTCGATCAACGCGGCCGCGAAGATGCTGTACGTCTCGCAGCCCGCCGTCAGCAAGCTGGTCGCGCATACGGAGACGACGCTCGGACTGCGGCTCTTCGAGCGCGCAAAGGGCCGGCTGATTCCGACGGCCGAAGCGCAGGCGCTGTATCGCGAGGTCGAGCAGGTCTATCAATCGGCGCTGCGTGTCGACGAATTCGCGCGGGCGCTCGCGCTTGGCCCGGCCAGCCTGCTGCGCGTCGCGTGCAGCCCGTCGCTTGCGCCTGGCGTGGTCGCGCCCGCCATCGTCGAACTGAAGCGGCAGTTGCCGGGGCTCAGCGTCGACTGGCATACCACGCTGATGGCCGACTTGCCGCTCGAAGTGTTGAGCAAAACCGTCGACGTCGCAATCACGTCGCTGCCAATCGAGCATGAGCATCTGGAGGCCGTGCCGTTCATGCGCGGGCGAATGGTGTGCGCGTTGCCGCCGGGCCATCCGCTCGCCGAGCGCGAGCGGATCGCGCTCGCGGACCTGGAGCAAGAGCCGATGATTCTTTTCCGGCGCGACATCCCGTTCGGCACGATCATCGTGCGCGCATGCCAGCAGGCCAATGTCGAACTGACATCGGTGGTCGACGTCACGCGCGCCGATCAGGCGCTCGCACTCGTGCGCGGCGGACTAGGACTGGCGATCGTCGACGAGTTCGCGGCGGGGGATTTCGACTGCATCGTGCGTCCGCTCGTCGAGGATCTGGAGATGGTATCGACGTTCGTCTATTCGAAGTTCTCCCCACCGTCGCGCAGCGCGACCGTGCTGATGCAGGCCGTCTGCCGACGTGCAGACGAACTCGGCAGACGAACCCGTTGAGCCTTGAGCTCAATTCCCGAATGGCGTCGTCAGTTCGGTCTCGTTCGTATCCACCACGAAGACGGCAAGGAGCTTCGCCGGCTTCGTCTTGCTCGCATTCGCGCTGACGCCGTGGCGGTCGCCGGGCAGTTCAGAAAAATTCTGCCCGGCCTTGTAGACCGTCACAGGTCCGTCATTGACCTGACTGCGGATCGCACCCTCGAGCACGGTCGCATAGATGAACGCGGACTTCGCGTGCGTATGACCGGCCGAATAGCCCCCCGGACCATACTCGACCAGCACGCCCTTGATGCTCTTGCCCGGAACGTTCGGCAGTTCGTGCTGATAGACGAGCGTCACCTTGGCGCTCTTTTCTTTTGGTGCCTGCGCAAGCACGCTGCCGAACGGCAAGCTCGCGATGAGTAGCGAACAGAGGATGCGTTTCATGTCACACCTGTTGTTAGTTAGAAGGATGCGCAATCAGGCCTTGCTCTGCGAGCGGCGAAACCATTCGTCGAAACCGATCTTGCCAAGGCGCGCTTCGCCGAGCGGCACAAGCGAAAGATCTCCGACCAGGCCGCCGAAGTAACGGGCCTCAGGGTCGCGCACGACTTCGCGCGGATCGCCGGCCGCTTTCAGATAGCGGGCGATGATTTCGTCGAACGGCGCGCGTTCGGGTCCGGCAATATCGATGATGCCGTTGCGCGGCGCGGCAAGCGCGACATCGGCGACGATCGCGGCGACGTCATCGGCCGCGATGGGCTGGAACATGCCAGGCGAGAGCCGGACCGCGTTGTCTTGCATGCCTGAATCGGCGATGCCGCCAAGGAATTCGAAGAACTGCGTCGAGCGGACGATCGTGTAGGGAATGCCGGAAGACTCAACCAGCTTCTCCTGCGCGACCTTCGCGCGAAAGTAGCCGTTCTCGGGCGTGCGATCGGTTCCGACGATGGACAGCGCGACATGGTGCCGGACGCCCGCCTCCGCCTCGGCCGTGCGAAGGTTGCGGGCGGAGGTTTCGAAAAATGCCAGCACCGCCTTGTCTTCGAACGAGGGCGAATTGGACAGGTCGATGACCACCTGCGCGCCCGTCAGGCACGCTTTGAGCCCTTCGCCCGTGATGGTGTTGACGCCGCTTCTGGGCGAAGCGGCGACCACATCGTGATCAGCCTGACGCAGGATAGCGGCCGTCTTCGTGCCGATCAGGCCCGTGCCGCCAATGATAACGATCTTCATGAGTCACCCTCCATCGTCGATCGTTGCAGAACTTTCAACCGTTCAAACGCAACCGCTCGTTCAGTGGCCCGAATTCGGGTTGCACCGGGCCATATGGCCGCAACTGGCGGGCAGTGTCCATGCCGGGTGGGCTGCATTGCCCATCGCCATGGTGGTTCCGGATACGCCGCCGTACTCGGTGGTGCCGGGCGTGGACGTGGTTGGGGCCGGTTGCGCATTCTGTTGGGCCGGCGTGCCCTGAGCATGTGCCACGCTCGTCAGAGAGAGCGCAACAGTACACGCTGCCGAAAGGATGATTCGTGTGTTCATGATTTGACTCCTTCAATACGACAGCAGGTTTTGGAACCTGCAGTTGCGTTGGCTTCGTCAAAGCCGACGCAGCGGCAAGCGGTGCTCGACAGGCACTGCTCGTGATTCCCCACGCGGCCGGAACGAGCCGTCGCACGGCTGCGCGTCTGGCCTGCTGCCTGGTTTATGGAAAACGGGACGCGGCAAACACCGCGGGTGGCGTTCGAGGTGGCAGATGCACCTGAAGAATCGTCAGGGGGCCGGTAAGCCCCGCGCGCGTAAAGAAAACGCACCATAAAAACATAGACGTTCTTCAGGAAAATAGAAAATCAATTTGTAAGGCGGTGTACTGCGTTTGAATGCGTGGCACACGCTCGCCGCGTCACATCGCTATGCCTCGCTTTTCGCGCCGTTAGTCGATCGGGTTTGCATCGACAGGCTGATGCATGCCAATCGCCATACGATTCCACGCGTTGATGACGGCGACGGCCCACGTCAATTCGACGATTTCCCCGTCGTTAAAGTACACGCGCAATGCCTGATATTCGACTTCACGATCCGCATGGCCATCAGCAAGGCATGTCAAGGATTCGGCCCACGCCAGCGCGGCCTGCTCTTTGGCGGAGAAGAAGTGGGTCTCGCGCCACGCCGACAGTACGTTCAGGCGCTGCCACGATTCGCCGCCCTTGCGCAGTTCGCGCGCATGCATGTCGAGGCAGTAGGCGCAGCCGTTGATTTGCGACACGCGCGTCTGCACGAGTTCGATCAGCTTGCTGCCAAGGGACGACTCGGCCAGCGACTGGCTGACGGCATACAGCGACTTGAACTGGACGGGTGCGAGGGTAGTCCACGCGAGACGAGGTGCATTCATGATGAGCTCCAGAAAGTAATGGTTAAGCAATAGAAGAAGTGTTGGATTCGGATGACGCGTGGCGCTGCGGGTTGTCGCGCAGCCACTGCGCGGCCTTTGCCTCGACGAGCGCAAGCGGCTCGTCCGTCGATACGAGGCCAGCCGCATGCATGAACGTGACGTCCTTGAGTCCGATCACGCCCAGCACGGCGGACAGATAAGGTCGAAAGAAGTCCGGCTGATAGGCAGGCTCCCGGAACATCGCGCCGCCGGCGGTCACGGCAACGAAGGTGGGGCGGTCGCGCAGCAAGCCGACCTTGCCGTTCGCGCCCGCAGCAAACGTCACGTCGATACGCACCACGTGATCGATCCAGTTCTTGAGCACGGCAGGCACCGTGAAGTTGTGTACGGGCGTCGAGATCCAGAGCATGTCCGCCTGATCCAGTTCACGAATCAGTTCGTCCGATACGGCGAGCGCCTCGCCGAACCGCTCTTTCGCAACGTCACCGGGCAGCACGAGCGATTCCGCGTGCGCTTCCGTGATGGGCGGCAGCGGTTGCGTGCCAAGATCGCGCCGCGTGATCTGAATGTCCCGCCCCAGACGTTCGGCCATGGCAGGCAGCAATTGACGGGTGAAGTGCCGGCTCGTCGAGTTGTCGCGCCGGGGGCTGCAGTCGAGCAGCAACACCTTGAGGCTGTTCATGCCAGCTCCATGCTGAAGTGAAGGCCGCGGGCAAGCAGGCCGCAGCGGAAATAGAAGCGTTGCGCGAGCGCGTTGGCGAGCGCCGTATCGAGCACGAGACGCTGACAGTCTTCCGCGCGGCCCAGCGTACCCAGTTCGGCAAGCAGGCGTTCGCCATGACCATGGCCGCGTCCCGCCTCGTCCGTGATCAGATCGTCGACGTAGATGAAGCGGCCGTGAATCAGGTTGTCGATGCGCCGATAGCCGGCCAGCGCGACGGCCTTGCCGTTTTCCCAAACGCCTAGCAGGCGATAGCCCTGGGCTCGTTGCAGCGCGACACGAGCAAGGAAGTCCTCGGCCGAATTCAATTGGGGACGCAGTTGATGCATGACGTCGAAACAGGCCATCACATCGGCATCTGTTTCGGCATGTCGGAGGGTCAGTGTGTCAGTCATGATGCCGATCGGGAGGGGTTGGTGTAGGCTTCAGTGTCGTCGTTCGATGACCCAGCCAACAGGGCCATTTTTCCTGCTTTAGACCAGGCCATGACACAGCCAACGGCCCGGGCGAAACCCGGCGCTCCCCCCATCCATGAGCAGATCTATGCGCGGTTTCGCGCGATGATCGAGCAGGGACAACTCAGCCCCGGCCAGAAGGTGTCGTCCCTGCGGGCGTTGGCGACTGAACTGGGCGTGGCTCGCGGCACCGTGCAGGTCGCCTACGACCGCCTGCTCGGCGAGGGCTACCTCGTTGCCCGTGGTCCGGCAGGGACATTCGTTTCGGAACACACGGCCCCGGCGCAGCCCGCTCGCGCGAAGCAAGCGGCTGTCGTCGCCCCCCCGCTGCCGGCAGAGGGCGCACCCGGCAACATCATCGAAGTGGATGGCGGCAGTCCCGCACCGTTTCAGATGGGGCTGCCCGCGCTCGACGAATTCCCGAGGAAGCTCTGGGCAGGAGTGATGGCGCGGCAGGTTCGCAAGGCGGGATCGCTCACCAAACCCAAGCCCGCCGGTTACATGCCGTTGCGCGAGGCGCTGGCGGCCTATCTGCACCGCTCGCGCGGCATCGACGCGGATGCGGGCCAGGTCTTCATCGTGCCCGCCTATACCGCAAGCCTCGCGTTGACCGTCGACGCACTCGGCCTTGCGCGCGAAAGCGCCTGGGTCGAGCACCCGGGCTATCCGCCCACTGCGCAAACGCTGAAACGGCTCGGCCTGCCGGTCTGCGATGTATCCGTGGATCAACACGGCATCGACGTCGCCTTTGGATGCGCGCATTTCCCGAACGCACGGCTTGCTGTCGTCACGCCGTCGCATCAGAGTCCGACAGGCGTCGCGCTGCCGCTACAGCGTCGCGTCGAACTTCTCGACTGGGCGGCCGAACGTGACGCGTGGATCGTCGAGGATGACTACGACGGCGAGTACCGGTATCGCGGGCATCCATTGCCCGCGCTGAAAAGCATGGACTCGGGCGGCCGGGTGATCTATTGCGGCACGCTGAGCAAGGTGCTGTTTCCGGGGCTGCGGCTTTCGTATGTGGTCGTCGCGCAAAGCCTCGTTCCGCAGTTCGAACTGGCGTGCAGGCGTACCGCGCATGGCGGTTGCCCCGAACTGCTACAAGCGGCTGTCGCCGAGTTCATCAGCGAGGGCCACTTCTCGCGACATATCAAGCGAATGCGAACGCTCTACGCCCGACGCCGCGCGCTGCTGGCCGAAGCGCTCGCGCCCTACGCTGCCGAGGGTTTCGTCGTCCATTTGCAGGACGGCGGTATGCATCTTCTCGTCGACGTACGCGACGATCTCGACGATGTCGTGCTGGCCAGTCGCGCCCGCAACGCAGGCTTAGCCGTGCATGCGCTCACGACATGGCGCAACGGCGCGCCCGGACGGCGCGGCCTGTTGATGGGATTCACGAACGTTCGCGATCGCGACGAAGCTGAACGGCTGGTTGCGGAAATGATTCGTTCGTTCGAATTGCACGAGGGTTAGCGGCGTAGTGCTTGCGTCTCAAGGCATTCGCTCGATATGCCTGATTCACCCCATATCATTCGCGATCCGAATTATCTGAAGAGTCAATTTCTTCACAAGGCGACACTGCACCGGCGAACGCCCGAGTCAGCAGATTCACCTCATCACGCCCCCAAATTCGAAAGCGTCTGGATTGATGTTCCGGATGCAACACCATGCTCCCCTCCGCGAGTCTTCTGCGCATCGCCGCTTCCCCCTACGATTCACCCTGCGCAGAAAGAGCACACGTCGAACCGCGCGCTCCCGCGCAACGAAACAAGTCACCACTAAACACCGAGACGAATGACAACGCTACGCCCACCGCCATTGACGCTACTCGACAAGTACTCCGGACATGAGCCTCAAATCCTGTATTCGACCACGGTCACCGTCACGGGCGGCGGCACGGGTCATGGACGCGCGTCGGGTATCGCGCGCTCGGACGACGGGCAGCTCGCCGTCGATCTACGCATGCCCAAAGCGCTCGGCGGACCCGGTGGAGGAACCAATCCGGAGCAGTTATTCGCCGCGGGGTATGCGGCCTGTTTTCATGGCGCGCTCAGTCTGTTGGCGGCCCGCTCGGCTGTTCGCATTCACAACGCGTCAGTCGATGTCACCGTCGATTTCGGCCGGGACCCGATCGATGGCCTGTTCGTGCTGAGCGCCCATACGCGCGTCCATTTGCCGGGCGTCGATCGCGCCGTCGCCGAAGAGCTGGTTCGCAAAACCGAGCGGTTTTGCCCGTACACGAAGATGGCAAGGCAGGGCATCGTGAATGTCGTCGCGCTCGTCGTGGCTGGCGAGACGAGCGAGTCGTGACGCAGTTCGCCACATCGTAGAGAGGTTGGAAATGAACAGAATCGATCCATGGTTCCAGATTGTCAGCGGGTTGCACGGCCGCAGCCGGTTCACTGCGCAGCAAAATCCCGCGTCCGCAGGGCGCGGGCCGCGCGAGCGCTGCAGTCCGATGACCACCGCGATGGCCAATGCTTCATCGATCCGCCGCATCGAGTGGCAGACCACCTGCACGATTCTGGTTACGTGGAGCGATTCGACGCTGGGCAGGTTCGAAGATCAGACATGGCGCGCAGGCTTTGCGCGCACTTCAGGCATTTGCGGTCTGACGGGTGTGCCCGTTCGGCGCGGCGACCCGGTGTTCCGGCCGCTTCAGCGAGCCGGCGCGCTGCCGAGGAACGCGTTCGACATGATTCGGGCTGACACGCTAGGGGCACCGACGAGCTATAGGTCGAATGGGTAGTGCATTTAGAGCAAGGCATTAAAACAAGGGCAATGACTATGTCGAAAAACAGTAACCAGAAGCAGAATCCCACGCGCAGAAACATTCTGATCGGCAGCGCCGCAGCCGCTGGCGGCATCGCGGCATCATTGATTCCGGGCACGCTGCAGGCTGCGCAGCCAGGCGCGTCCTCAGGCGCGTCGAAGCCTCATGGCCAACATGCGGGGAGCTACATCGCGACGAAAGACGGCACGCAGCTGTACTACAAGGATTGGGGCGCCGGCCGCCCCGTGGTGTTCTGTCATGGCTGGCCGCTCAGCTCGGATAGCTGGGAGTCACAGATGATGTTCGTGGCGTCGCACGGTTATCGCGCCGTCGCGCACGATCGTCGTGGACATGGACGTTCGAGCCAGCCCTGGAACGGCAACGACATGGACACCTATGCGGACGATCTCGCCACCGTGTTCGAGACGCTCGGGCTGAAGGATGCGATTCTGGTGGGCTTTTCTACGGGCGGCGGAGAAGTGGCACGCTATCTCGGCCGGCATGGCACGAAACGTGTATCCAAAGTCGTGCTCGTTTCCGCTGTGCCGCCGTTGATGCTGAAAACGCCTGCCAATCCAGGCGGATTACCCATCGACGTATTCGATGGCCTGCGCGCAGCGCAACTGGCGAACCGCTCGCAGTTCTACAAGGACGTGCCGGCGGGTCCGTTCTACGGCTTCAATCGTCCGGGTGCCAAGCCCTCGCAGGGTTTGATCGATTCGTGGTGGATGCAGGGCATGCAAGGCGGCCACAAGAACACCTACGATTCGATCGCGGCGTTTGCGCAAACGGACTTTACAGAAGACCTGAAGAAGATCGACGTTCCCACGCTGATCGTCCATGGCGACGACGATCAGATCGTGCCCATTGACGCTGCAGGTCGTGCGTCCGCGAAGCTGATCCGGAACTCGAAACTGATTGTCTATCCCGGCGCGCCGCATGGTTTGACGGACACGCACAAAGAGAAATTCAACGCGGATCTTCTGGCGTTCATCCAGAGCTAAACCCGGTCGAAAGACGACCAGTAAGGGCAAGCACTGCCGTGCTTGCCCTTTTTAATCTGCAGTCACACTTCGTGCCTGATGGCAGAGGCGAACGCCCCGCTATTGTTGTCCTCCCGGCAACATGGAAACCGCCGTTGTCGGTCTTCTACAAGGCGGCGGATATACCTACGATAGAGACCAGTTTCTAGCCCGCTCGAACGCTTAGGCCGCTATCGAACCAGAACAAAGAAATGAACACGATTGCTATCGCTAGCAAGGATGCAGTTGAAGACATGACGGGTGACAGACGCACGCGGCAGATGCTCCGCCCGCCAGAGCACGTGTCAGTCGAAACCGAGGCAAATCATGGCAAATCGAACGCACGGGCCGAAGTCCTTACCGGCCTCGCATGGACGAAGAACTGCTCGCTGTGCCCCGTTGCGTTGGGCAATTTCATGCGGACATCGAACGCGTATCTTTTTTCGTCGGCGTCCGAGGAGTGACACAGACCGATTGCACGTCGCAGCTTCTTGCCCGTGTCGTTGAGCACGGCAAGGTCGCTTACAGGAGAGCAAGATGGTGTCACATGAACTGCTTTCGCGGTATGGCGCGTTGATCATCTTCTTCAATGTACTCGCGTCGTCGCTCGGCCTGCCCTTTCCGTCCATCACGACACTGATGACGATTGCGGCGAGCATCGCGCTCGCCCAGCAAGACCTCTCGCATACGCTGCTGCAGTTTGGCGCGCTGTTCGGCGCTGCCGTCGCCGGCGGCATCATTGGCGACCTGGTCTGGTTTCTTCTCGGCCGACGCTATGGGAAGCGTGCTTTCCGACGGGTGATCGAACTGTCGCCGTCGACGCAAGGCAGTATCACGACGGTCGAACGATACTTCGCGCGCTGGGGTACGCGCGTGCTAGTCATCACCCGCTTCGTGCCGGGCTTGTCGCTCGTCGCCGTGCCTCTTTGCGGGGCCACGGCGATAAGAACACGCTCTTTTCTGCTTCACGATTGCATCAGCATTAGCATATGGGCATGCGTGGGACTTCTCCTCGGCGCGCTGCTTGCGACACACATCGACATGTTGTTGAGCAGCATTCTCCGCTTTGGATGGCAAGTCGCATTCGTTGCCTTCACGCCAGCACTCTTCGTCTTATACCGGTGGTTCGCGCGCCGGCTCCTTTCTGTGGGCCAGCAAGCATGTGCGCCGACACACACGCCGCTTATCGTCAGCTCACACATCATATGAACCGCATTGCCTGATTTGCGACTCGTAGGCGGTTGCGCCTTGCTTCCTCGCCAAAAGAAACGCACGGCGCAAGCAAGCAGTGCTTGCGTCGTGATCTTCTTCAAGACGAAGAGCATGAGCCTTGGTCATGAGCAGCCGCGGAAGGTACAACTCGTCTCCGTTCAGCTCGATGGCCTTGATCGCTTCCTCGCAAACCAGAATCGCGCGCATGGTATCGGTGCTTGCGCATAGCGCCATTGCCAGCGAATTCCTGAACATCGACGCCGACATCGTGTACTGGCACTTCGTCATACCTTCGAGGCAGCTCTCCAGCAGCGAAATACTTTCCTCTAATCGGCCCTCGGCATACGAGAGCTGACCGCGAAGCCCTAGCACCACGTAACGGAATGGCGTGAATCCATTCACCTTGACGATGGCGTCGAATTCATCCGTTATTTCGTTCAGTCTCGGCCAGTTCGCTGCCCACGCGAAAACTTCTCCGGCCCATAGCAGCGTCACGCACTGAGTGGCCGGATGGCACAGCAAGCGTGCGCTTTCAATGGCGTCATTGGCGAAACGCTCTGCCTCCGAAGCCTGACCCGTCAGCCAAAGATTTCTCGCGTTTCCGCTCAACGCACGCAGGTAGGGATTGATGCCGAATTCCGCCGGCTGCAACGCATCCACCCCGTTCATCCTGGCCGACAGAATCACAGGTTCCCAGAGACTGGACGACGACGCGATCTCGCCCTTCATGTGCAACGTGACGCCAAGCATCGAATGAACCGTCGAAGCGTCGCGCCCACACGCAATGATCCATTGCGCAGCTTCGCTCGCGAACATATAGGCGCCCTCGAAATTGCTGGTTCGATAGAGGTACATGATGAGTCCGCACAGCAGTCTGTCATGTCGAACCGAGTCGCCTAGCGACAATGCAATGGAAAGAGCGCGCTCGTACGTCCGCCCAACCTCTGTACTTTCGCTGCCCGTGAACAGCAATGCATTGCCATAGGCCGCAATGAGATCCAGTTCCGTCAGACTCCCTCGTTCGCCGTCGTCCAGTTTCGACAATGCGATTTCGGTCCATTTTCTGGCCTCGCTGAGCATCGACTTTCGCAACAGCAGTTTCGCGTATGAAGCGACCAGCCTGCAACCTTGAACGACGTCCCGTTCACGTACGAGCGTCCATTCCAGCACCGCGCGCAGATTGCCCAGATCGGCGAGCCAGTTATCCCCTGCATTTTCCGTCAAGCCGTCGGTGGGCCACGCCGCCGCATAGTACGACGCGTGGCGTGCGCAGAACTGATCCAGCTCGCCGGCCTCTTCCAGTTTCACGCGCGCATAAGAGCGGGTCGTGTCGAGAAGAAAGTACCGAACTGCGCTCTCGTCTGGTCTCACATCCAGAAGCGACTTGTTCGACAGTTGATTGATGGCTCTCAGCACGTCAGCGCGATCGATGTCCTCCGCGCCGATCACGGCCACAGCCGCATCGAGCGCGAAGCAGCCGACAAAAACCGCCAGCCTGCGCAGACATACCTGCTCCAGCCCGGTCAGCAGCCCGTAGCTCCAGTCGAGCGTCGCGCCGAGCGTCTGGTGCCTCGGAACCGCTGTGCGGCGTCCATGCCACATAAGCCGGCTCTTCTTGTCCACCAGCTCCAGAATCCCGACGAGACCGAAAGTCGGCATCTGTCGCGCGGCGAGTTCAATCGCCAATGGAATGCCATCCAGAGCCCGGCAGAGCCTGCCCACCGACTGCGCGTTATCGTCGGTCAATTCGAAACGGCATCCGGCCTGTACCACCCGTTCGACGAACAATCGGATTGCCGAATAGCTTTGCGCATCGTGTGCTTTGAGCGATTCGCCCGGCGGCGGCGCGTCGAGCGGAGGAAGGCGGAATACGAATTCACCATCGACATTCACGATTTCCCGCGAAGTCACGAGAATATAAATGCCGCTCGCGTTTCGATAGAGAACTTCCGCGGCCTGGGCGACACCGTCTATCAGATGCTCGCAACAGTCGAGAAACACGAGCATTCGGGTATGGCCAATCGACGCACATAATTCGCTGATGGACGCGGCGACTTCCTGCCCTTCACGCAAGGCGGCCACCAGCGTCGACGAAACCAGCTCCGAATCCTGAATCACCGAGAGATCGACGGAGACGATCTTACCGTCGAAATGGTCGCGCAGCCTGTCGATCACCGCATTCGCGACTGTCGTCTTGCCCATTCCGCCCGCGCCGACAATACTGACGAACCTGTGCTCTTCGAGTTGCTGGGCGATATGCGCTATTTCGCGTTCCCGGCCAACGATGGCGGCGCCCGTATGCACGAACCGCAATTGACCACGCGCCGACGGACGCGTGGTCTTGAGTTCGACGCCGGACTGAATTCCGTCACACGGCGTCACGGTCGCGACAAACGTATAACCCCTTCCGGGCACGTTCATCACATACGTGACGCCCGGATCGCCGTCGGCAAACGCTTTACGCAGTGCGACGAGATGAAAGCGAAGGCTCCCTTCTTCGACGACCGTATCGCGCCATACTTCTGCGAGAAGCTCGCGCGCGCTGATGACGCTTCCGGCCCGACGCACGAGCGCAATCAGAATGTCGAGCGCGCGGCTACCCAGCTTGACCTGCTTGCCATGACAGACAAGCAGTCGTTTATCCGGAAACAGGAAGAACGGCCCGAACGAAAAGTTCGTCGTAGTTGAATGCGATGCCGTCGTTCCAAATTTCGATAAGCTGGCAAACAAGTATCGTCTCGCTGGAAGTCGTGGTTTCCACCGATTCTATCTGACCGATACGCTAAATCGAATCTTTCAAATCACTAAACACGAGAAACTGAAACTTTGGCATTCAGGGACTCGTAACGGGACTGATTCGGTACGCGCGCTATATTGCTTTGAGGGTACGACACCGCACATCGGGGAATGTATCGACCTGACGGTTGAGCAGCATGAAGAGCCGCGCAATCTGTCCGTTGAATAGTGAAAAATGAAGATTGACGACGAGTGGATTTGGCAATCCTCTTGAATCGAATGTACCTGTTACGGCGCCAACCACCGTCGTCACGCGGTAGTGCTGAGACACCTGCAGAACTTCGATTCTCAGGTTATCGGCAATGACTTCTCTGGCGATCCAGGCTTCGATTGCGGGGCGTCCCCAAAAATCACGAAGCTGATCATTGACGAGCGCATCGTCTCTGAAGAGAGCCGCCATAGCACCGGCATCGGCGTTATTGAGCGCCAGCAGAAATGAAGCGATCACTTGCGCGTCTTGTTGTGCGGTCTTCCGTATTCGGTTTGCCCGGTCACGCATCCCGTTTCCTTGAGGGATCAACGAGCGCAAATGTTCGTCGATCCTGCCGCTTTTTGTCTGCTATTTGTTGTTAGCGGCTGTTAGCGCTTGCGATAAGTCCATAGTGTTTTGCCTATAACGCTGCTTAATCAACTATAAACCAGCGTCGAATCGACTTCGCGAGGAAAACGTCTTCATGGAATCGACCATGTGCAATCAATCAGGCTTCCCGTCGGAAGAGGTTATGGACACGCTGTCAGCAGGATTCACGACAAGCTACGCCGCCGTCATGACCTTCATCGCCGTTGCGAAGGAAGAAAGTTTCGCCAAGGCGGGAGATCGTCTCGGCATTGGACGATCATCCGTTAGCCGGAACATACAGAAACTGGAACAGCAGCTCGGCACCAAGCTCTTTTCACGTACCACTCGCAGCGTCGGGCTGACAGCTGAAGGGGAGATCTTTTACGAGTCGTGCAAGCCCGGTATCGACGGCATCCTGAACGCGATCGAGCGAATGCGCGACCTGCGCGGCGGGCCGCCGCGTGGACTATTGCGGATCAGCTCCACCGTAGGATTCGGAAGAAAAGTCGTCGCGCCGCTGTTGAGCCGGTTTCGGGACTTGTACCCAGAGGTCTCGATCGACCTGATGCTGTGCGATAGCCCAGCCAACTTTACGAGCGACGGCATCGACATCGCGTTCAGGAACGGCCGGGTGGACGACAGCCAGATCATTGCCCGCCGCATCATTCCCATGCACATGCTTCTCTGCGCTTCTCCTGAGTACGTACTGGAGAAAGGATTGCCGACGGAAATCCAGGATCTGCCACGGCATCGCGCGATCAATTTCCGCTTCTCGTCCGGCAGAATCTACGAATGGGAATTCAAGGTAGCAGGCGAGCTGATCAAACACGCCCCGTCCGCTCATTTGACCTTCAATGACGCGGATCTTGTGCTCAATGCAGTCCTCGATGGTCAGGGGATCGCGCAGGTGGCTGGCTATCAGGCCTGCGATCACATTGCGACGGGCAGACTGATTTCCTGCATGGATCAATATGCACCGGACGATCGAAGCCATTTTCTGTGCTATCTGAGCAAACAGCACATGCCGTCCCGCATGCGGCTCTTTATCGACTTCATGCTCGAGCAGATAAGAATGCTCAACCTTCAGTGCGCGGTGGATGACACTGCGACGAGCACGTCGCGCAGGAGCACACAATGAGACCTTATATCGCCGCGTTCACTGCGATCATTCTCTGGTCGGCATTTGCAACGCTGAGCATGCCACTGCGACATCTTCCTCCGTTGCTGGTCACGGGGCTCGCACTGCTGGCCGGAAGTCTCGTCACGCTCCGGCATATCAGCGCATGGAGAGTCAAATGGTCCACATTCATCTTCGGGTCCGGTTGTCTTTTCCTCTATCACTTTTGCTTGCTGAAATCTTTCACGTATGGGTCGGTTCCCGTTGCCAACCTGATCAACTACACGTGGCCGTTCCTGCTCGTCCTCATGTCGAGTGTCTGCAATGGACGCAAGAGAGGATGCTTTGCCGAACTGACTTGCTGCGCAATCGGCTTCATCGGCTGTGCGGTGCTCGTGCTGCAACCCATAACGAATGGCACGTTCGAGGCGCGCAATTCGATCGGATATGGTTTCGCCGCTGCGGCCGCTGTCGTCTGGGCGGGTTATACGTTTCTCACACCAAGGTTCGAAGCGCATAGCGCATGGGCTGTCGGCGGGTTCTGCGCTGCAAGCGGCCTTGCTGCGCTTGCCGTTCATGCCGTGGCCGGTCCGTCTGTCGAACTGTCCGCTCGCGATGTTGCGTGGATCGCGGCAATCGGCGTGGGACCGCTCGGAATAGCGTTTGTCGCATGGAATCACGCATCCAGGTTTTGCGATCCGGGGCTTCTCGGTTCGATATCGTATCTGTGCCCGCCACTCTCACTGGTCATACTGCGGATCGCCGATCCGACAGCCGTCATCGACTGGAAGACTCTGGCCATTTCGATGCTGATGAGCGTATGCGGGATAGTCATGTCACAACATTGGCGACGTGCAGCGTTGAGTAGTTAGGCGATCTATCGTGGCCGTCAACCGTTTCCACGATAGGGACCCTCGAAAGTTGCTCCCTCGTGACGGCCATCAATGCTTCGTCCATGCCACCTTCGAAAAGTGCGTGGAGCATTCCGATCAGAATAGATGCCAGTGCATGGCTGATCATTTCCTGCCGTTCCGCGCGCATCTCATTGACACGTGAGATCAGTTCGAGCGTTGCGTGATGCAGGCGTGCAGAACCTTCATAGAGCAGCGCCGCTCTTCCGATCTTTGCCCAGACGGCATGAATCGCGTGAAGTTCACGCAAACGGTCGGCATTCGCGGCAATGAAGGCGTTCGCCAGCGCGTCGATCATTGCTTCGGGACGTTCCCCTTGCGCATCGCGACACGCGATCTCCAGAAAGCACACGACATGATCGACGTGACGACGCACCATCGCGCCCATCAGTTCGTCCTTATTCGCGAAGTACTGGTAAATCGTCCCCACGGCAAAGCCGGATCGCTTTGCGACTCGGGTCGTCGTGAGCGCTCGCGGTCCGTCCGCCGTGACGATCTGAACGGCCGCCTCGAGCAAGGCTTCGATAGTGTGTGCTGCGCGCGACTGGCGCGGCAATTTGCGAGGCTGTGGAGCAACGATGCCAATAAAGTCTGCATCGTTTGGAGCCTGGCGTCGAACGTTCATCATCGCAACAGTGTGTAAAGCGGTGGACCGATTCGCCGGTCGCGATTGTTCTAACCGGAACCGGCCCATTGATGTCACGACAGTACGATGAAAATGCCTACATGTAATGTGCCAGTTTGCGATTCGCAAGCTGGTCCACTTTCTCTATCACGTTCTCTAATGTCACAAACTCCGCGCATAAAACGTCTTGGCTATGAGGGAATGTATTTCCCAATTGCGTATTGCCGCGCTTATTAGCGTCAGTATCACGCAATCTCACTACTGCCACATGCTCCAGCTATAGACTCTGCAAATGCTATGAACGATCGGTGTGACGCCCTGGCGGGTACGAATAGACGCGAAAGGTCGACCATCGTATGGTCCCTGCCTTTGGGCACGCCCGATCCCAAAGAAGGCTTGCAGCGTTGGCTGTACGAAGCATTGAGGGTGGCGATAGTCAGTGGCCGCCTGCCCGGCGACAGCGTGCTGCCGGGCACCCGTACTTTGGCGCAGCAATACAATCTCGCGAGAGGCACGGTTGCGGCTGCGTACGAGCAACTGTTGTCCGAGGGCTATCTGGTCACCCGCACGGGAAGCGGCACACGGGTCAGCGCGGCGTTGCCGGACCAACGGCATCCTGCCAGACCGATATCTGCACCATCAGCTGCTGCAAATGCAGGCTTTTCGCGCGAATCGCACGCGCCCTGGATCAAGCGGCTCAAGGAAAACGATCCGCCATTTCCGCTCTCAGGCGCAAACGCGCTGCCGCAGCCTTTCTTCCCGCATCGTGGCGATATACGCCTCTTTCCCATCGATTTGTGGCGACAGCTGCATGTGCGGCAATTGCGGCCCTCGCGTCTGCTCACACTCAATGACACGAGTCCTGCCGGATTGCCGGCGCTACGGGCGGCGATAGCCGACCATCTCGCCATTGCGCGTGGCGTGCGAGTGCCACCGGAACAGATCGTCGTCATCGGTAGCGTGCAACACGCGCTGGACCTTTGCATGCGGTTGTTGACGGGGCCGGGCGACACCGTTTGGATGGAAGACCCCGGTTACGTGGGCGCGCGTCAGATCATGCACGCGAGCGGTGCGAATGTGGTCGATGTTCCCGTCGATCACGACGGTTTGCGCGTACACGACGGCATGCGCGACGCGCCTTCGGCCGCGCTCGTCTATGTAACGCCGACGCGTCATGCGCCGCTCGGCGTGCCATTGTCGAACGAACGGCGTGCTGCGCTGCTACGCTGGGCCGCCGCGAACGGCACGATCATTTTCGAAGATGACTACGACAGCGAGTATTGCTTTCGCTCGCATCCGCTGCCGGCGTTGCGGAGTCTTCCCGGCGCCGATCAGCATGTCGTATTGGCGGGAACGTTCAGCAAGCTGATGTTTCCATCGCTGCGGCTCGCCTATGCGGTACTGCCGCCGCGTCTGGTCGAGCCTTTCGTTCGCGCGGCGTCCCTCACCGTCCGTAGCGCGAGCAGTTTGACGCAAGCCGTTCTTGCAGACTTTCTTGGCGAAGGCCATTTCGACCGGCACGTGCGCCGCACGCGGAAAATCTATGCGCGCCGCGCTCATGCGTTCGAGCGCGCGGCACAGAAGCACTGGCAAGATCTGATCGAAGTTCAGCCGGCCATTGCGGGGCTCGACGTGGTTGGCCGGCTGCTTTCGGTCGACGAGCATACCGCCGTCCAAATGCTCAGAGCCGCGGGCATCGACGCGGCGCCGTTGGGCAGATACACGCAGCGCCATCATCATCCACCGGGCCTCGTGATGGGTTTCGCGCCTTTCAATGAGGAAGAAATCGAACGGTCCGCGCAACAGGTCGCCGCTGTCTTGCGCAAGGCGGAATGACATGAGCGATCCGCCCACGATGCCAGACGGAATGAACGAACGCGCCGACGACGTATCAGTCGCATTCCTGATGCTGCTCGAACGCCTGTCGCCCGAAGCACGCGCGGCATTTCTTCTGCGCGAGATCTTTGGCGCGGACTATCGAGAAGTCGCAGCGGTCATCGGCAAGTCGGAAGCCGAGTGTCGGCGACTGGTCATTCATGCCAGAGCACAGCTGCGTGATGAGCGGCTGCGTTAAGCTCGAATCGACGCAGTCGCTCGATCCGCTTACTGCAGCGTATATCCGTTATCGACGATTAGATCCTGGCCATAGATACCGCGTGACGCGGGCGAGAGCAGGAACATGATCGCATCCGCAATGGCGGCGGGTTCAAGGAAGCGACCGGGAAGCAAACGCTGATTGACGCGTTCCGCAACCGCGGAAAGCTGCGCTTGCGGCAATCCCAGGCTGGACCAGATTGCCGTCGCGGTTGGACCGGGCGAGACGATATTGATTCTGATGTCATCGGATGCGAGTTCGACTGCGAGCGTCCTCGCGTGTGCCTTGAGCGCAGTCTTCGAGGCGATATACGCGGCGAGTCCCGGAAACGTGACCTGTGACAGAAACGTCCCGATGAAAACGACCGATGCAGACTTTCCCAACTGCTCTCTCAAGATCGACAACGTGTTCAGCGCACCAGCGCCGTTCACGGTCCATTGCCGCTCGAATGCGGATACTTCCAGGCCATTGGCCAGCTCGGCAATACCCGCATTGGGGACCAGAAAGTCGACAGAGCCCATCTGACGGGCCTGTTCAGAAAGCGCCGCGAGATCGCCGCTTTGCGTGACATCCCCTTTTACCCATTTGAGCGTGTCGCCATATCTGGACTGCAACGAATCCAGTTCACCCATCGTGCGACTCATCGCCAGCACGCGAGCCCCGCTCGCAAGCAGACGGTCAACCGTCGCAAGACCAATACCGGAACTTGCACCCGTTACGACAGCGAGGCGATTCTCAAATCCTTCAAACATGGTTCTTTCCTTTTCATTTGTCGATTAAGTTCTTCTTGTCGTTGGGCCACAGTGCATGCCGACACGACCCACTTCATATAACAAGGATCGGGCCAGCATAAGAACGCTTTGTTTTCAGCGAGTTGACGACACGCGATGTCAAATTGACCCGAAACGAATCGACTACTTCAGTAGTCTTATCGACAACGAAAGGAAATGTATTGCGCTATGCGGAGAGCGCGAACTGTTCCGCAATGAAATAGATAGATATCCTCGCGCGAGTAGTCATTCCGCCGTCCGATGATATTTCGCAACATAGCGCGCCTGTGCGATCACTTTCCCGTGCATCTGATAAGCGACGAGCGCCGGGCTTGACGCCGCTTTCACATCGATACTCGGCACGCTCAACGCCGACGCTGTAACGATGTATCGATGTGATGTACCTTGAGGCGGGCAAGGTCCGCCGTATTTCGACTCGCCGAAATCCGTCAATGTTTCCATTGCACCTGTCGGCAACAATTTCGAGTTGCCTGAAGCGCCCTTTTCGATCGATGATTCCGACGCCGGTATATTGACGACTTCCCAATGCGTCCAGCCCAGTCCGCCCGTTGGCGCATCGGGATCATGAATCGTCACGACGATGCTCTTCGCTGCGGGCGGAACGTGGGACCACGAGATATGCGGCGAAACGTTGTCGCCGTGACATCCAAATCCGCCGTACACCTGCTCGTTCACGAACTGTCCACGCGTCAGGCCATCCACCTTGACCGTGAACGGCTCGGCAACAGCCATCGCCGGCACGATCGCCAATAGCACCGGTAAGCAGAACGTTGCCCGCAACAGAACGTTGGATCTCATGGTGCGCTCCATTGAAAAGACAGAAAGTGCAACATGCATTCGCCGCCCTCGCCGCTACGGCTCGGGCGGCACTAACGGCTTAGCCGAAAGACGCTTGCGGATTACCCGCTGCCAATGCCTCTGCGCGATTCGGCGCCGGCGGATAGATCCACTGCGTGTTGATCATCTGCTTGCGCGCCTTCCCTTCGGCGTGCGTCAGCTTGATCTGTCGATCCCAGCCTTCCGAATAGACGGCACCCCATTCGCCGAGATCGACGCACGTGGCGTAGAACGGCTGGCGATACGCCAGCGTCGGCACGCCGAGCAGATCCGCCGCGACGTTGTGTCCGCCGAATTGGCCCATCACGATGGCGTGCTGACAGGACATCAGCGCGTAGCGGCCGCTGTCGTCGGTCAACGCTTTCGCGACGTCACCCGCGACGAATACGTTGGGCGCTTCGGGCACGCGCAAATCCGGCGCCACTTCGACGCGTCCGAGCGGGTCGAGATTCGACGACACCTGCGCGGCCAGCGGGCTCGCGCGCATGCCGCCCGCCCAGATCACCGTGCTCGCTTCGATGCGTTGGCCCGACGCCGTGCGAACGCCACCTGCATCGACGGACACCACGCCCGAGCCCAGCACCGCCTCGACGCCGAGCGATTCAAAGGCTTCGGCGACGAACGGACGGGGATTCGGCCCGAGATCCGGACCAATCTCATCTTGCGTGCCGATCACCACGACGCGAATCGCCGCGTCCGCGCCGAACTTCTCGCGCAACCGCTTCGGCAGTTCCGTTGCGACTTCGATGCCCGTGAATCCGCAGCCAACCACGGCCACCGTATTGCGGGCGGGTGAAGCGGGCAGCTTCGCCAGCGCGTCGAGATGGTTATCGAGTTCCACTGCATCCTCGATACGGTCCACCGAGAACGCGTGCTCCAGACCCGGAACAGGCGGCCTGCTGAGTTTGCTGCCGCTCGTCAGCAGCAGGCGGTCATACGCGAGCGAACGCTTTTGTCCGTTGCCCGACACGACGCTCACCGTCCTGTCCTGAACCGAAATGCCGTCGACGCTGCCTTCGACATACTTCACACCGATGGCATCGAGCAGCGGCAGCAGCGGCGCAGCCATCTTCTGCGGCTCGGCCTCGTACATACGCGGGCGGATCTGCAGTTCGGGCTTCGGCGAAATCAACGTGATTTCAACGTCGCTGCTTCTCACACCTGCGCCATCGAGCACGCGAGCGGCGCCTAGCGCGCCCCACACGCCGGCAAAGCCAGCACCCACAATCAGGATCTTCTGCGACATGATATTGCCTTCGTTTAGAGAGTTGCGAAGTCGACGACAGGCGCAAAAACGCTTGCGGAAAACGTTGGCGAACGCGCCTGATCGACGTTGGCGACATTGCTCATGCGACCATCGTCGAGACGGATTGTAGGTTTGGAGATCGAACGCCAGAAGCACCGTGAACGCGTTCACCATGTTGCCTGCACGACAACAATAGGTAGTGAAGCGAGAAGGGATTTTGCAGAGAGATAAAGCAAAGACCGCCAGGAAGGCTAGCGCGCGAACTCCGTCGTCTTCGCCGCCTCAGCCAGATAATCGACGAACGAGGCAATGCGCGCCGATATCGCCGTGTTGCGATAGTAGACGGCGTTGATCGGTTGCCGCACATCCTGAGTCTGCCGCGCAAAAAGCTGGACGAGCCGGCCTTCGCGACGGTCGCGGCCCGTCATGAAATCGGACAGGCAAACGATGCCCGCACTCTCCAGCGCCAGTTGCCGCAGCGTTTCGCCGCTTGACGACGAGATGGCTGGCTCGATCCGATACAGTTCGTTGTCCGGCCCGACCAGCGGCCAGACGTTGAGCGACTCGGGCTGCGTAAATCCCAGCAGCGAGTGCTTCGCGAGGTCGTCCACGCGTTTCGGATGACCATGTGCCTTCAGATACTCGGGCGTAGCCAGCACCCGGATGCGACTGCTGCCCACCGGCCGGCTATGCAACGTCGAATCTTTGAGCCGTCCAATCCGGATCGCGACGTCGGTGCGGCGTTCGAGCAGATCGATGATGCCTTCGTTGCTGTTCAGTTCCAGTTCGACCTGCGGATAGCGCGCGCGATAACCCGCAATGAGCGGCACGATCACGTGCAGCATGAACGGCGTGGCCGCGTCGACGCGCAACCGTCCGGAAGGCCGCTCGCGCCGTGCGGCGAGTTGCTCTTCGGCGTTCTCAACTGCATCGATGATCTCGCGCGCGTTTTGCAGAAACGCCTTGCCCTCTTCCGTCAGTTCGAGGCGTCGTGTGGTCCGGCGCAGCAGCGTGGTTTGCAGCTTTTCCTCGAGTCGTCCCAAGGTGCGGCTCGCGCCGGAAACGGTCTGCTCCAGTTGCTCGGCAGCGGCCGTGATCGAGCCCGTGTCGACTACGGCCGCGAAGGTTTGCAGTTCGTCGAGAGTAACTTTCATACTTGATCTGAAATCAAAAGTGTTTCATTTATAGACCAGTTTTTCTGCAAAAGTAAAGCGGGCACACTTCGTCCATCCGTTAAAGCCTTTCAATCATGCTTCCTGGTAGACGACCATGCCACTTGCCCTCTTTGCGCTGACGCTCAGCGCCTTTGCAATCGGGACCACCGAGTTCGTCATCGTCGGACTCATCCCGACAATCGCCGCCGATCTCGGCGTCACGCTCCCCTCCGCAGGTCTGCTCGTCAGTCTGTATGCGTTGAGCGTAGCGATCGGCGCACCGCTGTTGACCGCCCTGACAGGGCGCGTGCCGCGCAAGACCTTGCTGATCGCGCTAATGGCGCTCTTCACGATCGGCAATCTGGTTGCGTGGCGCGCGCCTTCGTATGAATCGCTTGTCGTTGCGCGCATTCTGACGGGGCTCGCGCACGGCGTGTTCTTCTCGGTCGGCTCGATCATCGCGACAACGCTCGTGCCGAAAGAAAAGTCCGCGAGCGCCATCGCCACGATGTTCAGCGGCATGACCGTCGCGTTCGTCGCGGGCATTCCGCTTGGCACGTTCATCGGCCAGCATTTCGGCTGGCGCGCGACGTTTCTCGTCGTCGCGCTGTTCGGCTTCATCGCGATGCTTGGCGCGTTGTTCTTCATGCCGAACAACCTGCCGCACAAGCGTCCGGCACCGCTCAGCCAGCAGGCTCGCGTGATCGTTCATCCGCGCCTCTTGCTGGTGTATGCGATGACGGCCGTCGGTTACGGCGGCTCGCTGATCGCGTTCACGTTCATGGCACCGATTCTCGAACAGATCACGGGATTCACGCCGTCGCAGGTCAGCATGGTGCTCGTCGCGTATGGTGTTTCCGTCGCGGTCGGCAACGTGTGGGGCGGCAAACTCGCCGACGCGCAAGGACCTGTGAAAGCATTGAAGCGGATATTCCTTCTGCTCGCTGCCGTGCTGCTGGTGTTCACGTTCACGTCGCACAACGCGTGGCTCGCCGTGCTGACCATGCTCGCGTGGGGTGCGGTCGCGTTCGGCAACGTGCCCGGTCTTCAGGTCTATGTCGTCAAGCAGGCGCAGCAGTTCGCGCCGCAAGCAACGGATGTCGCGTCGGGCTTCAACATCGCGGCGTTCAATCTCGGCGTGGCGGGCGGGTCGTCGCTGGGTGGCGTGATCGTCGCGCACCTGGGGCTGGGCCACACGCCGTGGATCGCCGCTGCCGTGACCGTGCTGGCGTTCGGATTGACGGCGTGGAGCGGCAGCCTCGATCGCCGCGTAGGACTCGCCGGGCGCACCGCCGAAGCCGTCGCGGCGACTCATTGAATTCGAATCAAATCCGCGTTACGCGACGGCGTCCATCAAGCGATACCACGCGACACCAGCCGTGATGTAAAAGCGCTGCAGGCCATGAAACGGAATCGACCTGACCGGTGTCACTGCAAATGGGAATGACGCAGGCGATTCCCCACACATGCGTTCGGCCAGGTGCTTGCCGACCGTTGTGGCCATCGCGATGCCGCGTCCGTTATAGCCCAGCGCGATGCTCAGCCCAGGTGCGGGTTCATGAATGTGCGGCAGAAAATCCGCGGTGATTGCAACACGCCCCGCCCATCGATATTCATAGCTTATCCCCTTCAGTTGCGGGTACATCAGTTCCACGGCGCGTTCCAGGTGTGCCCAGTCGCCGTTCGCGCGTGGCTCGGAAAACGGTCCTCGCCCGCCCATCAAGAGACGGCCCGCCGCATCGCGCCGGAAGTACAGCAGCAGACGGCGTGAATCCGACGCGACCTCGCCGCCGCGCAGAATGTCGTCGCCGATTCCGCGCGGCAACGGCTGCGTCGCGACGATAAAGCTGTTCGCCGCGATCACCGATTGCCGCAAGCCCGGCCACAGCGCGCCCGTATAACCGTTGGTGGCGATCACGACACGCTGCGCTTCGACGCTCGCTCCGCCCTGCGTCTCGAGGCGCCAGCCGCGCGCGTTACGCGAGAGCCGCGTCACCGAGGTGCGTCCATGAATCGCCACGCCCAGCCCTTGCGCCGCACGCGTAAGGCCGCGAACATAACTGAGCGGCTGGATGCTGCCCGCGCGATGATCAACCCATCCGCCGATATAGCTCTTCGTACCCAGCCGTTGCGACACCTGTGCGGCATCGAGCAGACTGACCTCGACGCCGCGCGCCGCCCATTGCCGCGCTCGGCGCGTCACGGTTTCGAGCATCGCCGTCGATGGCGCGGGTTGAATCCACCCGCGGCGCACCGCTTCGCATTCGATGCCGTACTTGCCGATCAGATCGAAGACGTTATCGGCTGCCGCGCCGACTGTTTCGACCAGCCGGTTGCCCGCCGTTTCGCCGAAGCGCCGCACGAGTTCGTCGGGATCGTACTTGAGGCCCGGAATCACCTGCCCGCCGTTGCGGCCCGACGCACCCCAGCCGGGCTCGGCCGCGTCGAGCACGCACGCTTTCACGCCACGTTCGGCCAGATGCAAAGCCGTGGACAAACCGGTAAAGCCCGCGCCGACGATCGCCACATCGACGGATGCCGACTCGCGCAGCGGCGGCGTGTCGGGCGCAGGCTGCGCTGTCGCGGCCCACAGCGAATCGGGCAACGCGGCCCCTTCATTCACTTCGATCATGTTCAGTTCTGGTTGGCAGTAGCGTGAGCGTCGCTGGAAGAAAGCAGACGCCGCAAGAATTCCTGCGTACGCGGATGCTTCGGGTCGGTCAGCACGTCGCGCGCCGGACCCGTTTCGCAGATCGTGCCGCCGTGCAGGAAGCACACGCGATCGGCCACTTCGCGCGCAAACGCCATCTCATGCGTGACGACCACCATCGTCATGCCGTCCCGTGCGAGCGAGCGCATCACGTTCAGCACTTCGCCGACAAGCTCCGGGTCGAGCGCCGAGGTCGGTTCGTCGAACAGCAAGGCTTCCGGCTCCATTGCGAGCGCGCGTGCAATCGCCACACGCTGCTGCTGTCCGCCCGACAGTTCCGCCGGGTACGCATTCATCCGATGCGACAGCCCCACCTTGTCGAGTAGTTGCCGCGCCTGTTCGCGCGCCTGGGCCACAGGCGTGCGGCGCACGTACACGGGCCCTTCCATCACGTTTTCGAGGGCCGTGCGATGCGCGAACAGATTGAAGCGCTGGAACACCATGCCCACGCGCATGCGCAATTCGTGGATGTTCTTCGCGTGCGCATCGACACGCACGCCATCAATGGTGATCGAGCCCGCATCGTAGGTTTCGAAACCGTTGATACAGCGCAGCACCGTCGATTTACCCGAACCAGACGGCCCGATCAGGCACACCACTTCCCCGGCCTTCACGCTCAGGCTCACGCCCTTGAGCACTTCCTGATTGTGAAATCGCTTGTGTATTCCGTTGATCTCGATCATCGGCTTTTCCTCACGGCGAGTCGCTTGCCAAGCTGGTTGACGCTGAACATCAGCGGCAGGCTCAGCACCAGGTAGAGCAGCGCGACAAGCGTGTACACCGTCATGTTCTGGAACGTCGACGACGCAATCAGCTGTCCCGCGCGCGTAATTTCGGCAACGGTAATCGTCGAAGCAACGGATGAATCCTTCAGCAACATCACGAGCGTGTTGCCGTATGGCGGCAGCGCGATCCTGAACGCCTGTGGCAGCACCACGCGCCGCATGATGAGCGGACCGCGCATGCCGATCGCGTGCGCAGCTTCAATCTGCCCGTGATCGATCGCCTCGATGCCCGCGCGGAAGTTCTCCGCCTGATACGCCGAATACGCGATGCCCAGACCGATCACGCCCGCCTGAAACGCCGACAGTTGCACGCCCATGTCGGGCAGCACGAAATAGATATAGAAAAGCTGCACGATGATGGGCAGCCCGCGGATCAGATTGATCACCGTGCTGCCGAACGTCGATGCCGCGCGATTACGCGACACCTTCAGCAGCGCGAGCGCGAGACCAAGAATCGAGCTGAGCACGAATGCGCAGGCCGTGATCTCGATGGTGATGACTGCGCCCTTCAGCAGGATCGGCAGAAAGTCGATTGCGTTCTGCAAAAACATCGCGCCTCCTGACACGCTTGGCAGATCGTCCGCGTGCGTTCACACGCTGACAGGTTCGAATGCAGCGATACGCCGTGTCGTTCAGCTCATGTGCCACTTCTGCAGAATCTGCTGCAGCGTGCCGTCGGCCTTCATCTTCCTGATCGCGCTATTCAGCTGTTCCAGTGTTGCCGTGTCGCCTTTGCGCACGATGAAGCACACCTGTCCTTTCACAGCCGACTGATACTCGGGCACGAGCCGCACCTGCGTGTTGGCACCCTGCTGCAACTGATACGCGACGATGGGTTGATCCGCGAAGCCTGCCTTGATGCGGCCCAGTGCGACGTCGCGCATGATGTCCGCGACGGAATCGTAGGTGCGGACTTCCTTGAAAATGCCCTTCTTGTTGAGCGCATCGACGAACGCGGTGCCGACCTGCGCGCCGACCACTTCGCCCTTGAAGTCGTCCATCGACGTGTAATGGCCTTTGTCGTCGGCCTTCACGACCAGACCTTCGCCATACGAATAGACGGTGTCGGAGAAGTCAACGATCTGCTGGCGCGCCGGCGTCTTGAGCATCGCCGCGGAAATGATGTCGATCTTCTGCGTGGTCAACGACGGAATCAGCGCCGAGAACACGTTCTGTTGCACCTCGACCTTGAAGCCGGCTGCGCGGCCGGCCGCGTCGATGGCGTCGACCATCATCCCCTGGATCGAATTCGACTTCACGTCGAGAAACGTGAACGGCACACCCGTGGCCGTTGCGCCAACCTTGTAGACAGGCTCGGCGGCGCGCGCGGCACCCGACGAAATCGCGAAACAGGCGGCGAGACCAGCAGCAAACAGGGTGAAGCGTTTGGCAAACGTGACCATGCATATCTCCAGACGGGAGCCGGCGCGTCAGTACGACCGCTGGCGGATTTCGTTTTGTGACCGCGAAATCATGATAATCGAATCAAAAAAATCGCAAAGAGATTTTTGCGTATCGATATTCGATACGCTATGATGCAATATCGAGTTCACCACTGAGACGACGATGGACCTTTCGCCTTCCGACAGCGCCGCCGGAAACGGCTCCGACCTGCTCTTCAATCAATCGCTGGAGAAGGGTTTGAATGTGCTGCGCGCGTTCAGCGCAAAGCGCCGAACGATGACGCTGGCGGAAGTCGCGGAGTCGACGTCGATGTCGAAAAGTTCGGCGCAGCGGATGGTCTACACGCTCGAAAAGCTCGGCTATATCCGCAAGCATCCCTTGACACGCCGCTATCAGCTCACGCCGCGCGTGATGCAAATCGGCTTCAACTATCTCGCCGCCGACACCTTGATCGACGTCGCCAATCCATTCCTGTCGGAACTTACGAACATCACGGGCGAAACGACGAACCTGACCGAGCCAGACGACGACGAGATGGTCTACGTGTCACGCTTCGTGTCGACCAAGTTCGTGCCGATCCACATGCCGATCGGCAGTCGTATCCCGATGTATTGCACAGGCAGCGGCCGCGCGTATCTGAGCGCATTGCCCGCGGAAGAAGCGCTTGTGCGTCTGGAACAGATGGACCGGGTCGCGTTCACGGCGAACACCGTGACGGACCTCGCTGCGCTAGGCGAGCGGCTCACCGAGGCGCGCCAGCAAGGCTATGCGACGAACCGCGAGGAACTGTTCATCGGCGATATGTCGATCGCGGCGCCCGTGATCGGCAGCCAGGGGCGCCCGGTTGCTGCCGTGCATGTGGTTGCTCCCACAAGCAGATGGACTTTCGAAGACGCGCGTCAGAAGCTCGCCCCTGCCGTTATCGACTGCGCGAGAGGTATCAGCAACTCGATACGGACGCTGGAGTAGCGATCGGCCAGACACGCGATCGATCGAAGGGGCACTTCGCGAGCAAACCCTCGTCGTGACGGTTGCAAGTCCCCGTTGCTCTGAAGTTCCCTACTACAACCGATATTTCGGACGACGTAGATTTCGAGTCAGATAGCGAAGAAAGGGCACGGAGCCAATTCTCTTTAAAGCTCGAATATCCCCACGGTCGCCCGCAACTTTGCAGCCTGTTCATCAAGCGACGCAGCCGCCGCCGCAGCTTCTTCGACAAGTGCCGCGTTCTGCTGGGTGACTTCATCCATCTGCGAAACAGCGCGATTCACCTGCTCGATACCCGTGCTCTGCTCGACGGACGCGGCTGCAATCTCGCCCATGATGCCGCTGACACGCTTGATGGACTGCACGATCTCGCTCATCCGCTCTCCGGCGATTGCGACCTGGCTCGTACCGTCGTCCACGCGCGCCACCGACGAGCCTATGAGTTCCTTGATGTCCTTGGCCGCGGACGCGCTGCGTTGCGCCAGCGTCCTTACTTCGCCCGCGACGACGGCAAAGCCGCGTCCTTCCTCGCCCGCGCGCGCGGCTTCGACGGCCGCGTTCAATGCAAGAATGTTGGTCTGGAACGCGATACCTTCTATTACGCCGATGATCTCGCCGATCTTGCGCGATTCGTCCGCGATCGTTCGCATGGTGCCGATGACTTCATCGACGGCCTGACCGCCGCGCCCGGTCGCGTCAGACGCGAGGACGGCCAGTTCGCTTGCCTGCCTTGCGTTGTCCGCGTTCTGCTTTACGGTGGCCGTCAATTGCTCCATGCTCGCGGCCGTTTCTTCCAGCGATGCCGCTTGCTCTTCAGTGCGTTGCGACAGGTCGATATTGCCTTGAGCGATTTCTCCCGAACCGGTTGCAATCGAATCACTCGAACGCTGAATGTCGCGCACCACATCGCGAAGTTTCAGGCGCATTTCACTCAATGCATAGAGCAGGCTTGAGCGATCCGATGGCGCGAGCCTGATCTCAGACGCGAGGTTGCCTGCGGCAATCTGCGCAGCAAACGCCGCGGCGTCTGACGGTTCACCGCCGAGAGCGCGATACACGCCGCGAGTCATGAACCAGGCCATCGTCCCAACGGCGAGCAGGATCACAAGGGAGATGCTCATCAAGGTCTTTGCAAGCTTCCAGTACGCTGCGTTGATGTCGTCGTAGAAAAATCCTGTGCCGATCCACCAACCCCATGCCGGGATGTCGACCACACCTTGCAGCTTCGCCTCAAGTGGACCGTCCTGAGTACGCTTGATCAGCACGTCGACGAGGGCAATGTGATTGCTCGCCAGCCCCTGCTTGTATGCCTGGGTGTCGGTCAGATTACCCTCTGTCGTTTTGTTGCCGCCCGTCTTGGTGCCGATCAGGCGTGGGTTGGGATGAACCAGATTGATGCTGTCGGTATCGGTCACCCAGTAGTAGCTTTTGGTGTCCGCGTTGAGTTGGCTCAGCGCTGTTTTCGCGGCGGCTTGCGCGTCGGCGCGATTCATCTTGCCGCTCGTTTCGAGCGACTGGTAGTACAGGGTCAGATGCTCGGCCTTGGTCAGCAGTGTGACGATCTGCGCTTTACGGCCGTCGATAAGCGCACGATCAAGTTGCGAAAGGGCAATTGCAGCGACACCGATAACGCCCGCCAGCGCAACGCTGACAAGGATAAGGAGCTTGGTCGAGACTTTCATTTTAATCGGGGCGCACCCGGTGCAAGGTCAGGAAAATTTTAACTGTCTGGTACATATATCGGAATGCGGGAGCCAAACTTTAACTTTCCGCCAGCAGACGGTTGGCCTGACGGCTTTGCAAAGCATTCCCCAGGCCACGGATGCGCCACCCTGTTCGCCGGTCTACGATCAATCCTTCACCTGCCTGTGCGCGAGGCAGGAGGCATGTGCGGATAGGCCGTTCCGCCACCAGACCCCCGAGCGCACGCAAGCTTTCTTGTCGAGCTTCGGTCCAATCCGCCAGCACTTTGCGATAAAGCGCCATTTGCTGCGAGCTTCACTCTATCGAAAACAACCCGGCGAACGCTTCGCTGCCTGGCATCGCTTCACTGATCTCACCCAGAATCCGGCTGGCTTCCGGGAAGGAGGTCGGCCCCAGCAATACTACGTCGCGAACAATTTAACGCGACAGTGCCTGTTGAATGGCTCGCTGTGAACAATAATCGTATGCGTGTTACAGGCGATACGGTTGGTCGCGCGACTTTGTGCATAACATGAACTTCCGTGCGCGTAACATGGTGCAGGCCCGCGAATGACGGGAGCCTGACTGCAGCGCCTGGATTGACGCCATCGAGTGTTTCATCATGCATATGAGGGTGCGCGCGACGTCTGCCTTTCGTGCGGCGGCGACCACGCCAAGGGGCGCGGCGATGGTCGCTGCGCAGCCGACGTCCGGTTGGCGTGGCTGGGCCGCCTCGCCGTGCAATGCCTTGCTCGCAATGGCCTGCGCGCTGAGCGCGGCACCGGCCGCGCTCGCCGAGACACCCGCCAATGCAGCCGGTCCAGCCAGCGCCGCGCCCGCCGTCAACAGCGCGAGCCAGCCCGAACCCGCCATTTCACCGAGCGACGCCGCCGTACGCCAGGCCGTGCTAGGCATCGTGAGCTTCACGCGCTGGCCCACGCCGCCAACCCGCCTGCGCATGTGCGTGACGGGCCGCCCCGACTACGCCCACGGTCTGGTCGACACGCTGCAGGTCGGCTCGACGCCGCTCGACGTGCAGCGCATCGGCTTTGGTGACCCCGCCATCGGTACACGCTGCGACGTCGTCTATTTCGGCAATCTGAGCGACGATGAGAGAGAGCAGATCAGAGCCGCCGTGGTGGGCCACCCGGTGCTGACCATCTCGGAACACAACCCGTCCTGCGCCGTCGGCAGCATGTTCTGCCTCAATGTCGATGGCGAACGCGTCACCTTCGAGATCAATCTCGACGCCGTGGCGCGCAGCGGCGTACGGGTTCACCCGAATGTGCTCAAGCTCGCCCGGCCGGCGCTGACGCCATGAGACAGGCCGCCGCCCCCGCTTCCCCTCCGCGCCCGACGTTGCAGAGCGTGTTGCGCCGCGCGCACCTGCGCCTCGCCTTCGTCGCCATCGCGATGGCCGCCGTGTCGTTGATCCTCGTCGCCGTGATCGCGCTACGTGCCTATGCCGGCAATAACCTGAATCTGCTGGTCCGCTCGCTCGGCTATACGGTCGAGGCAGCACTGGTGTTCGGCGATCGCGTCGCGGCGGCCGAGGCGATCGCGCTGATCGCTAACAAGGAGGACGTGGCCGAGGTCATCGTCACAGATGGCAAGGGCTTGCCGTTCGCGGCGTGGCAGTTGCCCGCCGGAAGTGCGATCGCAAGGCTCGAGCGGGACGTCGCCGACATTGCCTTGCCCGGGCCCGTGACCATACGGGTGCTGCACGACGGCATCGTCGTCGGGCAGGTCGAAGTGCGCGGACAGGGTCACCAGTTCTTCGGCTTCCTGCTCGGTGGCATCGGCGGCATCCTGGCCTGCCTTGCCGTCAGCGTGCTTGGCGCCTATGTCAGCTCGCAGCGCCTGCTGCGCAATATCGTCGCGCCGCTGCGCGCGCTGGCCCGCGTCGCCCACGCGGTGCGGCGCGAGCGCGCGTTCGGGCAGCGGGTCGAGCCTGTGGCGATCGCGGAACTGAACGAGCTCGGCGACGACTTCAACGCCTTGCTCGACGAGTTCGAAGACTGGCAAAACAACCTGCGCGAAGCAAACGTGGCGCTCGAACACCAGGCCAACCACGACGCCCTCACGGGTCTACCCAACCGCGTTCAGTTCGAGTCGCGCCTCGCGAGCGCCCTCAGCGCCGCCGCGGTCACGGGCCAGCGGGTCGCTGTGCTATATCTCGACTGTGACCGTTTCAAGGAGATCAATGACTGCCTCGGCCACGAAGCCGGCGACGTGGTGCTGGTCGGCATCGGGGCGCGGCTGCGCACGCAGTTGCGCGAGATCGATCTGGTCGCGCGCCTCGGTGGCGACGAATTCGCCGTGATGCTGGCGCCAATGCGCGAAGCGGCAAGCGCGGGCCGTATTGCCGAGGGCCTGCTGGCCAGCATGGCGCCGATGATCGTTTTGCCCGATGGCCGCACGGTGGCCACCATGATCAGCATCGGCGTTGCGCTATATCCCGATCATGCGGGCGACGCCGTCGGCTTGCTGCGCGCCGCCGATGCGGCGATGTACCGGGCCAAGCGCGCGCGACCTGGCTCGTGGCAGTTTGCCGAAGGCGTCGCCGGACCGGCCTGAAGCCAACGCCTGGCGTAGCTGCCGGGATAACGGATGAGTTCGAAAGAGCGCATGCAAGGCGGAAGCACTCAAGGGGAATGGGATGATGAGACACTGGTTTCCTGCAAACATCTGGCGGATGTCCATTGCGAGCGCAATGCTTCTGTGCATGCTGCTCGAGGGCTGCCAGACGCAGACGCAGACACAGACACAGCCGCTTTATCGCGGACTGACTCAGACGCAAGTCAACGCGCTCAAGTCGGAAGGATTCCAGGAGACCGAAGAGGGCTTCGAGCTCGGCTCGAGCGAACCGATCCTGTTCGACTTCGACCGCTACGACCTCAAGCCGGACGTCCGCCGGATCGTCGAGCGGATCGGCCACACTCTCGTGTCGGTCGGCATTGTCAGCGTCCGCGTCTACGGCTACACCGACGCAGTAGGCACGAACGCCTATAACTTCCGGTTGTCCGAGCGCCGTGCCGAGACAGTGGCGGCCGAACTCGTCGACATCGGCCTTGCTCCCGGCCGTGTCTACGCCATCGGGAAAGGCAAGCGCGACCCGGTGGGTGACAACCGCACGGACGCGGGCCGGGCGCAGAACCGCCGCGCGGCGATCGTCGTCTCGCCGCGTTGAGCCGGCGCGGCTTTCTGTTCGATTGCGTCAGTCGAGCAGCGGGCTACCGCGCTTCTTCGCGTTACATTTCCCGAATTACATACGTCTGCCCGAGCCTGTTTCATCATATGTATGCCGAAGAAGCTGCGGCGGCTTATCCGCATGCAATGCTGCACGGCCCGGCAGCATTGCAACGCAAGCGAAAGTATCTCCGCTTCGGGACAGTGCTAACGGATCGGCCTCATCCGGACTGGCCCGGTCTCGAAGAACGAGATTCGATCGAGTACCTTGAGGTGACGGTTACGCGCAAGTTCTTTTGGCCGCGCTCGGGATGTTCTTCTATCCTAGAAAGCGGTCCGCGCTTTTGATGGGTTTCCGTGTGCGCGGCCGCCAATGGGACGGAGGTTGGCTGCCGGCCCACGGTGCATCGAACATCCGTTCCAAGGGCCCAGGTGAGCGTGACTTCCGGCGCATGAAAACCTTGGCATCGACGACGGGGAGCAGGAGTCAGAGATGGCGCGCCGCATACTTTTTGTCCCCTTTATCAAGGCCCCAATCGTCGGTGGGAGACCCGGCCGTGCCTACGTCAACAAAAACCTGGGTTGGATCAACAGCTACAACGCTAAAGAAATAAAAAAGAAGGCGGTTCTGGAGGGGGCCGTGGCCCACGACATCCACGAGTGCTGGTATATCCCCCGCACGCCGAACTCCATGATCGCATCGCTCGGTCCGGACGATCAGCTCTATATTCGCGGTCACAGTCTGATCGGTCTGGAAGGAATATTTGATGAGGCCACCAAAGACGAACAGGGCAAGCCGATCCATCAGTCGAGGATGGATCAGGAACTGTTGGTGAAACTCAACGAGGGCAACGACACTGGCACGAAGAAACTCGCATTCATGCTGAAGGCGTCCGACGTTGTCACCCGTCTGTTCGAAAGCGGCCTTCGAGAAGATTTCTCCGGCACGATCAAGTGCTACAACTGCCACAGCGCCGAGGGCGAACAAAACTTCGCCAAAGCGCTTGAGAAAGCGCTCACTGAGCGCGGCTATAAGAAATGCCGCATCTATGGCTACACGGGCGCGCTGTCGTCGATGTATGAAGGCGAACACAAGACCAGCACTGACCCGAAGGGACGCGCGCGAAACGCAAGAGTTGAGATCAAACGAACCTGACCGGAGATCAAGGAACGGCGCTTCGTCGGCCTTGTGGAAAGCTTCACATAAGGCCGAGTTGCGTCCGTCGAGCATCCGGCAGGTTCAGGCGAACAAAGCCGAATCCTATGCCTGCCGATAATAAAGATTCTGCGGATGCCGCGCTTCAGCGAAGAAAAACCACCGCTCGGCGACAAGCCCCGCGTACTGTATCGCGGACGCGGCACACAACAGCGCGAACGAAAAGCCAATCGACCGAACGCTCCCGCCGAAGGCCACCAGAACGAATGGCACGATGAAGCCGGCGACGATAAACGTCCACTTGATGCGCTTCAGCGTCTGAGGCGTCTTGCCATGAAAGAACTCGCGCAGATTGAATGCGCCCGCCGTGAACCCGCGCGATTTCTGCTCGACGTGCGCAGCGCGAATACCCGTCGCGCTCTGCACCGTTGATTTCGGCCTGAGCCGTGCATTGCGCGCCAGCGATGCGCCGCGCGACACGCAACCCGTCAGCGTCAACGTACACGCCGCCACCGCAAGCGGCGAAACGAGTACGGGAGCGAGCAGCGCGGCGCAGGCCGTCGCGAGCGTAAAGCCTGACGCGCAGCCAAGCATCACGAAGTTGACCAGCGTGAGCGGCGTCGCCCATTCCTGGAGGAAGCGCAGACACGCGTAGATCATCCCCGTGCAGACGAACAGCAGGGCACTCGCGATCACGGCGACAGCGCCGATCGCGAGCGTATACGGCGAAGCAAACGCATGCGCGACGCCATAAGCGAACGTGCATCCGAGAAACACCGGCAGGCACAGGCATTCGCGCGAGAGCCACGAAGTACGCCACATCGCAATAGCCCGCCACGCACGCTCGGGATGACCCAGATGAAAGAACGACGCGACGAGCCCCAACACACCAAGCAGGCACGACAGCGCCGCGCCGATGACATACATGACGGGCGGCACCGCGGCTGCATCGCCGAAGCCCAACCGCAAAGCCGCTTCGACGCCGACCAGCGCAATCAGTAACCCTTGCCCCGCCCCGCTCAACGTCGTCAGGAACACCACTGAAAAAGCCGGATTCATGCCACTCTCCCTTGACGTACTGCTTCAGACCCGCGTCGCGATCGAAGCGAGATGAAGCTCGCCGCGTTCGACCTGCGTTTCGACGGATGCGATTTCGTCGCTTTCGGACGGTGTCTTGCACGAACATGATCCGCTGCTGCACGCCGACACCTTCTGGCGCGGCAGATAGTGATTCGCGGGCCGCGTGCCCCACTCCGGCATCAGCTGATAACCGCCCCGTTCGCGGATCGCCTTCGACACGATCGATTCCGGATCGTGAATATCGCCAAACAGGCGCGCCGACGTCGGACACGCGAGCACGCACGCAGGCTTGCGATCGCGCTCGGGCAGCGCCTCGTTGTGGATGCGGTCCACGCAGAGCGTACATTTGGTCATCTCCTTGCGCTTCTCGTCGATTTCGCGCGCGCCGTAGGGGCAAGCCCACGCGCAGTACTTGCAGCCGATACAGCGGTCATAGTCGACCAGCACCAGGCCGTCTTCCTTGCGCTTGTAGCTTGCCCCGGTCGGACAGACGGGCACGCACGGCGGGTCCTCGCAGTGCAGGCACGACTTCGGAAAATGAATGGTGTCGGTAAGCGGGAACTCACCGGCTTCGTAGGTCTGCACGCGGTTGAAGAACGTGCCGGACGGATCGGCGTCGTACGGACGAAAATCCGCCAGACTGCCCGCCTCTCCCGACGTGTTCCACTCCTTGCAGCTCGTCACGCATGCGTGGCAGCCCACGCAGACGTTCAGATCGATCACGAGCGCCATCTGTGTCATGCGATGCTCCCGTTCAGTTACGTTGCGTCGTCTTCCGTTGCACCGCTTTCAGCCGCGCCGCGAACTCGCCGCGGCCCGCGAAATAGGTCTGCACGATGCGATGGATCATCCCGCCCGACCCCGTGCCGACCATGCCGGGCATCGTGGCAGGCATCGGCGCGAACTGCGGCAAGGTATGGTCGGCGTCCGCCTCTGCCGGATAGATGCGCACACGCACGTCATACCAGGCGGCCTGGCCTGTCACGGGATCGGAATTCGACGTGCGGACATGACGCGGATCGTCGACGGGAATCTCATCCGTGATCAGGTGATTCAGCAGGAACCCGCGCTGCGATTCATTGGCGTCGGGGCCGAGATTCCACGCACCCGCCGACTTGCCGATCGCGTTCCACGTCCATACCGTGCCCGGCTCGACGGCCTCGCTGTACCGCGCCATGCAACGCACCTTGCCCCATTGCGATTCGACGTAGATCCACCCGCCGTCCTCGATGCCTTGCGCGGTGGCCGTGCGCGGATTCATGTACAGATAGTTCTCGCCGTGTATCTGGCGCAGCCACGCGTTCTGTGAGTCCCACGAGTGATACATCGCCATCGGACGCTGCGTAACGGCGGCGAGCGGAAAGCGCGCGTGATCGGTGGCGGCGTGTTCTAGCGGCAGATGCCAGCACGGCAGCGGATCGAAATACTGCGCAATGCGCGCGCGCAGATGATCGGGCGGCTGCCGGCCTTGCGTCTTGCCCTGCGCGGCGAGCCTGAACTTCTGCATCACGTCCGAATACAGCGCGATCACGATCGGCGTATTGAACTTGCGAAAGCCCTTTTGGACCGCGAAATCAAGGTATGGCCCGTTGCAGTTGCGCATGTACTGCAGTGTCTCGGGCAACGTGTAGTGATAGACGCAATTGTGCTTCGCGTACTCTTCCCACTGCTTCGGATTCGGCTCGCCGACGAGGGCATCCTTGCCGTCCTTGCCGCGCCAGCCGATCAGGAAGCCGACGCCCGACCCCGGCGCGGTCTGATGATTGACGATGAACTCGGGATAGCCGCGATACTTGCGCTGGCCGTCCAGCGTCGTGAAGGCCGGGAACTTCAGGCGGCTCGCCAGTTCGATGAGCACTTCCTGGAACGGCTTGCATTCTCCTGTCGGCGGCACGACGGGCACGCGCACGGAATCGACGGGACCATCGAACTCGGAGATCGGACGGTCGAGCATAGACATCGCGTCGTAACGTTCGAGGTACGTCGTGTCGGGCAGGATCAGATCGGCGAATGCCGTCATCTCCGACTGAAACGCGTCACAGACGACGATGAACGGAATCTTATACTCGCCGTCTTCATTGCGGTCCGCGAGCATCTTGCGGACTTCGACGGTGTTCATCGATGAGTTCCACGCCAGGTTGGCCATGAAGATCAGCAGCGTATCGATGGGGTATGGATCACCGCGCCATGCATTCGTGATCACGCTATGCATCAGGCCATGCACGGCGAGCGGATATTCCCACGAGAACGCCTTGTCGATACGCACGGGCTCGCCGTTGTCGTGGATGAACAGGTCCTCGGGACCAGCGGGCCAGCCGAGCGGCCCGTTCGCAAGCGGCGTATTCGGCTTGACGTCGTCGGGACTGTTCGGCGGTTTGGCCGACGGCGGCACCGCGCGCGGATACGGTGACTTGTGCCGGAAGCCGCCCGGCCGGTCGATGGTGCCGAGCAGCGACATCAGCACGGCCAGCGCGCGTATCGTCTGAAAGCCGTTTGAATGTCCGGCGAGTCCGCGCATCGCGTGGAAAGCGATGGGCGCGCCCGTCACGGTTTCATGCGTTTCACCCCAGGCATCGGTCCATTGGATCGGCAGCGTGATCTTCTGATCGCGCGAGACATCGGCCATTTCGCCCGCAAGACGCCGGATCGTTTCGGCCGGAATGCCGGTGATCTCCGATGCCCATTCCGGCGTGCAACCGGCAAGCTGTTCGCGCAGCAGCACGAACGAAGGCGCGACGGGCGTGCCGTCCGCAAGCTCATAGCGCCCTTCGAGCGCCGGCCGCACACCCGGCGTGTGATGCAGCACTTCGCGCTGGCTGACGGGGTCCCACCACAGGTGGTTCTGCGGGAACATCGCGTTGCACGCCTGCGCGTCTTCGTCGCACACGAACAGACCATGCGTGTCGCTGTCTTCGCGCATGTCGAGCAGTTCGCCCGCGTTCGTGTAGCGCTCCACGAACTCGCGATCATACGCATTGCTTTCGATCAGCTCACGCATCAGTGCCATGAACAACGCGCCATCCGTACCCGGACGGATCGGCACCCATTCGTCGGCAATCGCCGCGTAACCGGTGCGCACCGGGTTGATCGCGATGAAGCGGCCGCCCGCCCGCTTGAACTTCGAGATCGCGATCTTGAGGGGATTCGAGTGATGGTCCTCGGCCGTGCCGATCATGAAGAACAGCTTCGCGCGATCGAGATCGGGACCGCCGAATTCCCAGAACGAGCCGCCCATCGTATAGATCATGCCCGCCGCCATGTTGACCGAGCAGAAGCCGCCGTGAGCCGCGTAGTTCGGCGTGCCGAACTGCTTCGCGAACAGGCCTGTCAACGCCTGCATCTGGTCGCGGCCGGTGAAGAGGGCAAACTTCTTCGGGTCGGTGGCGCGGATATGCGCGAGACGCTTTTCGAGCACGTCGAACGCGACGTCCCATGACACCGGCTCGAACTGCGCCGTGCCGCGCAATGCATCCGGCTTGCGCATCAGAGGCTGCGTGAGACGCGCGGGCGAATACTGCTTCATGATGCCCGACGAGCCCTTCGCGCAGATCACGCCCTGGTTGAGGGGATGCTCGGGATTGCCGTCGATATAGCGCACCTCACCGTCGCGCAAATGCACGCGGATGCCGCATCGACAGGCACACATGTAGCAGGTCGTCGTCTTGACTTCGAGCTTCTCGTTTTGCGTGCGGGCTTTGTGCTCCATCCTTACCCCCTTCAAATCGCTCTTTCCCGGCGAACGCACGTCATCGATAGTGAAACGTCGCTTGCCGGACTCCCTACATCTTCATGCTAAGAGCGACGCGCACAAAAGAAAAATCGCCGTTTTGAATCCAAATCATCGCGGTAGCCGATAGATCACTCGACGGCATCGGCCGGCGCCCGCAGTACACGCTTCACGCTCGCCACGGAATGGGGTCTCGGGTGATCGTTCCTTTCGTGCTCTTTCTGACGGTTTGACGCGAAAGGGCAGTTCGCTTTGGAGCATGCCCCATTGAGCAAATCTAGTTTGCGCAATGAAGTGGTTCCACCCGTCCGTTGTCGTGTGGCACGCTGTATTCAGTCACAGCGGACTCGGCCAGCATCCCCCACAAAAGGCACGCCGTTTGTGTCACTGGGTACACGGATCGAATGTGACTGGCAGCATGACCGCGTCGTTACCCGCGACTACTTTGTTGCGGATGCCTGGAATCACCGCCACTACTTCATTTATCGGGAATGGGTTGGAAGCCGCGACGAGCGTGTCTGAATCAAAAACTCAAACCGTAAAGAGGACTGAAATCGGCACGATACGCGCCGCCGTCACATCGCCCGTTGCCTGTGCGAGGCATCTGAAGGAATCTTGTCTCTGTGGCAGAACCCGGCCAACGGCGGCACGACCCGCACTGAAACGCCGCGACCGTTGTCCGCTCGAAAGCCGATGTTCATCAATCTGTCGCGGCTCGCTCAGCTCCACGCGTCCGAGCGTCACCGCCTTTCGTTACACGCCTTCGACAAGAACGGCCCGATAGCGTGCCCCCTTGAACCGATGCTGTGCGACTTCCTGATACGCCGGGCTGTCGTACCACGCACGCGCGGCCGCAGTCGACGGAAACTCCACGATCACGACGCCCTCAGGCGCTTCGCCCTCAAGAACCTGTTGAGGTCCGTAGGCAGCGAGAATCTTGACAGGATGACCTTTGAAGGTCTCGCCCACCTTGCTTTGATAGATGTCGAGCTCACCCTGATCCTGCGTGCTCTCCTTCGTGAAGACAATATAAGTCGCCATGACGTACGCTCCTGCGGTGGTGTGAAGGTGCGCACGATGATGCCATAAAACCGCATCGCGCCTCGCTACGCAACGTTGGTGCAGAGGTTTGTTCGACCGCGTTGTCAACTTGACGAAGATGGCAGGAGTGTCGCCAATAAACCATTGGTATCCTTATCAATCGCAGGATTTGGGGACTTCGTTGATTATCCAGCCGCCGTCCGAATGCCCTTTCAATAGCGGGGACGAACGACCGCACTTGCCCGTTTGCCGTCGACTGCCTTCCCAGCGAACTTTTCCGGCTCCCTGCGAGCACACCATTTGCGCCCAAGGATTGATTGAAAGTATGTTGTAATGTTATCGGCTGTTCTCAGCACGATTGTTACGTGGATTAAATGCCCCATCCATACCGCCGGACATACGGCGTGGCAGATCGGGAAAAATCTGGGACCCCATTTCATGATGCCGATATAGGAAAGACCGACCAAACGTGTCTTCGCGGGTTTGACGCAACCGATACGAGGGGGTGCGGTCATGGAATTGAATTTTCGAGTTATCGAGAAGGTGGTATTTTCTGCCGTCGTGTTGTCCGCGTTGTCCTGCCTTGGATTTATTATTTGCGAGAAATTCCCAGGTATTCTGGATTTTCTGCCGCGAGGTCAGCACGTAGCGATTAGCGAATTCGCGCTTGCCTGCCTGTTTCCGAGCGACTGTGAGCAACTGCTTGATCTCTTGAAGACGGCTGATGAGCGCAGTGCTGCGGCGCTCCTCCTGGAGCGACCGGAATAGGCGGTCTCCAGCCCGCCTCTACCGGGGCTGGATCCGAACGGAGCCCCGTGGCGCGTGCAAAGCTGCCATGCTTCCCGCCTGCAAAAGGCGTCGTATGCGAACCTTCAATATGCACATCGACGGCGTCGTGCGAATCGCGATGCACAGTGCCGCCCATTCTCAGATGGTTTGGGACGCAGCCGGCCGTAGCGCCATATCGCACGACGCCTCCTGAATTGCTAGCCCTCCTTCACTGAGCGCCTGGTAGCGCACTCCTCATCAGTGTCTCGTACGGTTGATGGCCACGATTTCGTATCCGGGGTCGGCGTGCTCGTTCGCAACTTTGTTCGCTTCCTCATACGAGAGAAAGGACGTGGCTTCCTTAATCTCCGGCGCCATGCCGATATCGCCGTCCTCTGCGGTGCAGAGGAACTTCTCACCAGTCTTCACGACGTAAAGGGTCGTCATGTCTCCCTCCATAGCTTGCAGGGGAACTTTCAGTCTAGCAGGTCGGAAGGGTTGTTGCCGACGATGCAAAAGGACGCGATTGCGACCAGTTCGTTATGCATAGCATATCAATGACGAATCCTTGTCGGCGCCGAGGGAAGCAACGTGCCGGGCTTCGTGCAGGCATCGGCCCCGCGCGCGCTGAGCACGGAGGAAATCGCCAAAGTGGTCGGGCAGTATCGCGACGCGCATCACACCACGGTGACATGGGCGAGCCGCTTCGAGCCAAACGACCCAAACGAGGCCGAGTCGCTCACCGCCCGTTATTGGAGTCTGTACCTGGCGGGCCTGACGCGCCTCAAGGCGGTTCTGGAAACTCAGGGCCGCTGACCCGCGCTGAACCTGTACGTGCCATTTTGAACGGCGCGTGCGTTTTACGAAACGCGGCATCCGTCGTACCAGTACGTTGCGTAGCTACTGCGGCGCCCAGCTTTCATGGGCTCCGCAGTAACCGCAACATTCGCCATGACTGGTCAACGGAGATTTACATGTCAGCAAACACCATTGCAGCTTACCTGGCTCAAACGCTCGCGGCTGCGGGCGTCGAACGCATCTGGGGCGTGACGGGCGACAGCCTGAACGGCCTTGCCTACGCGCTCGACAAGGTCGGCGGCATCCGCTGGATGCATACGCGCCACGAAGAGTCCGCAGCGTTCGCGGCGGGCGCCGATGCCGCATCCACCGGCCAGCTCGCCGTGTGCGCGGGCAGTTGCGGTCCGGGCAACCTGCATCTGATCAATGGTCTGTTCGACTGTCATCGCAATCACCAGCCCGTGCTTGCGATCGCCGCGCATATTCCGTCGACGGAGATCGGCCTCGGCTACTTTCAGGAAACGCATCCCCAAGAATTGTTCAAGGAATGCAGCCATTACGTGGAGCTCGTGTCGTCCGCCAGGCAGTTTCCGCGCGTCCTCGCGCGCGCGATGCGAACGGCCATCGAGGAACGCGGCGTCGCCGTGATCGTGTTGCCTGGCGACGTCGCATTGGGCGACGGCCCCGATGAAGCGCCGACATGGACAGAAAGCGCGCCGCCGCGCATCGTGCCTGCCGAGGCCGATCTGGAGCGTCTTGCGACGCTGCTGAATGGGTCGGATGCCGTCACGATCATGTGCGGCAGCGGCACGCAGGGCGCGCACGACGAAGTCGTGGCGCTTGCCGATACGCTTGGCGCGCCTGTCGTGCATGCGTTGCGGGGCAAGCAGTTCGTCGAATACGACAATCCTTTCGACGTCGGCATGACAGGGCTGATCGGCTTCAGCTCGGGCTATCACGCGATGATGTCGTGCGACACGCTACTGCTGCTCGGCTGCGATTTTCCGTATCGCCCGTTCTACCCGTCGCACGCGAAGATCGTTCAGATCGACTGGAAGGGTTCGCAACTCGGCCATCGCGCGCCGCTGACGTTGGGTCTCGTAGGCACGATCAAGGAGACGATCTCCGCGACGCTGCCCAGGCTTCAGCGCAAGCAGGACCGCAGCTTCATCGACACGGCGCGCAAGCATTACGCCGCCGCGCGTCAAAGCCTTGATGAACTCGCGACGCCTTCGCCCGCAGGCAAGCCGGTGCATCCGCAGTACCTCACGCGCATGATCGACGAGATCGCCAGCGAGGATGCCATCTTCACCGCCGACGTCGGCACGCCGACCGTGTGGTCGGCGCGTTATCTGACGATGAACGGCAAGCGTCAGTTGCACGGGTCGTTCAATCATGGATCGATGGCCAATGCGATGCCGCAGGCACTCGGCGCGCAGGGCGCGCATCCGGGCCGCCAGGTCGTGTCGCTTTCCGGTGACGGCGGCCTGTCGATGCTGCTCGGCGATCTGCTGACCGCGCGTCAGCTGGGGCTGCCTATCAAGGTCGTGGTGTTCAACAACAGCGTGCTGGGTTTTGTTTCGATGGAGCTGAAAGCGAGTGGCTATCTCGACGCGAACGTCGATCTGAGCAAGACCGATTTCGCAGCGATTGCAAAAGGCGCGGGCATCTTTAGCATTCGCGTCGAAGATTCGGAACACGTTGCCGGGGCGTTGAAGGAAGCCTTCGCGCATGATGGTCCGGCCGTCGTCGATGTCGTGACGGCGAAACAGGAACTCGCGATGCCGCCGAAGATCGAGCTTGAACAGGCCAAGGGTTTTAGTCTGTACATGATGCGCGCCATTCTGAATGGCCGTGGCGACGAAATCGTGGATCTCGTGCGGACGAATTTCCGTTGATGCACGGGCCTTCGGCGCGCCGCGATTCGTACTTTAAGAATGGCGGCCGCCGAAGTCCGGCATTGATTCCCGTCAGGTCGCAATTTCGCGTGTGACGCGCACTTCCGTTAATAGCGCTCCTCCAATCTCGACCACTTTGGCAGAGCCGTCGGGTTCGAATCCTCGCCGGCTGTAGAAGGAACACGCTGCTGCGTTGTCTTTCAACACCCACAGCGCGACAGTACAGTAGCCTTTTGCATGAAGCCTCTCGCAAGCCGCATGAATCAACGCAGTGCCGATGCCGCGACTCCAGAAATCCGATGCGACGTAAATCGCCTCGATCTCCGCGCAGCGCGAGTCAAGGTCTTCGTCACGCGAGGGACCGAACGCAACCCAAGCCGCTACCATCCCGTTCATCACAGCAACCAGCACACACGGCGCTCCCGCAAACAACGCCTTGCGCCATTTTTCCGCTCGTGCGTTTTCGTCGAGATTCGCAAGGTATTCGATTGGCAACAATTCCTTGTATGCGTCCCGCCAGGTCGCGACGTGAATCTTCGCTATTTCTTGTGCGTCATCAATTGTCGCAAGCCTTATATTCGCGCTCTGCGATAACCCCGCTCCATCATTCAAATCCCACCTCCTGTCGTTTTCCGCCGGTTTCCGGACGCATGAGCGACGGCCCGGTCGTGGGCATATCAGCACACTGTACTTGATGATTTTGCCTGGCGTGTTCGACGCGAAGGCATTCCACAGCCCACTGGCGCCCCATTTCGCGATCGGCTTCATGTTCGATCGAATGCCTGCTGCATCCGACGGGTTCGCCATGCAATTCATGGAGTGTGTCAATTGAGTCAATCTCAAGCGCGCGTCGCAAGCCGCGATTCTTCGAGCCCATCGCTCACGCTTGACGACATCACGATCGTCGACCACAGCCTGCTCAAACGTGCCGTCGGCGCCATGGCGCTCGGTAACGCAATGGAATGGTTCGATTTCGGCGTGTACAGCTATATCGCTGTCACGCTCGGCAAAGTGTTCTTCCCGTCGAGCAGTCCGTCCGCGCAGTTGATCGCGACCTTCGGCACGTTCGCCGCCGCGTTCCTCGTGCGGCCAATCGGCGGCATGGTGTTCGGGCCGCTCGGCGACCGCATAGGCCGTCAGCGCGTGCTCGCGATGACGATGATCATGATGGCCGTCGGCACCTTCGCGATCGGCCTGATCCCGAGCTATGGTTCGATCGGCATTCTTGCGCCCGCGCTGCTGCTCGTCGCACGTCTCGTGCAGGGCTTTTCGACGGGCGGCGAGTATGGTGGCGCGGCCACTTTCATCGCCGAGTTTGCGACGGATCGCCGTCGTGGCTTCGCGGGCAGCTTCCTCGAATTCGGCACGCTGGTCGGCTATATCCTCGGCGCGGGTACGGTTGCCGTGCTGACGGCGACGCTCTCGCAGGAAGCGCTGCTGTCGTGGGGCTGGCGTGTGCCGTTCTTCATCGCGGGTCCGCTGGGTCTTGTGGGTCTGTATATCCGGATGAAGCTCGAAGAGACGCCTGCGTTCAAGAAGGAAGCGGAAGCGCGTGAAGCGGATGAGAAGTCGCGTCCGCAGCAGAGCTTCGTGGAACTGCTCGCGCAGCAATGGAAGCCCTTGCTGCTGTGCGTTGGCCTCGTGCTGATCTTCAACGTGACCGACTACATGGCGCTCTCGTATCTGCCGAGCTACCTGTCGGCCACGCTGCACTTCAACGAATCGCACGGTCTGTTCCTCGTGCTGCTCGTGATGGTGCTGATGATGCCGATGACGCTCTACGCGGGCCACCTGTCGGACAAGATCGGCCGCAAGCCCGTCATGCTGTTCGGTTGCGTGGGTCTGTTCGTGCTGTCGATTCCGGCGCTGCTGCTGATCCGCATGGGCACTGTCCTGCCCGTGTTCAGCGGCCTGCTGATTCTCGGCGCGCTACTGTCGACGTTCACGGGCGTGATGCCGTCGTCGCTGCCCGCCCTCTTCCCGACGAAGATCCGTTACGGCGCGCTGGCGATCGGTTTCAACGTGTCGGTATCGCTGTTCGGCGGTACGACGCCGCTGGTTGCTGCATGGCTGGTAGACAGAACCGGTGACGCGATGATGCCCGCGTACTACCTGATGGGCGCATCGATCATCGGCATCGCGTCGGTGCTCGCGCTGCGCGAGACTTCATGCAAGCCGCTGCTTGGCTCGGGTCCGTGCGTGGCGACGCGTGCGGAAGCGATGAGCCTGATTCGCGGCGCCAAACGCGCTCACGCTGAGAAGAAGCGTCTGGCGCTGGTGCGCGAACGTGCGTAGCGTCAGCGCCCCGCGAGCATCCTTCCACCGAGGCCAATCAACAGCACGCCCGCCGTCGTATCGATCACGGCTTTGCGCCGAACCATGACGCTGCGAATGGCGGGGTGAGAGGCCAGCAGCGCCATCGCGCAGTACCACGCGCACGATATGCCGATCGACAGCGCCACGACAGCGATATCGAACGATAGTCCGGCATGCGCGGGCACCATCACGGCAAATATGCTTCCGTAGAACGCGACCGATTTGGGATTCGTCATGCTCACGAGATAGCCGCGTTTCGCGGCGGCCCAACCAGACCCTGCCGTCCGTGCCGGCGCGGACAAAGGTTGGCGCGCAGTCACGATCATCTTCGCGCCGAGCCAGATCAGATAGGACGCGCCCGCAATCCGCAACGCCGTCTCGATCCAGGCGACGTGCGTGACGATCAGACTCAGGCCCGCAATCGCTATCAACGCCCATGTGCCTGACGCAGCCGCCAGCCCAAGTCCAGTCGATACGCCCGCGCGTCGCGACACAACCGCCGTCGATGTGACGATCACGAAGTTAGGCCCCGGGCTGGCAACGCTCAGCAGCAACACGCCGCACAGCGCGAGCAAACTGTTGATGGGATCGAGCATGTTTTCTTCCGCGGACATTGGATGAAAGTTGGATTTCCATCATAACCGAGGCTATTTCAGTAAGCGTAGCCGCTTATCACGCGCCTGACCGTTTCCAGCGATTCGCGCAGCACATCGAGTTCGACGGAACCCAACGCGAGGCGGACGGCATGCGGCACATGGTGCGAAGTCGCGTAGGGTTCCGCCGTCGACACCGAAATACGCTCGCGCATCAGCGCCGCCGCAACCTGATCGGCGCGCACATCTTCCGACAACGGCAACCAGACGAAATACGACGACGGGTGACGAACGCAATTCAGGCCCGCGAGAATCTCGGCGGCCATGGCTTGCCGGATCTTCGCGTCGCGGCGTTTCTCCGCTTCCAGTCGCTTGACGGTGCCATCGTCGAGCCACGCGCACGCGATCGACGTCATCACGCCGGGTGTGTTCCAGGTCGTCGCCCGGATCACCTGCTCGATCGCTTTCATCGATTCAGCCGACGCCACGACATACCCCACACGCAAGCCGGTGGCGACGCTCTTCGAAAAACCTGACACATATACGGTTGTTTCCGGCGCGAGCGCCGCGAGCGGCGCGGGCGCCTTGTCGGCGAGGAACGCGTAGGCGGCGTCTTCGATAATCAATAGCCCGTGCCGGCGCGCAATCGCGACCAGTTGTTTGCGCCACTGCGCGCCCGTCACCCAGCCGAGCGGATTGTGCAGCGTCGGCATGACGTACACGGCCCGCACGCGCCGCCTCTTGCACAGACTTTCGAGCGCGTCGAGATCGAACCCCTGCCCATCCGCCGCGATCGGCGCCAGCTCGAGGCGGCAGGCCTCGGCCAGCACCTTGAAACCCGGATACGTCAACGCGTCCACGGCGACCACGTCGCCGGGGCCTAGCAGCGCCATCACCGTGGACGCCAGCCCTGCTTGCGCGCCATTCACCAGCGACACCTGTTCCCAACCGACCTTCAGCCCCCGGCTCGCGAGATGACGCGCCACTGCCGCACGTTCGTGCTGGCGTCCGCCATGCGGCTGATAGCGCAGCAGGCTTTCCAGATCGCCGGACGCAGCAAGCTGGCGCAACGCGCCGCGCAACAGATCGGCCTGGCCGGGCAGCGCCGGATAGTTGAAGTTGAGGTCGACCATGCCCGCCGCGAGCGCGAACTGATCGATGCCTTGCCTCGGCGGCAGCGAAATTTCCCGCACGAACGTGCCGCGTCCCGTCTCTCCGCTGACGAGACCCATCGCCGCGAGTTCGGCGTAGACCCGCGTCGCCGTGACAAGCGCGAGCCCGTGCGCGGACGCGAGCTGCCGATGCGTCGGCAGGCGCGTGCCGGCGCGCAGGCGTCCCGAGCGGATATCCGCGGCGAGCGTATCGACAAGTTCCTTGTACCGGGCCTGAGCCATCTGCAGATGTATCCATGACAATTATTTGATTGTAATGGTATCTGCGCATAGCATCTCTTCACCACATTCATTGGCGAGCGGACATCATGCACATCGCGATTCTCACTTTCGAAGGCTTCAACGAACTCGATTCGCTGATTGCGCTCGGCATTCTCAACCGGATCAAGAAGCCGGACTGGCGCGTGTCGCTTGCAACGCCGCATGCACGCGTGAAGTCGATGAACGGCGTGGTGATCGAAGGGCAGATCGCGCTGCACGAAGCAAATGCTGCGGATGCAGTGATTGTCGGCAGTGGCGTGATGACGCGAGACGTCGTTGCAGACCAGACGTTGATGGCGCAGATGCAATTCGATCTGTCACGGCAACTGCTCGGCGCGCAGTGCTCCGGCACACTCGTGCTGGCGAAGCTCGGGCTGCTCAACGGCGTTCCCGCCTGCACGGACCTGACGACAAAGCCGTGGGTCGAGGAGGCAGGCGTGGACGTGCTCAATCAGCCCTTTGTCGCGCGAGGCAACGTCGCGACTGCGGGCGGATGTCTTGCTTCCCAGTATCTGGCTGCGTGGGTCATCGCGCGACTCGAAGGCGTCGATGCAGCTGCGAGCGCCATGCATTACGTTGCGCCTGTCGGCGAAAAGGATGAATACGTTGCGCGCGCGATGCGCAATATCACGCCTTTCCTGCAAGAGACGAGCGCGGCCGTGTAAGCGCCGCACTTTTAAACCGTTTGCCGCTTCTCCGTCATCGAAATCGCGACACGATTCCCACGCGATGCGACATGGAAAAGGGCACAAAAAAGGCACTGAAAAAATAAATCGAATCCAGCGTCATATCCGCTCAAGCCGCCCCGATATCGGCCGACAACCAACGTAATCAACGATGCGCATTGCTTCGTCTTTCGCGCACCGCAAGTCGATATCGGATGGTAGTTCGTCATTGGGCAGAGGTCATTTTGAAGCTTACGGATTCGATCGCATTCAAATTCAGCGCGGCATCGGGCGCCGCGCTCGCAGTCACGGTTCTACTTCTCACGACGGTCGGCGCGTTGAACGTGCGTCATCAGGCTGTCGACGAGTTCGAGCAGTCCAGTCACGCCAGAATCGTCCAGGCCGACGAATCGCTCGATGTGAGCTTCAAGGAGGTCGAACAGAACCTCACATATCTGACGCAAACGGCGCAACTGAAAGCCGCCGACCAGAGCATCACCGATTATCTGAACCAAGGCGGCCAGATGACGCCGGACAAGAACGGCGAAGTCGAGAAGTCGATCTTCGCGTTGCTCAAGCAGTTCGGCGATACGCATCCGAACATGCGCTATCTCGACATCGGCACGCATTGGGGCGGCTACGTGCAGTGGCCGATCGAAAGCCTGAACGGCGAGCACTACGATCCGCGCGTCAGGCCGTGGTATCAACTGGCGATGACGGCGCCCGATCGTGTCGTGCGGCCCGCGCCTTATCTGAGCGCGGCCGGTTCCGGCGGCGCGATCATTCCGTTCGCGCGCGTCGTGAAGGACAGCAAGGACGAGATTCTCGGCGTGCTCGAAGGCGACATCTCGCTCGACGACTTCGCGCGACTCACCAGCGGCATCCAGTTCGGCAAGACCGGCTATCTGCTCGTCACGGACAGCAGCGGAAAAATTCTGATCGATCCGCGTGAGAAGAAACACGAGTTCAAGGAACTCAAGGGTCTCGGCGGCGGATACGAACAACTGTCCAATGGCAGCGACGGGCTCGTTCGCATCCAGATGGACGGCGTCGAGTATCAGTCGTTCATCTATACGTCGCCGAAGAACGGCTGGAAGTACTACGCGCTCGTGCCCGAATCGGAAATGATGGCGGCCGCCAACCGGCTCACGTGGACGCTGATCGGGATGGGGCTGCTGGTGCTCGTGGTTGCCGTGCTCATCATGATTGCATTGGGTCGCCGGATAACTGATCCCATTCGCAATCTTGCCAACTCGATGCACGAAATCGCATCCGGCGACGGCGACATGACGCGGCGTCTTCCGCAGCTCAGCAACGACGAAGTCGGCCATCTCGCGAAGCAGTTCAACGCATTCGTCGAAAAGCTGCATGGTGTGCTGCTGAAGGTGAGGACGAACAGCCGCCACCTCGAACTCGCTGCCGGTGAGGTGTCGGCGGGCAATCTCGATCTGTCGTCGAGAACCGAACAACAGGCCGCGTCGATCCAGCAAACGGCGGCCAGCATGGAAGAACTGGCTGGCACGGTGCGCGGCACGGCCGATCAGGCGACGACGGCCAACGCAGTCGCTGCGGGCGCCGTGGATGTGGCGCGGCGCGGCAACGAGGCCGTTGCGGGCGCGGCGAAGACGATGAACGCGGCCGTCGAACAATCGGGGCGCATCGTCGGGATTGTCGGGATGATCGAGGGCATCGCATTCCAGACCAACATCCTGGCGTTGAATGCCGCTGTCGAATCGGCGCGCGCGGGCGAGAGTGGCCGTGGGTTTGCCGTCGTCGCCGCCGAAGTGCGCAACCTGGCTCAGCGTTCGACCAGCGCGGCAAAAGAGATCAAGGGACTGTTGGAGGCGTCCGTCGGCAATGTCGAGGCGGGTGCCGAACAGGTCAATCTCGCGGGCAAGACAATCGCCGAACTGACGGATGCCGTTTCCAACCTCGCCACCATTACCAGCGAAATCGCGGATTCCGCACGCGAGCAAAGCCGCGCGATTGGCGAAGTGAATCAGGCCGTGTCGCTGATGGATCAGTCGACGCAGCAGAACGCAGCGCTAGTGGAGGAGATTGCCGCCACGTCCGAATCGCTCAGCACGCAAGGCAAGGATCTGAATGCGACGGTTGGGTTCTTCAAGCTTGGTGCGTGAGGCATGCAATAGCTGGCGGCAAAGCGACCCGAATTTATTCGCCGCTTTGCGGCGCCGCCGAGACGAGATACATGCGCACGAGTTGACGCATTTCGGCGAGCAGCGCGGCTCTCACTGAAGATTCCTCGTCAGCAATGCCGACTACGGCCTTCAGCATATGGATCAGCACCACCGACATCACCTTCGCCTTCGCGGCGGGCAACGCGGGGATCGCTTCACACAGGATATCCGCCACACCGCCGCGCATCACCTTGCGAAAACGCTTGCGTTCGTCCGCGCTTCCGCCGCGCGCATCCATCAACGCGATCGCGAAACTGCGCTGCGACCGTAGTAAAAGCATCATGTCGACGAATGCGTCGGCCACACGCTCCAGCGTCATGCCGGGCACCTGTTGTTTCAGTTCCGTTAGCCCGTTCTTCACCTGCTGCGCGTATTGCAGCAGCAGTGCATCGGCAAGCGCCTCCTTGGTCGGAAAGAAGCGATACAGCGAGCCGATCGCCGTTCCCGAACGCGCCGCGATCTCGGTCATCGTCGCGGCATCGTAGCCCTTCTCCGTAAATACTTCGACGCCCGCGGTCATGATCGCGGCGACGCGCAGACGCCCTCGTTCGCGTTTGGGTTCGGTGGCGCGCGCCGGGTCGGTCGATGATGTGCTCATAGTCATTACGATTCGACGATATGCGATGATTTGATAGGTATTCCTCGCATATTATCGCACTCCGCTTGCCGTGCGTCTGGTTCCTGTAATTTCGCTGCAATGTGTTATCAATTGACTTATGCGAGGGTGCCCTCTAGTATGTTTTGAGAGGATACCCTCGCATTTAAACATCACAGGTCGCATTGCTCTTTCTTCATGTTCCAGAAAATGCTCCGCAAGCCTTTCGTGTGGATCGATCGCTCGCCGCCGGTCTTGCAGTGGGCGGCGCTCATCGGCCTGTCGCTTGCGTTCGGCGCCGTGCTCTATTGGCTCGATATCCCAGCCGCCATGTTGATCGGTCCGTTGCTCGCGGGGATCGTGGTGGCCGGCGGCGGTGCAAGGCTGCCGCTTTCGCGGCGCGCGTTCGTGCCCGTCCAGGGACTGATCGGCTGCATGATCGCGAAAATGCTGCCGTCGTCGGCATCCATGGAACTCGCCGTTCATTGGCCACTGTTCGCCGCTGGCGTGTTCTCCGTCATTGCGGCGAGCGCGCTGCTCGGCTGGCTGCTGGTCCGCATGGACGTGTTGCCAGGCACGACCGCGTTGTGGGGCGTCAGTCCAGGCGCGGCCACGGTGATGACCTTGATGGCGGAATCGTTCGGCGCGGATGCGCAGCTGGTCGCTGTCATGCAGTACCTCAGGGTGTTGATCGTGGCCGCCGTCGCGTCCGTTCTCGCCCGGATCTTCGGAGCAAGCGGACCCCACGTGGCGCACGTCGTCGAGTGGTTCGCGCCCATTGCGGCATTGCCACTCGTCCAGACGCTTGCGCTCGCGCTAGCCGGGTCGCTCGTTGGGCAGCGCTTGCGCATTCCGCTTGGGCCCATGCTCGTTACGATCGTTGCGGGCGTATTGTTCGCGCATCACGGCTGGCTCACGATCGAACTGCCGCGGTGACTGCTCGCCGTCGCCTACGCATTCGTAGGCTGGCGCATCGGCCTGAGATTCACCCGGCCGCTGCTCGCGCACGCGATGAAGGCGTTGCCGCGCCTGATCGCGTGCTCGGTCGCGTTGATCGCGATTTGCGCGGGCATCGGCGGCGCGCTCGTCGTGACGGCGGGTGTCGATCCGCTGACCGCGTATCTGGCGACGAGTCCCGGCGGCGCGGATTCAGTGGCGATCATCGCGGCATCGAGCAACGTCGACGTGCGCTTCGTCATGGCGATGCAGATGGCCCGCTTCGTCGCCGTGCTCGTGATCGGACCGGCCGCAGCGCGCTTCATTGCGAAACGCGTGCATTCGAAAACCGATGAACCCGGGCGTTCGTAAAGCGACGCCTTTTCACTCCCCACGCAAGAGGTAAAACCATGCAGCATGTCTGGCTCTTTTTCGCCGGAGCACTTCTGTGCAATAGCGTCCCGCATCTGTCTTCCGGTCTGCAAGGGCATCCGTTTCCCACGCCTTTTGCCAAACCGCACGGCGTCGGCGACTCGTCGCCTCTGGTGAATATCCTGTGGGGATTCGTGAATCTCGCGCTGGCGCTGGTGATCACCTCGCATCACTGGGACGCGGCTCGCCTCGTTCCGGATGCCTCGGCCATGCTGCTGGGCGCGCTCGCGATCGGCATTTTTCTTTCGCTTCACTTCGGCAAGGTGCAACGGGACAAACGCGCGGGCTGAACCGCCGAACGCCATTATTCTCGGGCGCACAACCACCGTTCTCGTTTCGAGAAGTATCAATTGACCTGGCGAGGGATTCTGCTGCAAAGGCAGCATCCCTAGACTTTGCATCAAGTGATCGGGATGTCCCAGTCACCTCTGACCAAAGGAAACCGCCATGAAGCTCTACTACCACCCGCTGTCCGGCCACTCGCACCGCGCCCGCCTGTTCCTGTCGCTGCTCGGCATCGAGCATCAATCGATTCAGGTCGATCTCGCCGCCGCCGAGCACAAATCCGCCGACTTCCTGAAGCTGAACCGCTTCGGCCAGGTCCCGGTTCTCGTCGACGGCGACACCACGATCGCCGACTCCAACGCGATTCTGGTGTACATCGCCCGCAAGTTCGGCAAGACCGACTGGCTGCCGCAAACGCCCGCGCTGGAAGCCGCCGTGCAGCGCTGGCTGTCCGTGGCCGCTGGTGAGATCGCGTTCGGCCCGGCTGCCGCGCGACTCATCACCGTGTTCGGCGCAAAATACAACGCCGAAGAGCTGATTGCCCGCGCGCATCGCATCCTCAAGCTGATCGACGAAGAACTGGCCGGGCATGAGTTCATCGCGCAACCGCATCCGACCGTTGCCGATGTCGCGCTGTACAGCTACATCGCGCGTGCGCCGGAAGGCAACGTCGACCTGTCGTTCTACCCGAACGTCAACGCGTGGTTGCGCCGCATCGAGGCGCTGCCTGGCTTCGTCGAGTTTCAGAAAACGCCTGTCGGCCTCACCGCCAACAGCTGAGCGCGTCAGTGAGCGGGAAGCCCAACGCGTGGCTTTCCCGGCTTTACGCCCGGAGGCAAATCATGAGCACGGTATCGACGGATAAAGGGTCGCCCTGGCATGCAGGCGAAGTGGCGCTGCAAGAGAAAGTCGGCGTGGCGCCGAAGATGCAGGAACTCGGCCGCCGGGTGATCCGCGACTACCTGCCCGATCAGCACCGCACTTTCTACAGACAATTGCCGTTCATCGTGGCCGGTGCAGTGGCCGACGACGGCGACGTATGGGCGACACTCGTGGCCGGTCAACCGGGCTTCATGCAGTCGCCGACCGAGAAGATTCTGCACATGCACGTTGCCGCCGATCCGCAAGACCCTGCGTCTGCGGGATTTCATGACGGTGCGGCGATCGGCCTGCTCGGGATCGAGTTGCACACGCGCCGCCGCAATCGCATGAATGGTCTGCTGCGTGGCGCGACGTCACAAGGGTTCGACGTCGAGGTCATACAGAGCTTCGGCAATTGCCCGCAATATATCCAGGCGCGCGATTTCGAATTCATCCGCGATCCCGGTATGTTCTCCGATATCGCGCCCACGGAGTTCGACGGCCTGACGGGTCAGGCCCGCGCGATGATCGAAGCCGCGGACACGCTGTTTGTCGCGTCCTATGTGGGCGAAGGCGAGCAACGCCAGGTCGACGTGTCGCATCGCGGCGGCAAGGCGGGCTTCGTGCGTATCGGCGACGACGGCCGCCTGACCATTCCCGATTTCGCGGGCAACCTCTTCTTCGCGACGCTCGGCAACTTCCTTATCAACCCGCGCGCGGGTCTGATCTTCGCCGACTTCGAAACGGGCGACGTCCTGCAACTGACGGGCGATGCGACCGTCGATCTCGACTCGCCGGAAATCGCCGCGTTTCAGGGCGCGGAGCGGCTGTGGCATTTCACGCCGCGACGCATCGTCTATCGCAAGGGCGCGCTGCCGCTGCGGTGGAAGTTTCAGGCCAATGGCTGGTCGCCGAACTCGCTGATGACAGGCAGCTGGGACGAAGTGACAAGCCGCCTGAAGGCCGCCGAACTGGCGAATGCATGGCGGCCGTTCAAGGTGACGAATGTCGTCGATGAAAGCTCGGTGATCCGTTCGTTTCACCTCGAACCTGTGGACGGTGCGGGGCTCATTCCACATATCGCGGGTCAGCATCTGCCCATCCGCGTCATGCCGCCCGGTCACGACAAGCCTGTGATCCGCACCTATACGCTGTCGACGGCACCCGCCGATGGCCTCTATCGGATCAGCGTGAAGCGCGATGGACTCGTGTCGTCGCATCTGCACGATACGCTGCATATCGGCAGCATCATCGAAGCGCGTGCGCCCGCCGGCCAGTTCACGATCGATGCCGCCGAGCGCCGTCCCGCCGTGCTGCTCGCCGCCGGCGTCGGCATCACGCCGATGCTCGCGATGCTCAGGCATGTCGTCTACGAAGGGCTGCGCACGCGGCGCGTACGCCCGACATGGTTCTTCCATTCGGCGCGATCGCTGAAAGAGCGCGCGTTCAGCCGCGAGATCGAACGTCTCGCGGCATCCGCGAAAGGCGCGGTGAACGTGGTGCGCGCATTGAGTCACACCGACGGTGCGCGCGAAGGCAAGGACTTCGACGTGGAAGGCAGGATCGATGTCGCGCTGCTGTGCGACACGCTGCCCTTCAACGACTACGACTTCTATCTTTGCGGACCGTCGGCGTTCATGCAGTCCATGTACGATGGCTTGCGCAATCTCAACGTCGCCGACAACCGCATTCATGCCGAGGCATTCGGGCCGTCCGGGCTGCAACGCAGGAAAGATGCTGCAGCCGTCACAGGTCCCGCTCGCGTCGCAGCGGAGCAACCGGTTCCCATCGCGTTCGTCAAGTCGGGCAAAGAAGCGCGCTGGAATCCGGACAGCGGTACGTTGCTCGAGCTTGCGGAAGCACGCGGCCTGAATCCTGAATTCGGTTGCCGCGGCGGCAGTTGCGGCACGTGCCGCACACGCATCGTGGAGGGCGCGGTCGCCTACACGATCACGCCCGAGTTCACGGTGCCGGACAACGAAGCGTTGATCTGTTGCGCCGTGCCGGCCAACGCGGAAACGGGCGGCGGCGACCGTCTGCTGCTCGATCTGTGAGGCAGGCCGCGCGCGGAGGGCTGTGAAACGCTGTTATGCTTGACGCTCGCTTGCCTGTCGACGCCCGGCAGGCGTCCTCTATCCCCTTCCCGTTCATCTCCTCAGACATGGACAGGCTCCAGGCAATGAACACCTTCGTGACCGTGGTCGAGACGGAGGGCTTCGCGTCCGCGGCGCGCAAGCTCAACGTGTCGCCATCGGTCATCAGCCGGGTGATGAACGAGCTCGAAGAACACCTCGGCGTGCGGCTGTTGACCCGCACGACGCGCGTCGTGCGAATGACGGATGCAGGCGCCACGTTCTTCGAGGATTGTCGCCGCATCCTCGCGGAAGTCGAGGTGGCCGAGCTGTCCGCTGCCGGTGCGAACACCACGCCGCGCGGCCAGTTGACCGTGACGGCACCTGTCCTGTTCGGAAAGATGTATGTGACGCCCATCGCTCACGACTATCTGACGCGCTATCCGGCCGTCAATCTGAATTGCTGGTTTCTGGACCGAATCGTGAATCTCGTCGACGAAGGGGCGGATGTCGCGATCCGCATCGGCGAGTTGCCGAGTTCATCGTTGCAGGCGATCGCGGTCGGCAAGGTGCGCCGCGTGCTGTGCGCTTCGCCCGCTTATCTGGACGCGCACGGCGTGCCGCAGTATCCCGACGATCTCACGTCTCATGTGACCATCCAGGCGACAGGCCTCACGTCCGCGCCCGAATGGCGCTTCCGCGTGGACGACAAGCCGCTGACGGTGCCCATCCAGCCGCGTCTCGTGACCACCACCAATGATTCCGCGATCTCGGCAGCCTTGGCGGGGCTAGGCATCGTGCGTCTGTTGTCGTATCAGATCGCGCAGGAACTGGCAGACGGTACGTTGCGCGCCGTGCTGGCCGAATACGAACTGGCTACATTGCCCGTTCATGTCGTCCATCGTGAAGGCAAGCATGCGAACCAGAAAGTGCGCGCCTTTCTCGACCTCGCAATCGAAACGCTCCGGGCGAAAGCTTCGCTCTGGCATGCGTAGCGTGCGCTGCCCGGCTGATTCATGAAACGCACGATGCCCCATCCCGCACACAACGCGCAGCCCGCAACGAGAGAGCATACGCAGTATGGCTATGTCGACGGCGCGGGTATCGAGGTGCTTCATGCCCGCTTCGAGCACCATCGGTTTGCTACGCATGCGCACGACACGTGGGCGATCGGCGCGGTGCTCCGCGGCGCAAAGGACTCGATGACCAACTCGCGGCAACCGTCGATCGTCAATGCCGGCGAGGTGTACGCGATCCCACCGCACGTCGCGCATGCGGGAATGTCCATCGGCGATCACGGATGCGAGTACGTAATGCTCTATGTGCCCGACGCCGAATGGCAATTGCAGTGCGAGATTCACGGTGTTTCGCCGCACGCGTTTTCGCAGCCTGTGAAGATGCGCCGCGCGATGGCGCCGTTCGTGCAGTTCGCTGCGCTGTCGATGCAAAGCTTGCACATGTCATCGACATGGCCCGATGAATGGGCGCTGTTGTGTGAGGCCGTGCTCGGCTCGATGAACGATCGCGATGCGTCCGCACAGTCTTCTTCGATAGTCGCCGACAAGCGCCTGCGCGACGCGCGGGCCTATTTGCAGGCGTTTTCCAGCCGTAACGTGTCGCTCGACGAACTGGCGCGCGAGGCGTCGCTATCGGCATCCGAGTTGTGCCGTCGCTTTACTGCTGCGTTTGGACTGAGTCCGCATCGTTACCAGCTCGTGCTGCGTCTGAAGACGGCAAAGCACTTGTTGCTGGATGGCGTGACGCCTTCCGCCGCAGCTGCCGCAACCGGCTTCGCGGATCAAAGCCACCTCGGACGCCACTTCAAGTCCGTATTCGGCGTGACGCCTGGCGCCGTCGCGCGGCGAAACAGCGCAAGAACGTTCTAGATCGCATCCTGCGCGACGCATAAGGTAGTGCCTCGCACATTGCCCGAGAGCACTTTTCCATGCACGCCGCGACCACACCGCCTCGCATCGCCATGTTTCAGGATTCGTTCACCGACGAGGTAGTCGGCTTGATCCTGCATATCCAGAATGACGAGAGCAAGGTCGGTATATCGATCGACGATCAGCCCGAGCTTCTCGATATCAATCGATACTTCATCGCGAATGGCGGCGGCTTCTGGATTGCACTCGACCCGCAAGGACACGTGGTTGGCACGATCGCTCTGCAGATCGAGACGGCAACGGTTGCGGTGCTGAAGAAGTTCTTTGTAGCGGCAGCGTGGAGAGGCGCGGGGATGGGATGCGCGTCGCGCCTTTACGAAACGTTGTTGGCGCATGCAAGGCTCAAAGGCATCGAAACGATTCTGCTCGATACCCCTTCCGTTTCGACGCGCTCACATGCGTTTTATCGACGTCAGGGGTTTCAGCAGATCGCGGCTGATGAGTTGCCCGTCACGTACGCTTACCCGGATCGGGATTCGCTGCTGTTCAGGCTGGATCTTGCCTGAAATCAAAACCGGTAATTCACCGATGCAAGCGTATTGAGTTCGCTTCGACGCTCGGTGATCGGACTCGCGGCGGCGTAGTGCTGCAAACGGCCAAGCGTCACCGCGACTGAGGCGGCCCAGTGCTTCGAAATGTCGTAGCTGACGTAACCGTTCAGATGCACGTCACGAATGCCTGCACCCGTGTTGTACGCAGGCAATCCCGACGCTGCGCTCTGCTGGTTCGACACGCCAAAGAACGTTCGCGTGTACTCGGCATCCGCCCAGGTAAAGCCGGGACCCATCGAAAACAACCAGCCTCCAACAGGCAGCGAAGCATAAAGGTCGGTGACAACAGTCTTGCCCTGACCATGTCCGGCGATGTCCTGATACAACGCTACGGACCCGGTGAACATCCACACGGTGTAGTCGGCGAAGAGCTTGAGTTTCGGACCGCCGTCGACGTTACCCAGCCCGTGCAGATGCGGATCGTCCTTTTCTTGGCGCGACTGGAAATCGAAGCTCAGCGCTGCACCGACGTGATAGTCCTCGCTGCGCAACACGTTCAGGCCCAGCACGTCGGGACCTTGCGAAAACACGCGATCGTCGTAAGAGATGTCGAGCGCGGGATAGGGAAACACACGCAGTTCACGCGAGCCGGGATACAGCGGCGTGATGACGACACCCGGCCCGATGCCGATCTTCCATTTGCTGGCGGGCTTTGCTGTCGCGTCGCTTTGCTGCGAAGTTGACGAATTCGACGAAGAGGACGGAGGCGGCGCGTCGTCGGCCCATGCTCCCGCTGTGTGGAACGTCAGCGTCATTGCCGCCGCCAACGTAGCGGCGCGTCGCACCGCGTTGAAGCAACTCGACTTCGTCATCACGCGCGACCTTTACCCATCGCCGCAAGTTGCCGCAACCGGCGGGCAAGCGCCTTCGACACCACGGGCTTTCCGCCCGCATCGCCCGTACGGCTCGTGATTTCGCTTTCGCGCAGGAACAGCGCGGTCTCCCGCGCGACGATCTCGCGCTCGTTGTCGGATGTAATCATGTGATACGAATCGTCGAGCCAGATGGTGCGCAAGAACGTCGATCCAATCGACGAAGCCACGAAGCGCGGATTGCGCGGACTCGATGTTTCATCGTCGATGGCGTGGATGATCAGGCAGTCGTTGCGGATCGCGCGCACTTGCGAGCGCACGCTCGCCGCGAGTCGGCTGGCTTCGTGCAACGCGGGCAGCGAGATTGTCGATGGTCCGACTTCGCTGAAGTCGTCGCGTTCCATCGCGCGCGCGATCTTGGCCCGCAGCGCGTCGTTGCGCAGCCCGTATGGCGCCGATTCGCGATAGCGATAGCGCGAACGCAACGGCGAGTAGTACGCCCAGTTCAGCAAGAAGCGATACCACGGGATCGCCCAGCCGTCGTACGCGAGCGTAAGCGACAGCAGCGCGACGGCCTGTGCCTGCGGGCGACGATGCACGAGCGAGAGCGAGAGCGCCGCGCCGATCGAAAGCCCGCAGATCGACACGCGCTCGTAGCGCGCGGCAAGCGCATCGTATTCGCGTGTCGCCGCGTCGAGCCAGTGCTCCATCGCCTGCTCTTTCGAACCCGCCGTATAGCCGTTCAGCACGGGCACGCAGGTCGTGAAGCCTTCGTCGTTCAGAAAGCGCGCGAGGTAGCGCAATTCCAGCGGCGAGCTGGACAGACCATGCAACATCAGCACGGCGTGGCCGTCGCCTTCGTTGAAGATCGTTCGGACAGAGGTTTTCATGTGTGTCACTCGCCGACGCGCAGCACGAGGAAATCGCCCGCGTGCGTCGTGAAGCGCTCGCAGATGCAATCGACAAGTTGCGCAGCGCTATCGCCCATCTCGCCTTGAACGCCTGCCGATGCATGCATCGCGGTGGCGTCGCCCGCGCGCAGCCGCACACGATGCGAGCCCGGCCACAGTGCGTTCGACAAGCGGCGAATATCCTCGGGTTCGACATCGTCGAAGCGAGGGCCCGGTGCGATCTCCGCCGGTGGCGGCGCAACGGCAAGAACACTTGCCCCGGCCTCGCGCGTGCTGCTAGCGTCAGTACCGTGGGTCCACGCAGGCATGCGCTCGAGTGCCTGAATCAGCACAAACGACTTTCTGTGTTGCGACAGATGACGCAGCAGCCGGTGCGTTTCATCGACGGCGCGGCGCGCGAGCATGCGATCGTTGTCGTGACGCAGCAGCATCTCGTAACGTGACTGCGCGACCGACGTGATCAGTTCCGCGCGAAATTGCGCGCGCCTCAACCTTTCAACCAGCGTAATGAAGACGAGCGCAACCATCGGGTACGACACGACGAACAGCACATCGGAACGGTCGATGAAACCAAACATCGCGTAAGGCGGGACGAACAGATAGTCACCGATGCACACGCCGGCCAGCATCATGGTCAGCGCGGGCGCAAGGCCAAAGTAGTACTCGATCAGGACGGCCGCAACGCAGAACGCAGCGCCCGGCATCGCTGGACCGAGCAGCGGATGCAGGAGAAGGCGCACGCCACTCGCAATACAGAGCGCGGCAATCGCGGCAAGCCATCGCCGCGCCCCCCGAGGCGCCCAGCGACGGGCGTTTTGAACTTGCATGAATTGTTGTTTGCCGGACTACCGGACACTCTTCGACGTGCGGCCGTCATGGCCAAGATAGGCAGACAAACTAAAAATGCCTTGAACGGTCCGAAAGATATCACATGTAATTCGCCGTAATACTCGAACCTCTCCGATTTCAGCATTTATGCGACGGTAGTATTTGCCTTGTATGCGCGCTAACGTTTGCGTGCTTTAGGGGATCGATTGAAAGCGAAGTGATAGACAGTCAAAAGTACTTGCTTCTATTCGCACCGTGGCCCCACTTCACCATGAGCATTGGCTGGAGATTTCCCGCGCACAAATGAAAGGAAAACGTTAGGAGAGCAGGCAATGCCCGTGCTTTTCGTCGTACTTCAACCTTCGATCCCGTCGCGCCGTCGGTACTGACGAGCACCACAGCGCGAGTAATAGAGCAGACTCACATCGCGCCGCTACTGTCATTTCTTATCAACTATCAACTAATGCAATTCAAACGGTAATTCGTATCCGCGCAATGCGCGGATACGACCTCACATTCGAATCACATCCATTACCGTTTTCTTCTTGTCCTTGAATTGATAAATCGTAATGGCCGCGTCCTTCAGATCGCCGTGCATATCGAATGCGATTTTGCCGATCACGCCGTCATACTGAGTGACGGGCATCGCAGCCAGAACTTTGGCCCGCTCCGTCGAATTGGCGCGCTTCATGGCGTCGTAAATAACGTAGACGGCATCGTACGCAAACGGCGCGTACGCATCGATGGGCACCTTGTAGCGCGCGGTATAACGACGATCGAACTCCTGCCCCTTGGGCATCTTCGAGAGCGCGAGTCCCGCTTCGGAGCACACCAGGTTGCCGATCGCGTCGCCCGCAAGGCTCACCATCTTGTCCGTGCATGCGCCGTCGCCGCCGAGCACGCTCGCCGTCATGCCGAGATTCGCCGCCTGCTTCACCAGCGGTCCGGCCGTCGCATCGGAACCGCCATACATGATGACGTCGGGCCGCAGCCCCTTGATCTTCGTCAGGATCGCGCGGAAGTCGGTGGCCTTGTCGTTGGTCGCTTCGCGCGTGACGATCGTACCGCCGTTCGCCTTCGCCGCTTTCACGAACTCGTCGGCAAGCCCCTGTCCATAAGCCGTCGAATCGTCGATCACGGCAATCCGTTTCGCGTGCAGCGAATTGAGCGCGTAACGCGCGAGTGCAGGTCCCTGCAATGCATCCGTCGCCACGACGCGAAACGTCGTCTTGTAGCCCTGTTGCGTGTAAGCAGGATTCGTCGAGCCTTGCGAAATCTGCACGACTTGCGCTTCGCTATAGATGCGCGACGCGGGAATCGACACGCCCGAATTGATGTCGCCGACCACGGCCACCACGCCTTCGTCGACCAGTTTCTGTGCGACCTGGGTTCCCGTGCGCGGGTCGGCGGCATCGTCCTGCGAGTCCAGTTGCAGACGTACCGGCTTGCCGCCGATCACAGGGTGCTGACTGTTGATTTCATCGACTGCGAGGCGCGCAGCGTTCTCGCTGTCCTTGCCCATGTTCGCGAGTTGCCCGGTGAGCGGCGCCGCGTGGCCGATCAGCACGACAGCGGGAGTGGCATCGGCGGCATGCGCGGATGTCTGAATGGCGGCCAGCGCAACGACACCAGCTAATGAGCGAAAAGTTTGATTCACGGACTGCCTCACTTTGGTCATGAATGCGGTAAAGGTGCTGAATAAGCGCGCCGACGTTTTCATCGCGCCTGAAATCCAGTATTCGTTCGCCGTAATTGCGCGTCCAACGAGAAATTCTTTTTGCTGCCGATAAACAAACGTTATGCGTGTACGACAGTCTCGCTATGCGTGAGTAACGCTTCAACGCTGCGCGCTATCGCGAGAATCGAAGCATCGGCGAGCGCGGGCCCGCAGATCGACAGGCCGACGGGCAATTCGCCGTCCCGATGGCAAGGCAGCGTCAGCGCGCAGCCGTCCATGAAGTTCACGACAGCGGGATTGCGCAGCACCTTCGCATTCGTCGACGAGAATGCATCGTCGTCGCTTTCGACGCTCGCAATGGCAGGCGGAACGATGGCGACAGTCGGCATCAGCCACGCATCGAATCTCGCAAGACGCGTCCGCGTGTCGCGCACGAAGCGCTCGCGCGCGGCGAGCAGGTCGATATAGTCGGCGGCGCTGCGCCCTTCTCCTGTGCGCAGGCGCTTGAGCACGCGCGGGTCGTACCCATCGGCATCGCGCGCGACGTGCTCGCGATGCCACGCCCACGCCTGCGCCGCCGTGATGCCCGCGAGCGGATAGCGGCCCGCGACCTCATGCAACTCGGGAAACGCAAAGCGCTCCACGGACGCCCCCGCGCGCCGCAACATGCCGATCGCGCGATTGAACGCGGTGCTGACGGACTCGTCGAGATCGTCGGCCACGTAGTCTGACGTGACGCCCAGCCGAAGTCCTGCGAGCGGGCGCGGCGCCGTGTCGAGCGCTTGTCCGGAGACAATGCCGTCGATCAGCGCGCAACAGTCGACGCTGTGCGCAATCGGCCCGATCGAATCGAACGACGTCGACAGCGGCACGATGCCGTCAAGCGGCACGCGCCGCGCGGTCGGCTTGAAGCCGACCAGTCCGCAGAACGCGGCGGGAATGCGGACCGAGCCACCCGTGTCGGTGCCGAGCGCGGCGGCCACATGGCCGAGCGCGACGGACACCGCCGCGCCTGAACTGGAGCCGCCCGCAAGACGCGTTGCATGAGCAGGATTCAGCGGCGTGCCATAGTGCGGATTCAGCCCGAGCCCTGAGAACGCAAACTCGCTCATGTTGGTGCGGCCCACAAACACCGCGCCCGCCTCGCGCAAACGCGCAACGGCGGCAGCGTCGCGCACGGCAGGCGTCGCGTCGCGCAGTATCCGCGAGCCCGCTGTCGTCACCTGTCCTTTGATGTCAAACAGGTCCTTCACGGAAACCGGCACACCTGCCAGTGCGGAAGGCACGTAGCCGCGCTCGCGAAACGCGTCGCTGCTGGCGGCCGCTTCGCGTGCCGCCACCCGGTCGATATGCGTGTAGGTCGATCCGCCTCGTGCGAGGTCGGCGTCGATAGCTGCGAGGCTCGCGTCGAGCAGTTCGCCTGCAGAGAGCTTTTTGGCCGCGAGCGCCTTGCCGGATTCACGAATGGTGCGCATCGCCATCACTCCGTATGCGCAAGCGCATCGACGCTATAGCGATGCCGCAGGCTGCGTCCAAGCACAGGATCGTGCAGTTCCAGTTCGTACGCGCCCGCAGGCGTCAGCGCGCCGAGCACGGGCTGCGTGCCGCAGAACAGCACGGTCTCGGGAATCATCGACGTCGAACCGAACGCGCGCCAGATCAGCGGCTCGGGATGCATCAGCCGTGCAAGCGTGCCTTCCTGATAACGGATACGCTCGCCGCTCGCATCGATACGCCAGCTACGCGCGATCAGCGCGTCCCAATGCGCGGCCACATCCGCATAGCGCCACAGCGTTTTGCCGAGCGGCTTCGCGCACATCTGCTTCGACACGGCAACGTCATAGCCTTCGACCTTGCGGTCTGTATGATCCGAGCCAATGCCGACCAGCAAGCCATCCTCTTGCGTCTGGATCAGCACGACTTCCACTTCGCCCGACGAATGCTCGCCGATCACTTCGATGCCGTCCGCCGTCGTCAGCAAGGCGGGCGCCACCTCGTAGAAGCATGGCACGCTCGACGGCCTGCGCACGCCGATCGCTTCCAGCTCGCGAATATGATGCTCGACCTCGGCATGGTCGCGTCCCGCCCAGCCCGCAATCACGAGACGGCTCGCGCTCACTTCGACATGCAGCCCGCCTTCGATTTCGCATGACACTTTCTTCATCGCAACGTCCTCTGGTTTGACAGGGTGTTTGCCCTTCCATCAACGGGCATCTGTTGCAAAGTTTTGGCGCGCGGTGCGTGCGTGTCCAACAAATTAAAGTTGTCGCGCGGTTGAAATTTTTCTTGTCACCGAAGGCGGGACGCGGCGCTACACTGAGCCAATCGTGCTTGCCTCGTCAGGGCTGTGAATGAATCTGCGATTTCTGGAAACCTTCGTCTGGCTGGCGCGGCTGCGCAGCTTCCGGCTGACGGCCGAACGGCTGCACGCAACCCAGGCAGCCATTTCTAGCCGCATCTCCGCGCTCGAACAGGAACTCGGCGTGCGGCTATTCGAGCGCGGCTCGAAGGAAGCGACGCTCACGCAGGACGGCAGCAAAGCGCTGCCGTTCGCCGAACAGATGCTGAAGCTGAATCAGGCGATGCTCGCGAGCGTCGGCGATCGCTCGAAGGTGTCGGGCCTGCTGCGGCTCGGCGCGATCGAATCGATCGTACATACGTGGCTGCCCGATCTGCTCAAGCGCATCCGCGACGAGTATCCGAACCTCGTGATCGAGTTGACCAGCGACACGTCCGCGAACCTCTCCGCGCAACTGGCGAACGGCCATATCGATGTGTCGTTTCAGACGACGAGCGTCGCCGGCGCGGACATGACGAATGTCCCGCTCGGCAGTCTTCCGATGCGCTGGATGGCGAGCCCTGCGCTCAATCTGTCCGCGCAGGCGCTCACCGAAACAGAACTGGCCGCGTATCCCGTGATCAGTTTTGCGCGCCATTCGCCGCCGCATGAGTTTCTGACGGGCCTGTTCGCGGCAAGCGGGGACGTGCAGGTGCAGATCAATTGTCTTTCATCGGTGGCGGCGATCATCCGGCTCGTGGTCGACGGATTCGGCATTGCCGTGCTGCCGCCCGCGTTCGTGATGCGCGAACTCGAAGCGGGCCAGTTGCAACTGCTGCAAGTCACGCATCGCGTGCCCGCGTTGCCGCTGGTCGCCGCATACCGGCGCACGCCCGACAGTCTGCTTGCCGAGTCGATCACTCGGCTCGCGCTGAACGTCGTGCTCGATTTCAGCCTGAAGCATGGGCCGGAGTTCGCGCTGTTCCCACCATCGGACGACGCCATCTCGCATGCATGACCGATCCATTCATCAACACGAGTACGCCGACATGCTGACCGCTCTTTCCATTCCGATCGAACCGCTCGAAGCGAATCGCTGTGAACCGTATGGCTGGATGCTCGGCAAGCCCGTGCGCACGGACGGCGATGCGCCCGCGTTCGTCAGTCCGGCGTCGGACTTCTGGCGCGAGCATCTGTTCGATACGGGCACGCCGGGCGAAACCGAAATACTCTGGGTCGTGTACCGCAATCGTGGCGCAGAGATCTCCGCGCTCGAACTGCATCGTTTGACGCAGCAGGCCATCGTGCCGTTGACGGCGCCCGTCGTGCATATCGTCGCGACGTCGCTTGAAGACGGCGAGCCGGACCTCAACTCGCTGCGCGCATTCGAGATTCCCGTCGGCAAGGGTCTTTGCATGCGGCCTAATGTCTGGCATGCAACGCGTGTCGCGAACACAGAGTCCACCTGCCTGATGCTCACTCGCCCTTCGACAACCTACGATCTCGTCGTCCATCTGAAGACGGGCGCACCTGCATGCGAAAGCGTCATCAGGACGATCGACACACGCACGCTCGAATTCAGCGCGGCCTGAATGTGTTCGCGTGCAATCGCACGCGTCACGCCTCCAGAAAGTTTTGTGTAATCACTGTCTGCTTGCGATGCGTCCCGACACGGTGCAGGATAAGTCGAGTCAACAGGGCGCATGCGACGCATCGCCTTGCGCACTGATTCACTTCGCATACGTTCAGGTCCGCATGTTGCTAAGCGATACAGGTTGAGCATCGCACGCGCAACGCGCCGTGAAGCACGAACAGGAGGCTGACAGCATGAACAACGAGAGCAAAGCGAACACCTCTGAAGGCCCGTCGAGGCACACGTCGCCGCCCGTCATCGCATGGCTGACTGTTCTCTTCGCCGTGCTGTCCGGTCTGTATCTGCTGATAGGCGGCATCTGGCTCGTCACGATAGGCGGCTCACCTTACTACATCGTGGCCGGCGTCGTTCTGCTCGCCGTCGCATGGCTGATCTATCGCGGCAACGGGCTCGCGTTGTCGCTCTATGCGCTGTTGCTGATCGGCACGCTGATATGGGCCGTCTTCGAAGCGGGTTTCGATTTCTGGGCGCTCGCGCCGCGCACCGATATCCTCGTTCTGTTCGGCATCTGGCTGCTGTTGCCGTTCGTCTTCCGTCTGTTCGATGTGTCCGCGCGGCGCGGCGGCGCCGTTGCGCTCGTGGCGTGCCTCGTTCTCACGGGCGTCGCGCTCGCGTATGCGGCAATCAACGACCCGCAGGAGATCAACGGCAAGGTCGCGGAAAACGCGGCCGTGTCGCCGACGCAATCCGACTCGAACCCCGGCGACTGGACGGCATACGGCCGCACGCAAGCGGGCACCCGCTATTCGCCGCTCACGCAGATCAACCAGGATAACGCGAAGGACCTGCAAGTCGCGTGGACGTTCCAGACGGGCGACAAGAAAGGCCCCAACGATCCCGGTGAGATCACCGACGAAGTGACACCGCTCAAGGTCGGCGACATGCTTTATCTGTGCTCGCCGCATCAGATCCTGTTCGCACTGGACGCCGCGACGGGCAAAGAAAAATGGCGCTTCGATCCGGGCCTGAAAACCGACCCGAGCTTCCAGCACGTGACCTGCCGCGGCGTGTCGTATCACGAGACAGCGGCTGCCGCCGCCGCAAAAGACGAAGCCGCGCGAAGCGCATTACCCGCGTGCGCGCGCCGCGTGATCCTGCCCGTCAACAACGGCCATCTGTTCGAAGTCGACGCCGCAACGGGACAGCGCTGCGCCGGCTTCGGCAACAACGGCGACCTCGACTTGCAGCATCTGCAACCCGTGACGACCGTGGGGCAGTACGAACCGACCTCGCCGCCTATCGTCACCGACAAGATCATCGTCATGGCGGGAGCGGTGACGGACAACTATTCGACGCGCGAGCCGTCCGGCGTGATACGCGGCTTCGACGTCGAAACGGGCAAGCTCGTGTGGGCGTTCGATCCAGGCTCGGCCACACCGAACGTCATTCCCGACGACCAGCACACGTTCACGTTCAATTCCCCCAACTCGTGGGCGCCCGCCGCCTACGACGCGAAACTCGACCTCGTCTATCTGCCGATGGGCGTGAAGACGCCCGACATCTGGGGCGGCGATCGCACGCCGCTGTACGAGCGCTACGCGAGCGGCTTGCTGGCGCTGAATGCATCGACGGGCAAGCTCGCGTGGTTCTATCAGACGGTGCATCACGATCTGTGGGACATGGACCTGCCCGCGCAGCCAACCATCGCCGACATCACCGACCGCAACGGCAATGTCGTGCCCGCGATCTACGCGCCGGCGAAGACGGGCAACATCTTCGTGCTGGATCGCCGCACGGGCACGCCGATCGTGCCCGCGCCCGAGCAGCCCGTGCCGCAAGGCGCGGCCGAAGGCGATCATGTGTCGCCGACGCAGCCGTACTCGCAACTGACCTTCCGGCCCGCGAAGAACCTGTCGGGCGCCGACATGTGGGGCGCAACGATGTTCGACCAGCTCGCGTGCCGCGTGCTCTTTCATCGGTTGCGCTACGAAGGACCGTTTACGCCGCCGTCCGAAAACGGCACGCTGGTTTTTCCGGGCAATCTTGGCATGTTCGAATGGGGCGGCCTCGCCGTCGATACCGACCGGCAACTCGCCATCGCCAACCCGATCGCGCTGCCGTTCGTGTCGAAGCTCGTCGCGCGCGGGCCGCACAACCCGATTCAGCCGCCCGAGAACGGCCAGGGCGGCACGGGGACGGAAGCGGGCATCCAGCCGCAATATGGCGTGCCGTTTGGCGTGGAGTTGAACCCGTTCCTGTCGCCGATCGGCTTGCCTTGCAAGCAGCCCGCATGGGGCTACGTTGCCGCGCTCGATCTGAAGACGAACCAGGTGGTGTGGAAGAAGCGCATCGGCACGGTTCGCGATAGCGCGCCCGTTCCGCTGCCGTTCAAGATGGGCATGCCGATGCTAGGCGGCCCGATGACGACGGCAGGCCACGTGTTCTTCATCGGCGCGACGGCCGACAACTATCTGCGCGCCTACAGCACCGACACCGGCGAGGAGCTATGGCGCGCGCGGCTACCCGCTGGCGGCCAGGCCACGCCGATGACCTATGAGGCGAACGGCAAGCAGTACGTGGTGATCGCTGCGGGTGGACACGGGTCGTTCGGCACGAAGCTCGGCGACTATGTGATCGCGTATGCGCTGCCGGACAAGTGACGCTCACTGCTTCGTGAGATACCGCTGCGCCAGCGCTTCATAAAGCGGTGGCGCAAACAGCTTCGACACCTGGCTGGAAATGAGCGCGGTCGCCATCAGCGAGAGCACCAGCGCGTGTCCATTGATCATCTCGATCACGATCACGAACGCGGTGATCGGGCTTTGCGTGACTGCGGCAAGATAGCCGACCATGCCGAGCGCGATCAGCATCGGCAGCTGCATTTGCCCGAACACGAGATGCAGCGCGTTGCCGATGCCCGCGCCGATCGCCAGCGATGGTGCAAACAACCCGCCCGGCGCGCCAGGCAGATAAGACCCGACCATCGACGCCATCTTCAGCAACGGATAACTCGCGCCAAGCTGCGAATTGCCTTCTAGCATGCCGCGCGCTTCGGCGTAGCCGCTGCCGAACGTGTGACCGCCCGCAGCCACACCGATCACCGCAATGAAGAGGCCGCACGCCGCGCCGAATGCAACCGGATGTTCCTTTCTCCACGCCACGAGCCGCGCGGGCATCCAGCGGTCAGTGTTCAGCAGCAGCCAGCAGAACGCGCCGCCCGCCACGCCCGTCACGACGCCCAGCATCACGACGGCAACCACGAGTAGATCCGGAAAATGCCCGTCGATGTCGATCGTGCCGAAGTACGTGTAGTTGCCCTGCAAGCCTAGCGAGACGATGCCCGCGAAGATGATCGCCGTAATCAGGACGCCGCTGGTTCGCGTTTCGAAGCTGCGTGTCAGTTCTTCGATGGCGAAGACGACGCCCGCGAGCGGCGCATTAAATGCCGCAGACAGCCCTGCAGCCGCGCCCGCCAGCGCGAGTTTGCGCTCCAGACCCACGCCGCGAAGGCTGCGCAAGCGGGCCGGATAGAAGCGCCGCAGGCTGAACATCAGCGCGGCGCCAACGTGGATGGTCGGCCCCTCACGTCCAATGGTGAATCCACCGAGAATCGACAGAAACGACACGGCGATCTTGCCGACCAGAATGCGCATATTCAGCAGACGCGGGCCGAGGTCGCGCCCTTCGTGCAGCGTCGCGATGACTTGCGGAATGCCGCTGCCTTCAGCGCCCGCGAAGCAGCGCCGCGTAATCCAGACGCCGAGCGCCGCGACTGCGGGTGTCAGCACGAGCGGCAGCCACCAGAACTTCGTCGTATAGCGCAGAAACGCGTCGTAGCCGAAATCGATCAGCCGCGCATACATGACGGCGACAAGGCCTGTCGCGACCGCGCCGAGCCAGAACACGCCGTAATGCAGCCAAAGCCGCCTGCCGCGCAGCAACGCGCGTCGGTCGAGAAGTACTGGAATGCGCATCGGGGCGTCAACGTGATCAAAATCAAAGTAAGGCACATTGTGACATAAATGCGCGATCTCCCGTTTCGACACGTACAACCCGTGCGCAAAGGGTTATTCGCCCGTGTCGCCGAACACCCAGCCAAATGAGCCGTAGTGCGCCTTGTGCTCCGCTGCGAGCTTGAGCAGGCAGCGCTCGCCCTTCGGCGTCAGATGCACCTGCACCTGGCGGCGATCTTCGGCGTCGGGCTTGCGCGTCACGAGACCGGCCGATTCGCAACGCGACACGAGCGCCGCCGTGCCGTTCGGCGCGGCCTGCAGACGCTCTGCCAGTTCGCCGACAGTGGCCCACTGCCGCCCCTCGAAACCGCGCACGTGCAACAGCAGTTGATATTGCAGCGTCGTGATGCCCGCCGCGTTGGCGATCTCCTCGGACGCGCGCAAGAACTTGCGCAGCTCGTAACGGAATACCGACATCGCTTCCAGATCCTGTTTGCCCGGAAGGTTGCGTTTGGGCTGCCTGCTTGAACTCATCTGAAGTCCTGGTGAATGGGTGAAGACACGGTGATGTTCGCGGATCATACACACGATCGAATCGCCCGCCGTCACATGGTCTTTGCCTTTCATCTGTCTTTTCAGTATCTATACTTGGCATGGGCGAAGTCGGCGAAACGCAAGCATCGACGGGACGCTCTTTTCGTCATATCAATTCTGCCTTCTTCACGGAGGTGGCACGTGCAATACGACGAACAGAAAGTGCAGGACTTCATGGCGCGCATGGTTGGAGAGTTCGGCGCGGTTGCGTCGGCGCCGCTGATCGCGCTGGGCGACCGGCTCGGCCTGTACAAGGCGATGGCCGAACAGGGCTGGATGACCTCGGAACAGGTCGCCGACCGCGCCGGCCTCGCTGAGCGATACGTGCGCGAATGGCTTGCGGCGCAGGCCGCATCGGGCTTCATCCGTTACGATGCCGAAACCGCCCGCTACCAGCTCGAAAACGAAATGGCGATGTGCTTCGCCGAAGAAGGCAGCCCGACGTTCATTCCCGGTTTCGTCGACTGCGCCGAAGCGATGTTCCGCAGCCTGCCGAAGCTCGAAGGCGCGTTTCGCACGGGGCTGGGCGTCGGATGGCATCAGCATCATCCATCACTCTTCAAGGGCACCGAGCGGTTCTTTCGTCCCGGCTATGCGGCGCATCTGGTCGACGAATGGATACCGGCGCTAATCGGTGTCGAAGCAATACTCAAGGGACGCGGCGCGAAAGTCGCGGATGTCGGCTGCGGCCACGGCATATCGACGATGTTGATGGCGCAGGCCTATCCGGACGCGACCTTCGTCGGCTTCGACTATCACGAACCGTCCGTGCAGCGAGCACGAGAACTCGCCGATGAATCGGGTCTCAGCGAGCGCGTCACGTTTGAAATTGCGAGCGCGCAGCAATACCCAGGAAGCGACTACGATCTCGTCGCATTCTTCGATTGCCTGCACGACATGGGTGACCCGACGGGCGCGGCGGCCCACGTATTGCAATCGCTGAAGCCGGGCGGCACGTGGATGATCGTCGAACCCTTCGCGAACGACCGGCTCGAAGACAATCTCAACCCGATAGGGCGTGTGTTCTATTCGGCATCGACGATGATCTGCACGGGCGCGTCGTTGTCGCAGGAAGGTAGAAAAGCGCTCGGCGCGCAGGCGGGCGAAGCACGGCTCAGAGAAGTCGTGACTGCGGGCGGCTTCACGCGTTTCAGGCGCGCGACGCAAACACCGTTCAATCTGGTTTTTCAGGCGCAGGCCTGAACGGCCCAAATGAAATCAGCCGGGCGCGCATGCACGCCCGGCTTGTGCGGTTGCGCCAGCTTACTGCGACATCGCGCCCGATGCGGGATGATCCATTCCCATCGCGTCGTGCTTCTTCATCTTGTTGCTCTTCTTCATCGAATCGTGGGACATGTTGTCCTTTTTCATCGCGTCGTGCGACATGCTGTCTTTGCTCATCGCATCGTTTGCCATCGCGCCGCTTGCCTGTGCGAATGCAGCCGTCGTGCCCAACGCCATCGCTGCTGCGAACACTGCCGTCATCAGTCGTTTCATTGCTCATCTCCTTGCTGGGTTGAAATTGGTATCCGGTATGACCGGAACCGGAAAAACATGAACTGCGTTCAGGAACCGCCAAACCAGTTGTAGCCCTGATCGACCCAATAGCCGCCGGGATACGTGTTGGTAACGAAGATCTCGACGATATGCTTCGGGTTCTTGTAGCCGAGCTTGGTCGGCATCCGGAGCTTCATCGGATAGCCGTATTTCGCGGGCAAACGCTGGCCGTCGTACTCGAACGTGAGCAAGGTCTGCGGATGCAGCGCCGTCGGCATATCGACACTTTCGTAGTAGTCGTCCGCGCAGCGAAAGCCGACGTACTTCGCGCTCGTATCCGCGCCGACGCGGCGCAGGAACTCCGCGAACGGCGTGCCGCCCCAGCGTCCGATTGCGCTCCACCCTTCCACGCAGATATGCCGCGTGATCTGCTCCGCGTGCGGCAGCGCGTACAACTCGGGCAGTGTCCACACGCGTTGCCCCGTCACGAGACCGCTCACCTTCAGCCGATAGTCGCTGCCGTTCACTTCAGGCACATCGTCGATGCCGTAGAACGCGTTGAACGGAAAGGGCCGCGTGAGTTGTGCTTCGGTATAGGTCGGCGCGAGCTGGTGTGGATCGAACAGGAACGCCTGCGCGCGATCGTTCAGCCGTGAAACCGCAGTCAGAAATGCGTTGACCGATTTGTCGTCGGTGATCGAGCAGCCTGTGAGCAGCGACAGGCCGCCCAGGGTCAACAGGCGCTTGCCGAACAGACGGCGCGAAGGCATGTCCAGTTCGCGGCGCGCATCCGCGAGAATCGCTGCGCGGTCGAGCTTCATGATGGGTTTGTCGTCGGTCTTCATGTCGTGTCCTCGGGCGGAAATCAGCGGCCGCGCAGCATGGTCAGGAGCGAGCGCGGCACGAGCGCAACCATCGCGACATGCACGACGACGAACGCCGCCATCACGGCCATCGCGCAGAAGTGAACGATGCGCGCGTTGTCATAGCCGCCCATCAGCTCGCGCAACAGCGGAAACTGGACCGACTTCCAGATCGCGAGCCCCGACAGCACGAGCACCACGAGATCGACGATGACGACGAGATACGCGAGCTTCTGCACCGCGTTGTACTGGCGCAAATCCGTGTGAGACAGCTTGCCGCTCAATGCGGCGATGAGGTCGCGCAGCACGGCGCGTGGCGAGATCGGGAAGAACTTCGCGACGAGGCGCCCGCTCGCGATGTTGAGCGCGAGATACACGATGCCGTTGAACACCAGCAGCCACATCGCCGCGAAGTGCCATTGCAGCGCCCCGCCGAGCCAGCCGCCGAGGGTAATCGACGGCGGAATGACGATTTGAGGAAACACCGGCGACGCGTCATAGATGCGCCAGCCCGAGAACATCATCACGAGTGCGGCGAACGCATTGAGCCAATGCGTGATGCGCAGCCAGATCGGATGAATCGGTGCGGTGCGCGGTGCGGTTTCGGGCGCCGGAGTGAGAGTCGCTTTCATCGTGTCCATGTCGATCACCATGACGGTCTGATACACGTCAATTCGTCAGGGACACGGGATTGGTTACAGCCTCGCGTGCTTTTTCGAGCAATTCACTCCGCTCGCAAAAAATTTTGCGCACGGTGTAACCGGAAACTTCGAAACGACGAATTAACCCGGTAAAGGAGGCGGGTGACGACGATGGACGACGACCGCGCTATAGTGGCGCATCACGGCTTCGGCTATGCCGAAACGCTCGATCTGAAGCTCAGCGCCCCGCTCGCCGCGGCAGCGAGCCACGTGCATGTCTCGTCGTCTCGCCGTCCTGCCAATAAGGGAGTCATGTTGCAAGAAGCGGAAAGCCGCCTGAAAGCGTTGTTCGTTCGCGGTCTCGACGGCGATGCCGACGCTTATCGCAGCTTTTTGCAGGCACTCACGCGGCACCTGCGCGGCTTTCTGCGCCGGCGCATTCCGCACTATCGCGACGACGTCGAAGACCTCGTCCAGGAGATTCTGCTCGCGGTGCATAACGCGCGTCACACCTATCGTCCGGACGAACCGCTGACTGCGTGGCTGCACGCGATCGCCCGCTACAAGCTGATGGATTTCTTCCGCTCGCGCGCACGCCGCGAATCCCTCAACGATCCGCTCGACGACTACGCCGAGCTGCTCGCCGACACCGACGACGAACCCGCTCAGGCGCGCCACGACATCGGCAAGCTGCTCGAACATCTGCCCGACAAGCAGCGGCTGCCCATCGTTCATATGAAGCTCGAAGGCCTGTCGGTGACGGAGACGGCGCGCATCACGGGTCTGTCCGAATCGGCTGTGAAGGTCGGCGTACACAGGGGTCTCAAGGCGCTGTCCGCGCTCATTCGGGGGCTGCGATGAAGACCGACGACCTCATTGGCCTCCTGTCGAACCAGGTGACGCGTATCGAGCGCGGCGCCGTGGCGCGCCGCTTCACCAAAGCGCTGCTGCTCGGCGCGTTGGGCTCGCTGATCCTGATGAGCGTGGTGTTCGGCGTGCGGCACGATCTGGGCAGCGTCGCGCGCACCACGATCTTCTGGGCGAAGATGGCGTATCCGCTCGCGATCGCGGTGGGCGCGATGCTCGCCGTGATGCGGCTCGGCCGACCGGGCGCGCGCGCCGGCTATTCGTGGGCGATCATCGCGTTGCCGTTTGTCGCGGTGTGGATCGCGAGCATGATGGTGCTCGACAGTGCGGCGCCCGGCACGCGCTTGCCGATCGTGCTCGGTCATACGTGGCGCACGTGCCCGTTCAACATCGTGTTGCTTTCGGTGCCGACGTTTCCTGCCGTGTTCTGGGCCGTCAAATCGCTTGCGCCGACGCAGTTGCGGCTCGCGGGCGCCGTCGCCGGGCTGCTTGCGAGTTCCACTGCGACGATCGTGTATTGCCTGCATTGCCCGGAGATGAGCCCGGCGTTCTGGAGCGTGTGGTACGCGATCGGGATGTTGCTACCCGCGTGCATCGGCGCGTGGCTGGGGCCGAAGCTGCTGCGCTGGTAGGGACGGCGTGTGGCTCAGGCTTCGAGGTCGTCTCCTTCGGCGACGGGAGGCCCGATATAGTGCGCGCGAGGACGCAACAGGCTGCCGCTCGTCATCTGTTCGATCGAGTGCGCAGCCCAGCCTACGCTTCTTGCGATCGCGAACAGCGCGAAGGCCGCGTCCCTTTGCAGCTCGCAATGCTCGACGAGTACGGCAAGCGCAATATCGATAGTGGGCTGCATGCCCGTCAAGCTGTCCACGCAAGCGATCAGCTCGCTCGTGGTTTGCGAAGGCGCTAACGTCGACAGCAGACAGGCTGCTCGCGGATCGCCTTGCGGGTAAAGCTCATGTCCAAAACCGGGTAACGACTTGTTATCGGCGAGCCGGCGTCGCACGGTCTGCTCGGCTCCCGAATCGCGCGCATCGTCGATCAGCGCATACACCCGTGTAATCGCGTCGCCGTGCAGCGGCCCGGAGAACGCAGCAAGTCCCGCCATCATGCACGCACCAAGCGACGCCCCCGTCGACGCAGCAACACGCGCAGCAAACGACGAGCTGGTCAGTTCCTGATCCGCGAGCAGCACGAGCGTGCGGCGCAAAAGCTCCGCGTGCCGCTCATCCCGCCATGCACGAGCGATGCGCAAATGCAGCGGCCCCTCGTCCGAATCGAGCCCGACAAAAGCACTTGCGAGATGGCCGACCAATCCGGCCGCGTCCTCATGCAGGCGCTCGACGTTCGGCGCATGAACCGATCCGCCCTCAGCCGCCGCCATGCTCATTGCGGCAAAGACACGCGCTCTTGCGGAACCTTCCATCCTGACCTGTTGGGAAGCCGGAAAGCGGGGCCCTTCGGCCGAGTCCCACAACAGTTGCGCGGCTTCCTCCAGCGTCGCGGTCGCGGCCATTTGAATCGCGTCCTTGCCGCGGTAATACAGCCTGCCACGAACGATGGTCGAGATATGCGTATTGATGATCGGCTCGCCCCACGCCATCGTGCTCGCCGCGATGTTCTTGCGCGCGCGCCCGAGGTCGCGCTTTTTCATCAGCATCGAAATATCCGACGCGCGATACAGCTTGCGGCTGATGTGATCCGGGTCCCAGCGCACCTCGATCTGACCGCGGCTGACATAGGCGTATAGCGTCTGCTTGCGCACGCCGAGCGCAGCGCACGCCTCCTCCTGTGTCATCCAGTTCTTCACGTTGATTGACTCAATCAAGGTTGACGGTCATAGGTGCCGCCGGTTTAATGCAAAACATAAACACACAAAAAGATCCGCACGACGCGTACACCAAGGAGGAGATATCGATGGCTTCAGACCGAACGACCCAGTATATATCGACGGCATCAGAGCGCATGACGCGCACGCGCTACTCGATCCTCGCAACGATCCTGCTGCTGGCGACGATCGCCTATGCGGACCGCGCGATCCTGTCGATTGCAGGGCCCGGCATCGCGAAGGAATTCGGCCTGAATCACGTGCAGTTGGGTTATGTGCTGTCGGCATTCAGCTGGGCGTATGTGGTGGGCCAGATTCCAGGCGGCCTGCTGCTCGACCGGCTCGGCACCAAGAAGATGTATGGCGCGACGCTCATTTTGTGGTCGATCGCGACCATGCTGGTCGGTTTCATCGGCAACGTCACGTCGGATGTCTCCGTTGCACTTGCACTGCTGTTTGCACTGCGCTTCGCGCTCGGCCTGATCGAGGCGCCGAGCTTCCCGGCGAACGGCCGCGTCGCGGTCATGTGGTTCCCGAAGGAAGAGCGCGGGCTCGCGACATCGCTGTTCGCGTCCGCTTCCTACTTCGCGGTGGCGATCTTCTCGCCTTTCGCGGGCTGGCTCACGGCGAAGTTCGGCTGGCCCTCGCCGTTCATCGCGCTTGGACTCATCGGCATTGCAGCGGCTGGCCTGTGGGCCGTCGTCATGCACGAACCGCGCAACCATCCGCGTGTGTCGTCGAGCGAACTCGATCACATCATTGCGGGCGGCGCGATGATCGACATCGACTCGAAGCATGAACTGCAGGCTCGGCCTGCCGTGTCGTGGGCGCTCATGCGGACGCTGCTCGGCAACCGGATGCTGTGGTGCTCGTATATCGGCCAGTATTGCACCATCGCGCTGAGCTATTTCTTCATCACGTGGTTCCCGATCTATCTCGTGCAGGCACGCGGCATGAACGTCATGGAAGCGGGCTTCGCTACGATGATTCCCGCCGTGTCCGGCTTTCTCGGCGGCATTGCGGGTGGCGTGATCTCCGACATGCTCATCCGCCACGGCTGGAGCGTTTCGTGGGCGCGCAAGACGCCGTATATCGTCGGCATGCTGGTGGGCTGCTGCCTCGTGCTGTCCGCCTTCACCGAGAGCAATGTCCTGATCGTGCTGTTGATGACGCTCGCGTTCTTCGGCAAAGGCACTGCCGCGGGCGCGGGCACGTGGGCCATCGTCAGCGATACGGCGCCGCGCGAAGCGGTTGGCCTTGCGGGCGCGATCTTCAATTGCGTGGGCAACATCGGCGGCATCGTCACGCCGATCGCGTTCGGCTACATCGTGCAGGCAACGGGCGGCTATACAGTCGGGCTCTACTTCGTCGCCGCACACTGCCTCGTCGCGGCTGTCGTCTACCTGCTGTTCATGGGCAATATCAAGCGCGTGCAGATGAGCACGCCCGGCATTTAATGGAAACCAAGCTATGCAACAACCGGACACGCTGAAGCCAACCATACTCAACGCGGCGGAATTGCCCGAGTGGACCAATGCGGAACTCAGGGCGCTGTTCAATGTGCTCGATCTGCCGAAAGATCCCGACGCCGCCACTGCGTTTCTGGCGAAGCATGGCCATGAAGTGCGCGGCATTGCGTTGCGCAAGACGAAGATCGATGCAGCATTTCTTGATGCCGTGCCTGCTGTCGAGATCATTTCGAGCTACAGCGCAGGTCTCGATAATCTGGACGTGCAGGCAGCCAGGTCGCGCGGCATCACGATCGAAAACACGTCGCACATTCTGGCCGAAGACGTCGCGAATGCAGCCATCGGTCTTGCGCTTGCCGTTACCCGCGACTTCATCAACGCGGATGCCTTCGTCCGTACAGGTACGTGGCCGGAGCACGGACAATATCCGCTTGGACGTTCGATCTCGCGCATGAAGGTCGGGATTGTCGGACTCGGCACGATTGGATCGGCAATCGCGAAGCGTCTGCAGGCATTCGGCTCAAGCCTCGCGTATTTCGGCCCGAGCCGGAAATCGGTCGAAATTCCGTACTATGACGACGTCGTCCGCCTCGCGCTCGATTGCGACATGCTGATTCTGACGTGTCCGCTTTCTTCGTCCACACATCATCTCGTCGATAAAGCCGTGCTCGATGCGCTTGGACCTCGCGGGTATCTCGTGAACATCTCGCGCGGGCCTGTGGTCGACGAGGCGGCGCTGATTGCCGCGCTGGCGCAAGACGGGATTGCGGGCGCGGCGCTCGATGTTTTCGAGCACGAACCGGTCGTTCCCGAAGCGCTGATACACGATCGCAGAGTGGTGTTGACGCCGCATATCGGCTCGGCGACGGGTGAAACGCGGCGGAGCATGGCGGAGAACGTCGTCGATACGCTCGCCAGGCATTTCGGGCTCCCCGGCCCGCGCGACCAGCGGGTCGATGCTGCCGTCGAAAGTATCGGATGACATGGCCGACGCCGTTCCGGGTTCAGGCATCGCGAATGCTCAATGCCAAGGCGCTATTGATCCCGGGAGAATGACATGGCTGAATATGATGGCGAACGCAGCACCGACGAACGGATTCGCGAACGTGCGTATCAACTTTGGGAGCGGGACGACGATCCCAAGAAACATGCCGACGAGTACTGGGATACGGCACGCCGGCAGATCGAAGCAGAGGGCGCGGATGATGCGCCCGTCGAGCCCCCAATCGAGCAATCCGACAAGCGACAGCTGGAAAGCGAAGACCCGCAGGAAGACGATGCGTCAGGCAAGCCGCGCGCGAAGCGGACGAGGTGACTACCGCGGAGTGAAATCGTCACTGACTGAAAGGGCGCCCACGTCTCTATCCGCGCATGAACGTGGCTGCGCTCATTCCGTTTCGCTGTCGTCGGTGTCGGCATTCGAACTGGTTTCGTGTCGCATCGCCGCGCTGGCAAGCGTGCTTGCCGGCGCGGGCGCTGCCTCCTTCCGTTCACTATAGCGATCGGTCAGATAGTCCGAACGATCCCGAACAAGCAGCGTGAACTTGAACAGCTCTTCCATCACGTCGACCACGCGGTCGTAGTAGGCAGAGGGCTTCATCCGACCGTCGGAATCGAACTCCTGCCAGGCCTTCGCAACCGACGACTGGTTGGGGATCGTCACCATCCGCATCCAGCGGCCGAGCACGCGCAGCGCATTCACCGCGTTGAAAGACTGTGAGCCGCCACATACCTGCATGACAGCGAGCGTGCGGCCTTGCGTCGGCCGTATTCCCGCGCTTTCGAGCGGCAGCCAGTCGATCTGGTTCTTGAACACGGCCGTCAGATTGCCGTGACGCTCGGGGCTGCACCATACCTGTCCCTCGGACCACTCCGACAGTTTGCGCAGTTCGATGACCTTCGGATGGTCTGCCGCGACACTATCGGCGAGCGGCAGGCCGTGAGGATCGAATATGCGTGTGTCCGCGCCGAAATGCCGGAGGATGCGCTCAGCTTCGAGCGTAAGCAGCCGGCTGTACGACGTGGCCCGCAGCGACCCATACAGCAGCAGGATGCGCGGCGGATGCGTCGATGCAGCCGCGGGTGTCAGCCCATCCAGTTGCGGTGTTTCGAGATGTGAAGCGCTGATATTCGGCAGATCGCTCAGCATGGTCAGTTTCTCCGAAGGCTGGGCGCGGCTTGCCGATGCCCTGATTCATACCAGGCCTGCGAACGGTTCACGATGCCGACGACCAGCAGCATCACGGGCACCTCGATCAATACGCCGACCACTGTCGCTAGCGCCGCGCCCGAGTGAAAACCGAACAGGCTGATTGCCGTCGCGACTGCGAGTTCGAAGAAGTTGCTCGCGCCGATAAGACTGGATGGTCCAGCCACGCAATGTGCGACGCCAAGCCGGCGATTGAGCAGATAGGCGAGCCCCGAGTTCAGAAACACCTGAACGAGGATCGGCACGGCGAGCATCGCAATCACCAGCGGCTGCGCGACAATCGCCTGGCCTTGAAACGCGAACAGCAGGACCAGCGTCGCAAGCAATGCGCAGATCGACCACGGGCCAAGGCGCGCAACGACGCTGCGAAAATGCGCTTCGCCGCGCGCAAGCAGATGGCGCCGCAGCAGTTGCGCGAGGATCACGGGAATGACGATGTACAGACAGACGGACGCGATCAGCGTATCCCACGGCACCGTGATCGCAGACAAGCCGAGCAGCAGCGCGACGAGGGGAGCGAACGCCACGATCATGATCGAGTCGTTCAGCGCGACCTGCGACAACGTGAAATACGGATCGCCCTTGCACAGTTGCGACCACACGAACACCATCGCCGTGCAGGGCGCGGCAGCCAGCAGGATCAGACCCGCGACATAGCTGTCGAGTTGCTCGACGGGTAGCCACGGCCGGAACACGTGACGGATGAACAGCCAACCGAGCAGCGCCATCGAGAAAGGCTTGACGAGCCAGTTGACCGCAAGCGTCACGCCGATGCCGCGCCACTGGCTGCCGACCTGCTTCATCGCCGCGAAGTCGATCTTGACGAGCATCGGGATGATCATGATCCAGATCAGCACCCCGACGGGCACGTTGACTTGCGCCACTTCCATACGGCCGATCGCCTGAAACACGCGCGGAAGTATCTGCCCGAACACCACACCGGCTACGATGCACAGCGCAACCCATAGCGTCAGGTAGCGCTCGAAAAAACCGATCGCCGGGCGCACGGCTGTGCGAGCCTCAGTGCTGCTCATTGGCTTCTTCTGCCGGGCGCTCGCCGATCGCGCGCATTTCGCGCTGGATCGCGTTGTGATCGAGAACGTGCAAAGGCAGGTTCACGAATTGGCTCACGCGGTTCATGATCTGTCGATACACCTTGTCGAAGACTTTGCGCTTCTCGTCGTCGGTTCCCTGGAAGGCGGCGGGATCTTCAAATCCCCAATGCGCCGTCACGGGCTTGCCAGGCCAGATCGGACAGACCTCGCCAGCAGCCTGATCGCACACGGTGATGACGAAGTCCATCTGCGGCGCGTCGGGTTTGGCGAATTCGTCCCAACTCTTGCTGCGCATCTGTGCCGTGTCATAGCCCAGCGCGTTGCATCGCTCGATCGCAAACGGATTGACCGCGCCGGATGGATGGCTGCCCGCGCTGTATGCGCGAAAGCGGCCCTTGCCAAGCACGTTGAACAGCGCTTCAGCCATGATGCTGCGCGCGCTGTTGCCCGTGCAGAGGATCAGCACGGAATAAGGTTTGTCGCTCATTGGCGGCTCCGGAATGAAATAGCGGTCTCGGACGGAACGCAGCAGGCTGCCGTCGATCCGCTCACTGGTAGTGCCTCGATATGGGACTGCCCGTAGACGGGCGCCGATTCGAGCGTTCGAAAGGTTTCCCACGCGACGCCTTGCGGATCGACGGTCCACGCCTTGTCGGACTTCGCATAGCAACACGTGGTGCCGCTCTGGTGTTGCACAGGGAGTGCGGCCGCGGCGAAGCGCGCGTTCATCTCGGCAAGTTCTTCATCGGTTTCGACCTGGATGCCGATGTGGTCGACGCCCGGCTTCGCACCGCGTTGCGAGATCGCGAAATTCACGGGCGGATCGATCAACTCCCACTTGCAATAGTCGCTCTTCGTAACCGTCGGCTCGACGTTGCCGAACATCGCGCTGTAGAAGCGGACGCTGTCCGCAAGGTTCTCGACCGCGACGTGGATGTGCATGCGTTTCATGGCTTGTCTCCGCAGCAGTTGGAAAGGTCGCTGGCGGCGCAGGGGGCGCCGGCACAGCAGTTCTCAGTGAGAAAGCCGATCAGCGTGGTCATCGCATCGAAGTTGGCGGTGTAGATGACGTAGCGCCCCTCCTGTCGCGAACTCACCAGTTCAGCGTGCGTGAGGTCTTTCAGGTGAAACGACAGGCTGGAAGGCGAGATTCCCAACTGCTGCGCGATTTCACCCGCCGCCATACCTTCAGGGCCGGCAATGACGAGCTGGCGAAAGATGGCGAGGCGGGATTCGTGAGCGAGCGCGCCGAGCGCGCGTACGGCATTGATCGTGTCCATGTCGATTACTTTACCCGCTCCATTTCTATATTTCAAGAAATGTTGAAATGATAGTTTTTCAGGGACAGGACTGATCGTTTAGCCGTGGAGCAATCGCAACGCGTGATCGATTGCGAGATGCGGGCCCAGTTTATAGATGCGCCGGGTATTCGCGCCCGACCGCGCAAGAAATGTTGCAAAATGGACCAAACCACGGGGTGGTATAGATGCCAAATTTACCGGTTTCACTCGATTCGCAAGAGTCGCTTGCCCGCGACCTTGGTGCGGTAGCCCGGATTTCCGCCGTACCGTCCATTCTGCGGATGATTTGTGATGAGACGGGAATGGGATTCGCGGCTGTTGCGCGAGTCACTGACACCAGTTGGACCGCTTGCGCCGTGCAGGACAACGTCGGCTTCGGGTTGAAGCCCGGCGGCCAACTGGAACTCCAGACGACGCTGTGCTTTGAGTCTCGCGCAGCACGCGCGCCTATCATCATCGACAAGTTCAGTGAAGATCCGACCTACCAAGGTCACCACACCCCTGCAATCTACGGCCTGGAAAGCTACATCTCCGTTCCAATCATCTTGCCGAACGGTGAGTATTTCGGAAACCTCTGTGCAATTGACGCCCGGCCAGCGCAAGTCTCGGAGCCACGCATCGTCCGGATGTTTGAGGTCTTCGCCAATCTGATTGCGATGCAACTGGAAAGCGAAAAGCGCCAGTGGTCGACGGAAGCACAACTGATGAGCGAAAGGGAAACGGCCGCGCTGAGAGAGCAGTTCATCGCCGTGCTTGGCCATGACCTGCGAAACCCACTCGCAGCCGTGAATGCAACCGCCGAAATACTGAGCCGTCGTCACGCTGACCCAGACCTGACGAACATGGGGAAGCGCCTTAAGGCGACGGTGTTCCGGATGAGCCGGCTAATCGACGACGTGATGGATTTCGCGCGAATTCGACTCGGGTCAGGGATGAGAGTCGCCATCACGCCTGACGAAGACCTCGCAGCACACCTGCGCGCGGTCGTCGACGAGCTTCGCGCCGCAAATGAATCGCGTATTGTGACCAGCCATCTTGATGTTCGAGCAGCCGTCCGTTGCGACACTGGGCGCATCCAGCAGTTGCTATCCAACCTGCTAGCTAACGCTCTCACGCATGGATCGACCGATGCGCCGGTTGTCGTGGAAGCGAGTAGTGACGAGACTCATCTGGTTCTCGCGGTCACCAACGATGGAGAGCCTATTGAGCCGCATTTATTGGCGAAGGTGTTCGAGCCATACTGGCGACCTCCGACAAGCGCACCTGGCGGCGGATTAGGCCTCGGTCTCTACATCTGCAAGCAGATTGTCGAAGCACACGCTGGCACGCTCGAGGTGGTTTCCACCGCCGACGCAGGCACCCGTTTTACGGCGCGAATCCCTCTTATGTGAATCGTCGCATTTGACATCGCTGGTTGCTTCGCTCAAAGCAACGTTGTCAAAACCACCCGCTACTGAAGCGTAGGCTGCTGGATATCACCTGGAGACGACCATGACGCTTACCGGCAAGACGATATTCATGTCAGGCGGCAGTCGCGGTATCGGACTTGCCATTGCACTCCGCGCGGCACGTGACGGCGCGAACGTCGTGATTGCAGCGAAGACGGCCGACCCGGACCCACGGCTAGACGGCACGATACATACGGCAGCCGCTGCCGTGGAAGCTGCCGGCGGAAAGGCGCTACCGCTTGTCGTCGACATTCGCGATGAAGAACGCGTAAAGGCCGCGGTTGCCAGGGCCGTAGACGTGTTCGGCGGCATCGACATACTGGTGAACAATGCCAGCGCCATCCGGCTGACGGGAACGCTGGATACCCCCGTCAAGCGGTACGACCTGATGCATGGGGTGAACGGCAGAGGCACGTTTGTGTGTGCTCAGGCCTGCCTGCCTCACCTCCTCGATTCGCCGAATCCACACATCCTTACGCTGTCGCCTCCGCTGGTCACGGACCCCAAGTGGTTCAAGGATTTCCCGGCATACGCTATCGCGAAGTACACGATGAGCCTGTTCACGCTGGCGCTAGCAGGCGAGTTCAAGGACCGTGGCGTCGCCGTCAATTCGCTATGGCCAAGAACCGCGATTGCGACCGCGGCCGTGCGAAACGAGATTGGCGGCGCGGAAATGATTGCTACGTGCCGCAAACCGGAGATAGTTGCCGACGCGGCCTACTTTATCCTGACACGCCCATCCAGGGAGTGCTCGGGAAATTTCTTTCTCGATGACGAAGTACTATTGGCAGCTGGCGTCCGGGACTTCTCTCAATACGACATCCAGGCTGGGGCCGCATTGCAAGCTGATTTTTTTGTCGATGCCTTGCCGGGCATGCTACCGGCGGACAACATGATAAAGCCCGCCAAGCCCTCATGAGATTCGCTGGTCGCGTAGCAATGAGCCCGGAGGCGACATAGACTTGCGTGAGAAAACCACTAACGCGCAGGAGGCAACGATTCACTTCTCCAGAAGACGGTCCAGTTCTCGACGGTCGTGGGTTGCACTTCACGCAAAGGAACGGGTGAGTCAACGGTCTACGTTATCGGCAACATCTATTCGAGAATTGTTGGATGCAGGTCGATGCGTGTTGCTTGGGGAGGTTCCGCCCAACCGCCGCTGCTGCCTCATCTACAGCAAAGCGGACGACCGCTGTTTTGTCGTTGTGCAGGACATCGGTAACTGGGCTGTCGTTACCGTTCTGCCACTCTGGATGTGGAACAACGGCGGTTTGTCGGAAAGCTCGCCTCAGGCAACCGAAGCTCGCGAGCTGGCGCTCGAACCACGCTCACGCCGGCCAAAACGAGAAAATTTCGGATATCAGTCGCGACAGCGGACCGGGCTGTTCAGGCGTAGACGATAAGCCCGCCCGGCGCTTGACGACTCTCGCCGACGCGCCCACCCTCCACGTCGCGCTCTCGCTGCCTTCAATGACACATTTCACATTTCGCACAATCCTGCTTGGCGCCCGGCTCCGCGGAGTGTGTTGCCCTCAAGCAGGCGGTGAGCGTGTCATCACATGCGGGCGTGGGCAATCAAAAGCACGTGGCCCGTCCGCATTCGCGAACGGCACATAGTTGCAAGAAGAACGGTCCACCTAGGCGGACAATTCCTTGCGAGACCGCAAAAGCTCTCAGGTATCAGAGCGGTTGAATGTTGGCCGCCTGCTTGCCCTTCGGTCCTTGCTTGACCTCGAAGCTCACCTTTTGCCCCTCCTGAAGAGACTTGAAGCCCTCCGCCTTCACTTCCGAAAAATGCGCAAACAGGTCTTCGCCGCCATCGTCTGGCGTAATGAAGCCAAAGCCCTTCGCATCGTTAAACCACTTCACAGTACCGGTTGCCATGATTGTTTCCAAAATTGAAATAGGCCGCGTTTTGCAGACGCCATCGGCCTCGTCGTAGGTGCGTTCAATGTCTTCAGACGACGGAGTGTCGCGGTCCACCGTCAATCGCGTCCCCATCGTTTGCCAAGGCTTGCCGAGAAAGCACGCCCCGCAAGAATAAACCCTATGCGAACTTGCCGCGCAGCACAATGGGCGTCTTTCCGGACTACCGGATGACTGAAAAAGACTGGCGGTTGACGCCCGGACGCCGTCGCAACGACGACATGTTTGCAGTCAATTGAAATGCGACGAGCGAAGCGTTTCCGGCAAAACAGAGGGATCGCCATGAAGGCTATTGAACACGACTGCGCTTCCAGAGAAACGCTGCGCCTGAGTGCGCATGAGATTGCTACACCCCTGCTGCTACTTCATGCATCCGTCGATTTGATTGCAGCGACACCAGACGTGATCTCGCTTCGGGAAAGTGAGCTGGTTCATCTCGTCGAGTCGGGCAAGGCCAAACTATGTTCGCGATTACGGACAAAGGAAACGCCGTGCTGCGGATACTGAGCGCACGAGCGACAACCCAGCCCCACTGGGAGTCCCCGTCTTCCGACCGAGACCCCGTCTTTCGACCCAGCATGCAGCACCCCTGCGCCGGCGCTCCAATATACGAAATATGCTCAGTCGGCAGGGCCGAGCTAGCGCTATCCCTGGCTGACAGCGGTTTCGACGGCCTTTTTGGTCGTCCTTGTGGCTGCCGCATACGCTGCATCAGCGGCCTGGCTCGCGGCGCCGAAACTCGACTTCCAGAAGGCAACAATCGTGTCGCCTCCCGGCAGTGCATTTTTCGACATGTTGTCGAACCAGGCTTTGGGTTCGAATGAAGGTTGCTTGAAAACCACTTTGGCCGCCTCCTCGAACTCAGCCTGAGTGCTCGAGACAATTTCGGTTACGTGCTTCCAATAGCCCTGCGCCCTTTGAACGCCAGTCTGAAGTTGGCTCGTTTGAACTGCGAAGGCTGCTTGCGGACCCTTGCCAATGACGGGTTGGACAGCGACTTCCTGCACCTCGGCCAGAGTCGCTTTGAGCGTCTGTGTATTGAGTTCAAGCAGCATTTCGAACCCGTGGAGAGCTTTGTTCGCAAGACCGAAGACTGTGTCGACGCTTGCTTTGGTGGCGCTAATCGTTTGTTCCGGTACGAGCGTGGTCATGGCTGACTCCAAAAATAGGGGCATGTTGCCCAATTCGCATGCTGCGTTGCAGCAATTCATGAACCTATCTTAATGATAAATTCCGTGAAGTCAAACATATATTTAGCCGGTCTGGAGTACCAATCCCTGTAGAAGGCTCGCCCTGTATGAATTGTCGCGTGACCGGCCGTCAAACGAGTCATTTCTCCGGAATTTCCGTCTCCGCGCTGCGTCGCAGCAAATTTCAGCGGTTATCTCGGCGGTGGCGATAGGTTGCTGCCTTGCACGAGCGCGCTCTGCCCCGATTTCCTGAGGCAGGCAGCAATCTATCCGGATGAATAGGCTCGATGCTCGGGCGAAGGGCTTGCGTTGCCTGAACGAATTCCTGGCCGGTCTCGCAGTTGTGTCCGAACCGAACCCCACACGCTCATCGATTTGATTCGTTGGCGATTTCCAATCAAGAAATCACATGAAAAAAACTACGTGTGGAAAATTGTCGCGTGATACTCGAGGTGCCCGCCTGGTCTGCTCGCGGGTTCCTCACCTTGGCCCGCTCCAACGGGCTTGCTTTTCCTCCAGTGTCGACGGCCTGTTTTCCACCAGGAGGCAGAAACTATGGACGACTGTACCGTTTGCGCCAGTCTCGAAGGGCGGCCTGCTGACATTGCGCGCGCAGAAGGCATGAAGTTGATAGGCATAGGCCAATGCGAAGGCGTGACAGCTATTGAGCACTATCGCTGCGAGCGATGCGGTGCTGTCATGGCGCGCCAACTTTGCGGGTGCTCGTCTGAGAAAGTGTGGACAGTCCTTGCTTGACCATTACCCCGGGATAGCGACATCAACTCGAAGGTTTCGAGTTGCGAGTTCAAGTCCCGCCCTGGGCACCACGTTCGAGTTGTAGCGACGCGTACTCTGGTTCGTCACTCCACGAAGGCAACACTAACGGGTGTCGGCATATCGACCGACTCTCCCGTGTCCGACACCATGCCCGTCGTGCGGTCGATGCTGAACACATTCACTTTCCCGCTACGCTGGTTAGCGACCAGCAGCCACTTCCCCGACGGATGAATGGCAAAACCCCACGGCTTGTCGCCACCCGACGACGCGCGCTGAATCAACGAGAGCATGCCTGATTCAGGATTCACGCGATAGACGACCAGTTCGTTTTCGCCGCGGTTTTCGACATAAACAAAGCGGCCATCCTGGCTGATCGCAATTTCCGCCCCGCTCTTCACGCCTTGAAACGCGGCATTGCTGACAGGTAACGATTGCACGAGCGTCAGGCGCGCGTTCGTCGCATCCCAGCGCAGCACCATGACTTCCGCCGACAACTCAGTGAGCAGATAAGCGAGCGTGCCATCCGGACCAAACGCGATATGACGAGGGCCACTGCCAGGCGGAACGACGAACGGATGCAGACCAGCGTCGTCGCCGGTCATCAATGCATGCGTCGCGAGGTCAAAGCGATAGATGAACACGCGATCGGCGCCGAGATCGGGAACGAGTACATATCGCCCCGACGGATCGACTACGGCACTGTGCGCGTGCGCGCTCGCCTGTCGTCGGTTCGGCCCGGAGCCCGTCTCCTTGATCGTGGACACCCGCGAGCCCAGGCTCCCATCGGAATTGACCGCAATGCTAGACACCGAACCACCACCGAAATTCGCGGCAAGCAAGGTCGTCGCGGACATGTCGAGCCAGAGATTCGTCGTGCCACTGCCGCCAGCGAGAACCACGTTCATTTTCGTTAGCGCGCCCGATGCCCGGTGTACTGCATAAGCGGTGACGTTGCCTTCTCTGGCGCTGTCGTCATCGACGGCATAAAGCACGGGAAGTCGGGGATGCGCGGCGACCCACGTCGCTTTCGGGCCCTGCGCTACTCTGCCGATCGCACTCAGCTTGCCGGTTGACGTGTCGAAGCGCAGCGCGCGAATCTCGCTATTTTGCGTACCCACATAGACGAGATCCGTTTGCGCATCGCTCGGCCGCGTCGCGGCGCTCTTGCATGCGCTGATCAATCCCGTCAACAACGTCAGCGCGATGAATGCAGCGACGAATCCGTAACGCGTTAGCCTGTCTCTCTGGAGGGACCGAGTCATCAGCGGTTAGCTTCGAGAACAAATGGGCTAAGCGTAGTCGATATGCAATTGGACGTCCTTGCACAAAAATCGGATTCGCTGGTATTTTCCGATCCGATTACTGCGGCACATAGCAATGCAGACGTTTGCGACTACTGTCGCGCCGCCGCGCGGAACTGGCTCGGTGCCTGCCCCACTTCTCTGCGGAAGAAGCGCGTAAAGTACGCGGCATCAGCGAAGCCAAGCCCGAAAGCAATCTGCTCCACCGACATGTTCCCAAAGATGAGATCGCGCTTAGCCTCGGTGATGATCCGCGCGTGAATCATCTTGGTGGGACTTTGCTCGGTGGCCGAAGCACAGGCGGCGCGAAGCTGAACCAGCGACACCGCCATCTTCGATGCATAGTCTTGCAGCGGCAGGTTCTCGCGGTAATGCAGGTCGATCAGTTTGCGGAACCGGTCGACGAGGCGGATATCGTTGCGTGTTGCACTCTCGCTGCCCGTCTGGTCGAGCCGCGCTTCACGCAGCAACATCAGCAGCAGCGTGGTCAGCATTGCTTCCGCACCGACCACATGACCGACCGCGTCGGACTCAACCTCATCCTTAAGGCGCTGCATCAGGCTGTAGAACGCCATTCCCGCGTCGGCGGAATCCGCGAGCGGGATCATCCGCGGCGACGCCCACAACTCGATGAACTCGTGGAGCTTCGCGTTGACTTGCGTCAGATAGGCGACCTCGATCGTCACGACCCATCTGTCTACATCGACTTCGTAGTCGAGGCCGTGAACGCATTCTGTCGGTAACAGCAATGCGCAGGGACCTCCGAACGGCACGCTGCTGCCTTCCAGGTTCATGACGCCGCGCCCGCTACGAACGAATATGACCTGCCCGTAGGCCGGATGCGCGTGAGGTTCTGTTCGCCAGCGTCCCCGGTCCGTCACATGTCCCACATGCACCAGCCAGTTCTTTTCTTCAGGGCGTTCAACGTACAAACGGACCTTGGGAACGGTGGCGTGCTTCGCCTTGTCGTTCCACTTGGGTTGAACCTTTGCCATGGCACTGTACGTCATCTTGTCTCTCTGACGGTCTGGCTGACTGTGTGTCAGCCGCCATCGCTATTTCAGTATCACAGGACTGGGTCCCTGCGTAATTCACCGTCTCCAGGTTGCTCCACATCTTCGCACACCGTACCGTGTGCAGCGACCTGCGATTTACCCCAACGCACGCGCCGCCTGCTTCCAGATATCAGAACGTATGCACCATTCCGAGCGTGATACCGCGCGTATTGTTGCCGGGCGCAACCGTCACGCCCGTGTACGCCGTGCCGTTCAGCGTGAAGTGCGCCTGGTTCCGGTTCTGGATGAACCCGGCCGATGCGTAAAGCGTCGTGACCTTGGAAAGAAAGTGTTCGTAAGCAAGACCGACTTGCTGCGCGTTGTTTCCTTGACCCGTTTTATCGTGCGCATAACCGTACAGCAGCGCCACCGTGTCGGCGGGACTGATCAGATACGATCCCGATGCTTCGTAGACGTCACGCTTCGTGCTGTCGTCGGTTTGCCGTTCTGTGTGGTACGCCAGATAGAAGCGCGCAGCGCCTACTCCAACAGACGCACCAGCGTTGAAAATTTTCAGTATCGACGTTCCCGCCGCGTTGGCGGCCTGCTCATAGCCGGCCGCTGCGCGGAACGGTCCGTTCACGTAACGGACAGCCGCGTTATAGAACTGCAATCCGTTAGTCGGCTTCGTCGTTGCATCGCGCATCGCGACCATGAACTGCGCAGTCAGGCCGTAGACGGTCGGCGTGAAGTAGGAGATCGCGTTGTTGACGCGCACCGTCAGGCTGTTGAAGTTGTTCATCGGCGACGCGACGCTCATCACTGCGAGCGGGTCGAGTTCGGGGTTCATGAAGATGTATTGAGGCGTGTTTTGAAGCCCAAAACGCATCTCGCCGAAGCTACCCGACATGCCGACCCATGCCTGTCGATTGAAGGCGGCGGCCGAATTCGAAGCCGCCCCTGTCACGCCTGAAAAGCCCTGCTCCAGTTGAAAGTTGACGTGCAGGCCACCGCCGATATCCTCGCTGCCTTTCAATCCATATCGGCTCGCAAACAGTCCGCCCGATTCCGCACGCGTCACAGACCCCGTACCCGGATTCTGATACTCGATGCCATTGTCGATCACGCCGTACAACGTGACCGACGATTGCGCGTGTGCAATGTTGACGGCGCATACACTCGCGACGCCCGATGCGATAACCATCAGCTTCTTCATTTCGTCTCCGAACAGTCTCTGCTTTTTCTGGAACCAGCCGGATCGTCGTGAATGCATAACTCACGACGAAGCCATGCATGTGGTTCCGTTGATTAAATTCGTAGAGCTGATTGCGTCGCGTGCGCGGCTGCGCGGCGAGACGACGGGGATACGCGGCGTGGCGTGTGTCCGGGTCGTAGGGAAGCGGGAGAAGGTGCAAGGTGTGAGCGAATGCTCATCGACTGCTCAATTGGGGCGACCTTGCCTGGCAATAGCGTCTCCTGTTGACTTCGCTCGCCGACAACCGGAAGAAGACTCCAGCCGCCGGACGCATTGTCTTGTGAGAGCAAGAATAGGTGTGGCCCGCTCGCGCGTCCCTACACAAAAGTCAGATTCACTGGCATTTTTTATCAGCGAACGATCGACGACGATTCGAGACGACCACTCGACTGCGCTTCAACACACCACACAAAAATGCCAGCGAATCTGATTTTTGTGTAAAGGCAAACGTCGAGGCATTCAATAGTATTTCTTCCCACCGCGACACCCTTTTCCGTGTTGATTCGTTCAACCACACGTCGGCGGTGCGGCCGGACCGGGAGCCCGAAAGCGGCCACGCTTGATGGTCCAGACGGCTTCTCACAACTACGCCCCGAGCATCTTGCTCCTTGTTCGTCCTCCAGCAAGCTGGACAAAGCGGGGTTGATAACAAATGCACATTGGACGGAGACATGAAAAACATATCGGTAGCTTTGCGCACATCGCTTCTCGGCGCGGCAATGCTCTGTTGCTTGAGCGAACCCACGTACGCGGAGGTCTACACCGCGCCCGCTGTTTCAGCGCCGCAGGATGCGCCGCAAAAGCCACAGACACAAACGAACACCGCTGCGCCTCTCACTGCGCCGAGTCTGAAGTCGGGCGAGGAACCCGGCGAGCCGCCTGTGTCATGGAACGATACATATATCGGCTACCGCTACGGCAACGACTTCCACTATCCGGGCATGAGCGCCAAGATCGTGCAGAACATCGGCTCGCTCACGACAACGGGCGGCTTCCGGTTCGGCAGCTACGCGTTCAATGTCGATTACCTCGTCTCCAACGCTGCGAATCCTGAAGCGGGCGGTCCGTCGTCAGGTGGCGCGCAAGAGGTGTATAGCATCGGCCGCGTCGAACTGAGCGCAGGCAAGATTCTTGGACGGCGCGTGGGCATTGGCATCATCCGCGACGTGGGTTTCACCGGCGGTTATGAGTTCGGCGCGAAGAACGACGCTTACGGGGAGCGCGCACGCATGCTGGTATTCGGTCCGACCATCGAATTCGCCTTGCCGCGCGGCTTCCTGAATCTGACGGCAGGTACGCGAACCGAGAGCAATCACAACGGCATTACCGGCGTGGACGTGCATTTTCATACGGCGTGGCACATCGAAAGTTCGTGGCTGTTTCCGTTCAGGGCCGGTCCCGTTCCATTCATTTTCCGCGGCTTCGCCAGTGTGACGGGGCCGAAAGGCAAGGACGGCTTCGGCGTCGAAACAACCACCGAATTCCTCACGCGCGTCTCGCTGCTCGCAGATCTCGGCTCGTTCGCCGGTCATCCTCGCGCGGTCTACGCTGGTGTCGGCTATGAGTATTGGCATCACATGTACGGCACGCCGACCAGCGAAACAGTCGGCACCATCACATCCGCACCGATGCTCATGGCAGAAATTCACTTCTGATCGGCGGCGTGACTGAGTGCGATGATTGGCGACCCGTCAAGCGGGTTGCCAATTGTCGTTTGTGCGCTCGTTATAGCAATTACGTCCGCTATTAAAGCGATCTTCATCGCACCACATTACTCCCAACGACCGTCCATTCGAAAGCGCGGCAACTGCCGCGCTTTGTACGTCTGGGCGATAAGAAAAACTGGGCGCGATATGGCGAATTCGAATTCGCCCTGCACTCAATTTATCCGGCATCCAGCCGATAAACCTTGCAGAGCCCTAACCATTCCAACCGCAAACCAATGAGAATTTCCACCCGACTGATCGTGCTGGTCACCGTGGCACTACTGGGCATAGCCTGTGTCGTCGCCGTGTCTCTGCATGCGCTGAGCAATGCGCTGATTGCCAACCGCCAGGCCGAAGCGGTCAATCTTCTGACGAAAGCAGAACACATGATCCAGTCATACCGCGCGCTCGAAGCAAGCGGCAAGATGACGCGCGACGAAGCGCAGGCGGCTGCGAAACGCACATTGAATGCGCTCAACGCCGACAAGAAGAGCTACTACTGGGTGATGAATCCAAACGGCCTGATGCTCGTGCATCCCGTCGACGAGCTGATCGGCAGGCGCATGGTCGGTAAAGGCGCGTTGCCGGGCGAAACGGATCTGGACGCTTACCGGCGTGGTTTGTCGAACAGTCACTACGCACTCGTCGACGTGCTGATCCAGCGCTCGCAGAACGGCAAGTACGAGGCGAAGCTGCAAGGCGTCGTCGCGGTTCCCGAATGGGAATGGTGGATCGGCACCGGCTTTTTCTACGACGACATCGACGCTGCCTTCTGGCGCACCGCCACCCGCCTGCTCGCGATTTCAGCGGCGATTCTCGCGGTGGTGTGCCTGATGGCGTGGTACATGACGAAGAGCATTCGCAAGACGCTCGGCGGCGAGCCTGCGGACGCCGCCGCGTTCGCCGCGCAGATCGCGGCAGGCAATCTGGCAGCTGAGATCGATCTCGCATCGGCGGATCGCGGCAGCCTGATGTTCGCGCTGCACGAGATGAAACTCAAATTGCGCGAACTCGTGCGCGACATCCAGCTCACCAGCGAATCCATCGCAACGGGATCGAGCGAAATCTCACAAGGCAACACCGACCTGTCGCAACGAACGGAGGAGCAGGCGGCATCGCTGCAGGAAACGGCCGCGAGCATGGAGCAACTGACGACGACCGTACAGCACAACGCCGACAACGCGCGCCAGGCCAGCCAGCTTGCCGTGCAGGCGTCGGCGGCGAGCAAGAGCGGCGGCGAAGCGGTCGATCAGGTGGTCGGCACGATGCAGGGCATCGTCGAACAGTCGCGCAAGATTGGCGACATCATCGGCGTGATCGAAGGCATCGCGTTTCAAACCAACATTCTCGCGTTGAACGCAGCCGTCGAAGCAGCGCGCGCCGGCGAGGAAGGCCGTGGCTTCGCGGTCGTTGCGGGCGAAGTGCGCTCGCTTGCGCAACGCAGCGCATCGGCGGCGAAGGACATCAAGGCGCTGATCCATGCATCGCTTGTGCGTGTCGACGAAGGCACCGGTCAGGTTGCCGACGCGGGCGAACGGATGCGCGAAATCCTTCAATCGATTGCACGCGTGAGCGACATCATGGGCGAGATCGCAGCGGCATCGACCGAACAGAGCACGGGCATCGAGCAGGTCAACCGTGCTGTCTCGCAGATGGATGAAGTCACACAACAGAATGCCGCGCTGGTCGAACAGGCTGCGGCGGCGGCTGCATCTCTCGACGATCAGGCTGCACGCCTGCGCGCTTCCGTTACGCAGTTCCGGCTCGCCTGAGTCAAGCGCAAGCACGTCGGTTAGCAAATGCAAAAAAGGCGCTGTGCAAAAACACAGCGCCCTTTTTCATATCGATGCAATCAACCGGTCATGGATTCGGAATGTACATCGGCATCGCTTCTTCCCACAGCGTGTCGGTGATGGCGTGCTGATCGGTGCCGTCGGCGTTCATCACCCAGTTCTGTCCGTCAGGCTGGAAGCTGTTGTCGTATAGCGCGAGTTCGTCCCTGAAACCATAGGTGCCCGAGCTATACGCGATACGCCCATCCCACGTCCACACAGCGTGCCCCTGGTTCGAGCCGTCGTCGGTCAGGCGGCTCAGACCGGTGCCATCCGGCTTGATGGTGAACACGTCATAGTTGAACTTGTTTGGATCGGTCGGGTTGATCTGTTTGCGCGTGAAGACGATCTTCGTGCCGTCCGGCGACCAGCCCGGCAGGTTGTCCGCTTCCGTGGTCAGGACCGTCGTGGTGCGAGTATCCAGATCGAGAATGCGCAGACCCTGCACCTTCTGGCTCCATACGCGATAAACGATCTTCTTGCCGTCCGGCGAGTAGCTCGGAAAACCTGCGTTGATCGAGCCGTCCGTCAGGATTTCCGGATGTCCGCTCATGCTGCCGTCGGCCTTGATCCGCGCGATACGGCCCGGACCCGCGCCACGTGTGAAGAACCAGTCACCCACGCCAAACGCGACCCATTGACGGTCCGGCGACCACGTCGGCTGGAATGCGCCTGCGAGGCCCTTCTTCACCATATCCGGATCGAGTCCGCTCGTCGACGGATCGTAGATGCGCGTATAGCCGGAGAAATCGGGGTTGATGATGGCAATCGACGAATTGATCGCCTTTTCCGTGTACACCAGTTTCTTGCGATCCGCCGACAGCTGCGGGAACACGTCGATGTACTTGTAGTTCCATGCGCGGTCGAAGCTGAAGAGCGGCGTTCCATTCGCGTGCGCCGGGCGGAACGTCACTTTCTCATAGACCATCTTGCTGCCGTCCGCCGAATAGCGCGGCGAGCGGATACCTGTACCCGCTGTCGAGCGGAACGTGCCCGCCGTCGTGTAGATGCCTTCCGTGTCGCCGCCCTTGACGTGATAGGCAACGTTCGTCGCGCTCACGTATTGCGGAAACACCTTCAGGCCCGGCGTCGATGTCAACGTCGTTCTACCAAGGCTCGATACATCCACCGACACCAGTTGCGAACTAACCGAGTTGATCCCTTCGGGACGATGCGCGCCCCACGTCGACTCGACGGGTGTTTCATAGAACACGACCTGCTTGCCATCCTGCGACCACGACGGCGAGCCTTCATCGAAACCCGGATTGCCCGCAATCTCTTTCCAGCCGGAACCGTCGGGCCGAATCAGATAGATGCTGCTTTCCTGCGTGCGCTCCCAGCCGACGGGCAGGTTATGACCGCGCCAGTCGGAGCCGATATCCGACGACAACGCGAGCCACTTGCCGTCCGGCGACCACGAAGGCCGGAAGTAGCTATGCGGCTTGCCCGGATCGAACGCGATCGACCCCGTGACGTTCTTCAGCGCGCCCGTCGCGATGTTCAGCGTCCACACGTTGGTGGTGCCGAAACCCGCCTCGCCCCTGCGCGACGAAACGAATGCAATGAGGTTCGGATCGGTTGGCGAGATGACGGCTGCATCGTCTACGGCGATGTGATCGGTGAGCCGTTGCAAGCCCGTACCGTCGATCTTCACGCGATACAGATTCGACTCGCCGAGCCCATCGCGCTCCGACGTGAAAACGATCCACTGTCCATCCTTCGAGAAGGAAGCGTGATAGTCGAAGCCATCGGTTGCGATCAGGCGGTGCTCGCCTGAACCGTCTGCATTCGAGACATACAACTCGGACGTCACGGGTCCGATACGGTTGAGCAACAGGTCCCCGTTCTGCGCTGCACCGGCTACGGCCGGTATCACGATGCAAACGCCCCCTGCTGCAATGCATGCCAGCAGTTTCCTTAATGACGAAGTCAAATACACAGCGAAATGCCTCCAGTTGATTATGCGTCAGAGAGCGGACCGAATTGTCCGACCGCTCCTGCGTCTCCATTGTCTTGAGCGCTTTGTGTTTCTGTCTCTTACTGCTTCTTCCTGTATGTCGTCACTGTGACGCGTCGCTGTCAGCCCAGACTGCCCGTGACGTCATCGAACAGTTCGTCTACCGTCAGCCGATGCGGAATGATCTTCTGATCGAGCGCCCAATCGATCGCCAACTGGATGCCCTTGCGGTTCGCCTCCAGCCCGATCGGCGGAAACACGGTGGGCACGCCGCCTTCCGTCTGCGCGCGGCTTTCGACGATCATCCGGTACAACTCGCGAACCACGTCAGGGTGCTTCTTCGAAAGGTCCTCATGCACGACGAACATGTGATTGATGGGAACCACGCCTTCACGCGCGAACCAGTCTTTCGCAGCAGCCTGTGCATCGGGAACGAGCGTGCGCACGCGCGGGTCTTTCGGCATGTCTTCGCCGAGCAACGCGGCGCTCAGTTCACCGTCGAGCATCATCTGCGGGATCGACGAGCCCGCCGGCAAGCGCTCGCAGTTGTTCGGATCGCGGTACTCGGCGAGATGGCCGTCGCCGAGCGTCATCCACGTCACCTTGTCGAGATCGACTCCGTATTCGTGGCGCAGAATGCCGCGAATCCACAGCGCCGTCGTCTGCGTATAGGTGCGCACGCCGACCTTCTTGCCTTCGATATCCTTTGGATCGAGATGACCGAAGTCGATATTGAAGCCCGCGCAATGATGCTGGAAGCGGCCCGAGATCGGCGCCGGCAGCAGCACGTAGGGCTTGCCATACGCCTTGGCCTGCAGGAACGTGACGATCGCCAGTTCACCCGCATCGAACTTGTTCTCGCGCACCATCGCCTTGAAGCCGTTATGCGCGGGCGTCGGTCCGCAGAAGTCGAGGTTGACGAGGTCCGATGCAACCCGTCCGTCCTTCATCGCCTTCGTCACGGGATAAGTGGCGAGATTGGTGCGCAGCGTCGGCACCTCAGTGAGAGTGGTAGTCATGGATCTCCGTCCTTATGCTTGAATGAATTGCAGTCTGACCTCGACTACGTGTTCGGCTCCGTTCATTCAATACCCCGCCATCTCGCGCGCCATGCCGACGACGCCATAGCTCTTCAGCGGCGCCGACATCAGGAAGCGGTAACCTTCTTCCAGCAACCGCTTGTGATTCTTCGCGTTCACATGCGGATTGCCGACGACGACATTGTGCTTATGGCAAATCGAAACGATCTGCCGCATCGCATCGGCTACGACGGGGTGCTCGTAGTCGCGCGGATAGCCGAGTTGCTGACTCAGATCGCCTTCGCCGATCAGGATGAAGCCGATGCCGGGCACATTCGACAGAATGTCGTCGAGGTTCTCGATAGCCTCGGTGCTCTCGCACATCAGGCCGACGAGAATTTCCCCATGCGGCGCCAAAGGCCACACATCGGCCTTCTTGTAGTATTCGGCCATGCTCAAGCCCCAGTAGCGCGCCGCCGTCGCCGGGCCGTCGCCGCGTATGCCTTTCGGCTCGTACAGCGGCGCATTGTTGGGTCGCGCGTAGCGGCACGACGCGACGGCGTTATAGGCCTGCTCGACCGTCGACACATGCGGCCACACCACGCCATACGCGCCGCGATCGAGCACCTGCTTCGCAAACGCCTGATTCATTTCGGCGCCGTTGGCGGGAATACGGGCGATCGGCGTGACGCGCGGCGCGACCGAGCCGGATTCGACGATCTGCTTGCGGCTGAGCATGTACTGCAACGCGTCGCCGAGTGCCGACACGTCGTACGGGTTGTGCTCCATTTCGAAGACGATGCCGTCATACGGCGCGTCGCTCATCTCGATGGCCGACTGTTTGTCCAGTTTGGAAAACGCGGCAAACGCGGGCTTGCCGGATTCGAAAGCGCGAATGATGCTGTTCAGGCGCGAATCGCTCATGGTCTTTACTCTCTTTTGAATTGGGTCAATGCGATAAACGATGACGATCAGTCAGCGGCTTTCCAGTACATGAAGCCCATGCCTTCGCCGGTTCCCGCTGGCGTGCGCCAGCACGGCACGTAGTCCACCAGCGTCATTTCCGCGCCCGTTTCCTGCACGGCCTTCATCACGCTCACGTAGAGCTTGATTTCCGACGTACCCGACTGATACGAGCGGTCATCCACGGCAGCGAGACCGTCGTAGTCGTACTCGGCCAGCATCTTCATGATGCGGTGATCGAACTCTTCATCATTGACGAAGTGCGACAGTCCACCCGACGCGAAAATGCCGACGCGCACATCCTCGGGCCATGCGGTAATCGCGTCGCGCAACACGCGTCCGAATTCGATGCAGCGCGACATCGAAGGCTGCGTCGGCGGATAGAAGCAGTTCATGATGACGGGCACATGCGGCGGCGGATCGTCGCTCATGATCTGGTGATACACGAAGCTGTACGCGTGCGGCACCACGGGATACTCAGGCAGCGGCTTCATCCACACGTTGTCGGGCCATGCGAACAGATCGGTCAGATCGAAGCCTTCTTTCTGGAAATGGTCGATCAGATACGTGGCGAGTTGCGGATGACACTTGTGTGTGACGTGATGGTCCGGTGCGTACACGGAACGTTGCGGCGGACCGTTGTGTACTTCCTCGCCGCTGTAGATCGCAATCGACGGCGAGAAGTCGGTGAAGATCTCCTTTTGATCCTTGCCCAGAATGATCGCGACATCGATCTTCGCGTCGCGGTATGCCGCCGCCATTTCGTCGAGCGCGACACGGCAGCGCGCGGCGCGCGCGGTGCGTTCTTCCAGCGTCAGGTATTTTTCGAACGCGGCTTCGCGGTGCGCTTCCAGTTCGGGATATGTCCACGTCCGGTTGCGATACCACAGTTCCGGATTGTTGCGGTCGCGCTCGCCGTTCTTGAGCCAGTCTTCCGGTGCCTGGCCCAGCATGCCGCTATGCGGCACTGCCATCCCGAATACGATCTTCGCCATATATGGTTTCTCAATGATTGAACAGGTTCTTCAGGGCCGGGTCCCGGCCATGCTGTGTTTTTGCGTGGCTAACCAGGCCAGTCAGGCTTGCCGCAGCGAGCCGTGCGACCCGGTGACCTTGGGCGCCCATTCGGGGCGGTACAGAATCAGCGTGGCCGTCGCGCCTATCAGCAGGAAGCCGAGGATCACCATCATCGGCAGGTCATAACTTCCGCTGACATGCAGCAGCCATCCCGACAAACTCGCCGCGATGCCGCCCGCGAGACTCGTGGCAACCTGCTGCACGCCCGTGACGAGGCCGATGGCCTGCTTCGGAATCAGCGTCAGGCGCGACAGCACGAGGTTGTTCGCGGTGACGAAGCCAAGCAGCGAGAGCGACAGCACGTTCCAGAACAGCGCCATTTCGACGGTATGCGCATACGCGCCGAGCAACACCGTGCATCCGCCGATAAAGCCCGCCACCGTGAATGCCTTGCGCACGCGAATCGGATCGCGTCCTCGCGCGATGACGCGGTCTGCGGCCCACCCCGCAAGCGCCGCGACGATAGCGATGCCCGCGAAGCTGAAGAACGTGAACAGCCCGGAACGCGAGATCGACAGGTTGCGTTGCTCGACCAGATAGGCGGGCATCCACGTCATGCAGTAGAACGTGAAATAGCCGTAGCAGAAGTTGGTGATCATGCCGCCCCACACGACGGGGCTCGCCAGGATGCTCGCGAGGCTAACCGTGCGCGCGCTGCGATTGCTCGCCGTGAGTTCGGCCTTCGACGGCAGATCGTTGCGCACCACCAGCAGCCAGGGCGCGAGCCAGATCAACCCGACAAGGCCCGTCGCGATGAACATCACTTGCCACGAATAGTTGACGATGAACCAGGCGCCGACGGGCGCGCCGAGCGCCGGGCCGAACTTGTTGCCCATTGCCAGGATGCCGACCGCGAGACCGTTCTGGCTTTCGTCGAAGTTGTTGCGAATCCAGCGGTAGCTTGCGGGAATCACAATGGCTTCTGCCATGCCGATGATTAGACGCATCACGACGAGACTCGCGAGCGCCGTCACCGCGCCCATCAGCGCCGTCGCGATGCACCACAACGCGAAGCTGATCGCGTACGGCCACTTCACGCCATAGCGGTCGGCGACCCAGCCCATCGGCACCTGGAACAGACCGTACGACCAGAAGAAGGCCGAGTTGATCCAGCCGCGATCGATGTCCGTCAGCGCGAAATGCCGGATGAAGCCCGCGTCGGCCAGCGTCGAAGAAATGCTGGTGCGATCGATAAAGGAAACCAACACGCCGATCGCAAGGAGCGCGAGTGTCGCCCAGCGACTCGCGATGCCTGGTCGCCCAGATTTGTTTGTCTCCATCTTTAGCTTCTCTTCAGTTTTGTTTGGATGCTGCGTGCCGCTGGCGTCTTGTGCGGTTCGAGTCGCCCTCTGACGTCAGGCCAGCGCCGGATACAGCTTTTGCGCGGTCTTGCCGAAGATCCACGCACGATCTTCGTCGCTCAGGCTCGCGAGACCTGCCTGAGCTGTCGCGAGAATCTCGGCGAGCGTTCCCGGCGACGTGGGGAAGTTCGAGCCCCATGCCATCCGTTGCGCGCCGAAGGCCTCGACCACGCGCGGAAAGAACGTCTCCGCGCTCGCCTTTTCCTTCTTCACGTCGCCGAAAATGCGCGGCGTGAGCTTCAGGTAGATGTTATCGAGTGGCGCCAGCTCGAACAGGCTTTGAGCGTTCGCGTAAGGCGAGCCATCGGCGACTTCGGGGCGGCCCAGGTGATCGAGGACGATCGGCACAGTCGGAAAGCGTCGCGCGAGCGCGGTCACCTGCGGCAGTCCGATCGGGCCCGTCTGGATGCACATCGGCAGGGCGAATTCCGCGCACAGTTCCCATGCCGGGAATGAGCGCGGATCGTCGAGTTCGCTCGGGTCGAACTCCTTCGTGCTGCCGCCCGTGAAGAGACGCAGGCCCGCGAGACCGCGTCCGACCCATTCGCGGATACGTTTCGGCGCATCCTCTTGCAGCACATCCACCGAGCCGACCGCCACGAGACGGTCCGCATATTTTGCGCAGCCGTCGACCACGTAGCTGTTATCGAAGCCGTAAGTGGTCGACGAATGGACCACGGCGGCCTTCGCGACGCCGGCGGCGTCCATTGCGGCGATCAGCGTCTCGACGGTCGTCGGGCGTTCCTTCGACCATTCGGAGCGCTTGCCGAACAGCGGCGCGGGCGGATAAGCGCCTTCGTCGTCGGAAATGATGTGCGGGTGGATATCAACGATTGAAGTCATGAGTGTCTCTGTGTCTGTCGTCGTGCTTGCGTGCTTATTTGCGTCGTCACTTGCCGCGCGCCTCGAGCCGCGCGTCGAGGCGCGGGTAGACGCGCCGTGCGTTGCCTTCGAAAATCTTGTAGCGGTCTTCGTCGGTCAATGCGGCGCAACCGTCGATGTAGCGCTTCGTGTCGTCGAAGTACTGGCCCGTTAGCGGGTCTTTGCCACGCACCGCGCCGATCATCTCCGAGCCGAACAGCACGTTGTCCGACGGCACGACCTTGGTCAGCAACTCGACGCCCGGCTGGTGGTACACGCACGAGTCGAAGAAGATGTTGTTCAGCAGACCTTCGAGCGGACGCTCGTGCATTTCCAGCGACATGCCGCGATAACGTCCCCAGTGATAAGGCACCGCGCCGCCGCCGTGCGGAATCACGAGGCGCAGCGTCGGGAAGTCCTTGAACAGATCGCCTTGCAGCAATTGCATGAACACCGACGTATCCGCATTCAGATAATGCGCGCCCGTGCCGTGGAAGCACGGGTTGCACGACGCGGCGACGTGAATCATCGCGGGCACGTCGAGGTCGACGAGTGCTTCATACAGCGGATACCATTCGCGGTCGGTCATCGGCTTGCCAGTCCAGTAACCGCCCGTCGGATCGGGATTCAGGTTGCAGCCGACAAACCCGAGTTGCTCGACACAGCGCCGCAGTTCCTTGATCGAATTGGCAGGCGCCGCGCCCGGCGATTGCGGCAACTGGCACACCGGCGCGAAGTTGTCCGGATACAGTTCCGTCACGCGGTACACGAGATCGTTCGATACCTCGGCCCATTCGAGGCTTGTGCGCTCGTTGCCCAGGTGGTGGCTCATCAAACCGGCGATCGGCGAGAACAGCGTAAGGTCGCTGCCGCGCTCGCGTTGCAGCTTGAGCTGGCCGTTGCCGATCGCTTCGCGGATTTCGTCGTCGCTCACCCGTGCGCCATCGCGCGAAGGTGCATTGGCCGGATCGTTCGCGAATTCGACCTGTTTGGCGCGCCAGGCGCGAAACGATGCGGGAACGGTCGTGAAGTGACCGTGGCAATCGATAATCATGTTGTCTCCGTTCTGTTCGATCAGCGCGCTTGTGGATCGACGAAGAGTTCGCCAATCGACATGCGGCGCGGTGTCAACCCTTGCTTGAACGCGGTGGCTTCCAGCGTTTCGATCGTCTTGAGGTTTTCCTGCAGACCGTACGGCAGCGGATCGTGTCCGACGATCTTGCGCAGTTCGAGATACTTCTTGTCGCTTGCGCTCGTCGCTTCACCGGCGTCGAGCCGCCCGAGCCATTCTTTCTTCGCCTGCGCGAACGCATCGAAAATCGACTTCGCGATCCACGGATGCTCGGCCAGCACCGAATCCTTCACGACGATCGTGCCGTGCATCGGATACACGCCCGTGCGCTTGTAGTAATCGGCTTCGAGCGCTGCTGCGTTCGGCAGCAGGTCCGGATAGTCCGCTTCGACTTCCTTCCAGCCGCCTGTCGGCGCGCCCGTACGGCCGATGCCCGCAGCAGCCGCGAAGCCCGCCGACAGTTCGCCCTTCTCCATCATTTCCGCCAACGAACTGCCAGCGGGCGCGTGAATCACGTTCGACGGCAATTTGAGTTGCGTGACGTGTTCTTCGTCGTCGACCACCCACGTCACCTTCGACGAATCGAGACCGAACTCGTCGATCAGCACCTGACGCGTCCACACGCCCGTCGTCACCGAATAGGCGCGCACGCCGACCTTCTTGCCTTCGAGGTCCTTCGGCTCCTTGATCCCGGCATCCGGACGCACCAGCAGCCCGCCGTGATGAAAACGCCGCACGACGAAGATCGGCAATCCGACGAAGGGCGCGCCATACGCACGGGCGATGATGTAAGTTGTCGGCGCCAGTTCGCACACGTCGAATTCGACATCGCGCACCATCCGGCGAAACGCGCCGATTTGCGGCTGAACGGTGATGAACTCGGCATCCACGCCTTCGATGGGAATGGAGCCGTTGCGGATAGCCGATGTATGCGGATGCTCCGCGATGGCGATCTTGAGCGGGACTTTTCTGGTCAACATCCTCTCCTTGAGTGGTTCGTCGCCGGCGACGGGATCAGCGCCTGGCGTATCGTCTCGATGGGTTGAGAATATTTGACGGGGCCTGCCGTGTCCCTACACAAAACGCAGATTCAATGGCACTTTTGTCGATGCCGCGCGGGCGCGAGGTGATGTTCAGCGGGACTTTTGTGCGCCGACACAAAACCGGTTTATCCTTGCACGCTCAGGCCGCAGCACAAAAACGCGGTCGCCACGGGAGCATTCATGACTATCGATCAAACCGTCGTCGCCGCGTTCACGCCCACTGGCAAGGTGCGCGCGTCGATCAATCTCGGCAACCCGATCCTCGCTAACAAGAACGCTGAAACGGGCGAGCCGTTCGGCGTATCCGTCGATCTGGCGCGCGCGTTCGCCGACAAGCTCGGCGTCGAACTGGAACTGGTCGTGTTCGACGCAGCGGGCAAATCGGTTCAGGCGGTCAGCGAGGAGCGCGCGGATTTTGGCTTCTTCGCCGTCGATCCGTTGCGCGGCGAGACGATTGCGTTCACGGCGCCGTATGTGTTGATTGAAGGTTTCTATCTCGTGCGCGATGACTCGCCCGTGAAGACGAATGCCGATGTCGATCATGCGCACAACCGCGTCGCCGTCGGCAAGGGCAGCGCGTATGACCTGTTCCTGACGCGCGAATTGAAGGCCGCGGAGATCGTGCGCGCGCCGACGTCACCCGCTGTCGTACAGACGTTCCTCGAACAGAATCTCGAAGTCGCTGCGGGCGTGAAGCAGCAGCTCGAAGCCGATGCGAAGAAGGCCAGCGGACTTCGGCTGCTCGACGAACGGTTCATGGTGATCCAGCAGGCAATGGGTACGCCGAAGAGCCGTGGGCAAGCGGCGGCGGCAGCGTTGCATGCGTTTGTCGAAGAGATGAAGGCTTCCGGGTTTGTCGCCGACGCGCTGGCGAGACATGGGATCGCGGGAGCGTCGGTCGCTCCGAAAGCGTAGTGGTTGCGCGCCCAGCGCGCGCTCCAGCCAGCTTTGCATAGAAACGGCCCGAGGCGGCCGTCACGTCCAGTCAGCCCTCCGCCGGCATTGCCGACATGTTCGATCCGATGCAACGAGTTCATCGGCAAACACGTACGTCAATTGGCCGGCACCTCCCTACTATCGATTCCAGTCGCCGCACGGTGTCGTTGACAGCGTGCCGGCATTGCCATCCCGGCTTTCGCACATGTTCGCCCTTCAGGACGACTGGAATCATCATGCGCAATACGTTTATCTCCGCTTTGCTCGCCGCGTCGATTGTTTTGACGGGCGCGGCGCATCACGCCCACGCTGCCACCAATGACGACTATCTGCCGACTACATCGGCGGCCATCTCGACCGCGACCGCAAAAATCGTCGACGGCAAGGTCGACGTGAACGGCGTGCGTTACCACTACCTTCTGGCGCAGGGCGACAAGAAAGGCACGCCCGTCGTGCTGTTGCACGGTTGGGGCTCCACGTCGTACATGTGGCGCTACGTGATGCCGCAACTCGTCGCGCGCGGCTATACGGTGCTCGCGCCGGATCTACGCGGCCTCGGCGATACGTCGAAGCCCGCAACAGGCTACGACAAGGCGAACGTCGCCGAGGACATCCGCGCGCTCGTCGCGAAGCTCAACCTCGGTCCGCAGGTCAACGTCGTCGGCCACGACATGGGCGGGATGGTCGCTTATGCGTATGCGGCGCAGCATCCTGACGACGTTCGCACGCTCGCGATTCTCGACGTGCCGCTGCCCGGCATCGAGCCATGGGATCAACTCGTACAGACGCCGCGCACGTGGCACTTCCGCTTTTATTCGGTGCAGGACGTGCCCGAGATGCTGATCGCCGGACACGAACTCGAATACCTGAAGTGGTTCCACAACTCGGAAGCGGTGAATGCCCGCGCGTTCACGAACGAAGTTGAAGAAACCTATGCCCGCGAATACGCGATGCCGGGCGCGCTGCGCGCAGGCTTCGAGTACTACCGCGCGTTTCCGCAAGATGTGAAGGCCAATCAGGCGTTTTCCGCGACGAAGCTGACGATGCCGGTGCTTGGCATCGGCGGTGCGGGGAGCTTCGGGCCGATCATCGGCGATCATTTGCGGCATGTCGCCACGAATGTCGAGGCGGTCAATGTGCAGGGCTCGGGCCATTGGGTCGCCGAAGAGCAGCCTGCCGTCGTGACGGGTGCGTTGCTCCGGTTTCTGCCGCCTGCGCGTTGAATGTCGAGGCGCCTTGCCTTCGCTCGTCGGATCACGCGCCCACCAGCCACGGGCGCAAAAAGGGCCGCTGTTAATATGGCCGCTGACGGACTGCCTCGATCAGTCCGCCCCACAAGCCAAGAACGTCGACAAGGTCCGGCAGCATGCGCATCGATCCGTACAGCCTGGAGCTGTTCATATCCGTCGTGCAGGAAGGCTCCATCGCTCGGGCGGCCAGCCGCAATCACATCGCTCCTTCGGCGCTGAGCAGACGCATTGCGGATCTCGAATCCGCAATGGGCCTTCCTTTGCTGATCCGCTCGCCCGCTGGCGTCGAGTTGACCGAGGCGGGGCGCCACGCATTCTCGCGTGCGGTATCGGTCCATGACGAGTTGCAGTCGCTCGCGCGCGAGGTTCAATCGCTCAGCGGCCAGGTCGCCGGCGTCGTGCGTCTGTATGCGAATGCGTCCGCGATCGTCGGCTTTTTGCCCGAGCGCCTAAAAGCCTTTCAGGCCCGCTACCCGCTCGTACAGATCGCGTTGACCGAGCAGATCAGCGACGAAGTGATTCGCGCGTGCGTGGACGATCGCGCAGACGTGGGCATCTCGGCGAGCAGCAAGATACCGGGAGGCCTGGATTCATGGCACTTCGCCGATGATCCGCTGATGGTCGTGCTCCCGCTCGATCATGAACTCGCCGCCCTCGATGCGCCGACATTCAGCGACGTCATCCGTTTTCCGCTCGTCGCGCTGCAGGCGGGCGGCTCACTCGATCAGACGCTGAAGGAGCGCGCCGATGCGGTTCGGACGCCGCTCAATCTGTCCGTGACGGTCAACAGTTTCGATGCGCAATGCCGGATGGTCGAAGCGGGGCTCGGCATCGGCATCGTCCCGACGAGCGCCGCGTCCGCTTTCGCCGGATCGCGCGGTTTCGTGCGCCGGCCGCTCGATGAAACGTGGGCGCGTAACCGCAGCCTGCGGGTTCACGCGCTCAAAAAATCGTCACGCCTTAAAGCCGTGCAGGCGTTGATCGATTCACTCTCTCAGGCCGAGGGTTAACGAGGACATCGCGATTTGCGATGTCCCCTTTGCCGATCGAGCACTTCGTGATCGACGCCGTCGCCGTCTAGATTTCCCGTTGAAGGAGAAATCAGATGGCGAAACTGGATTTGACGGGCCGGATACTGTTTCTTTGCGACGATCCTGAACGGATCGAACGGCAACTCGACGGCTCCGATCTGACGCAAGCATCGGCGGGAACGTTGAGAGACGACGTATCGACGGACGAGATCACGCCGATGAGCGTGCTCACCCGCTTCGACGAACGTCTCGGCCGGTTTCCATACGTCGGGTTCCGCACGGGAGATCGCAATCCGATCGGCCCCGACGCGATCCGCACTGGCGGCTTTTGTGTGACGGTCGCGGGCAATCGATACGGTAAAGGTTCGTCGCGCGAACACAGTCCCGTCGCGGAATATCGCGCGGGCATACGGCTCGTGATTGCGAAGAGCTTCGAACGGATTTATCGACAGAACGCGGATAACCTTGGGCTGTTTACGTCGACGGATTTCGGGCTGATCGAACGCATCCAGCGCGGCGAGCCGATCGACATCGAGGAACTCGTTGCTTCGCGCGACAGCCTGTCTGCGTCGATCCTGAGAAGCGGCGGCCTGTTGCGCTATGGCGCGCGGCATATGCAGCGCATCGAAATCGCCGCGTGTCCCGTCGATTCCATCGATACCGAACCGCGCACGCTGGCGCACAAGATTCTGCAGCGCCACGCGCTTCGCACGGAAGGTACGGGCGATTCGCTGACGCCCGGCTCCGGCGTATTCGTTCGTGCCGACTGGCGCTTTATCCACGAGTACTACACGGGTATGGCAACGCACATGCTGCACGCGACGTTCGGCAAGCCATTGTCGCTGCATCAGCCCGAGACCATTCTCACGTTCGAAGACCATCTCTCCTATTCGCACAAGAGCGAACTGCACGTGAGAAACGGTCTGCTGCCTGATGTGCGCGAACTGTCGGAGGCACACCGGCAATTCGCCAAAGATTACGGCTTGACGAATCACGGCTACCTGAACGCCACCGGCGACACCCTTAGCGAAGGCTCCGAAGGCATCTCGCACGCGATGATGGCGGAGCGCTACGCGCTGCCGGGTCAGCTCATCGTCGGCACGGATTCACACACGCCGCACAGCGGCGCGCTCGGCTGCGTGGCGTTCGGTGTCGGCACGACGGATATGGCGAACGCTTTCGTCACGGGCGCGGTACGGATGACCGTGCCGCAATCGCTGCGTGTTGATTTCAACGGCTCCGTCCCGGCTGGTGTGACGGCGAAGGATCTCGCGCTGCATCTGCTCGCCGACCCGAGAATCCGTGCCGGCGCGGGCGTCGGCAAGATATTCGAGTTCGCCGGCGCCGCAATCTCGCAACTGACGACGGACGAACGCGCGACTCTCACGAACATGACGGCGGAACTCGGTGGCTTCACCGGTATCGTCGCGCCCGATGAAGAAACCATCCGCTTTCTCAAGGAACGGCGCGGCATCGACTTCGTAGTCGAACCGTGGATGCGCAGCGATCCGGACGCAGTCTACGCCGACGTGATCGCGATCGACTGCACGCAGATTTCGCCGATGCTCGCCGCGCCCGGCGACCCCGGCAACGGCGTTGCGCTGCGCGATCTTGCCCAACGTCCGCGCGTCGAGATTGCGTATGGCGGTTCGTGTACAGCGGGAAAGCGCGAGGACTTCGACCACTATCACGCGGTGCTGGCATGGGCCGCCGCGCGCGGCATGCGCGTGCCATCCGATGTGAAGCTCTATCTGCAGTTCGGCACTTCCGACGTCAGGGACTATTGCGTGCGGCGCGGCTATATCGACGCGTTCGAGCAGGTCGGCGCCATCCTGCTGCAACCGTCGTGCGGCGCATGCGCGAACTGCGGGCCGGGTTCATCGACGGATGCAAGCCAGGTGACGATCAGCGCGATCAACCGCAATTTCCCCGGCCGCTCCGGTCCTGGTCAGGTATGGCTTGCGAGTCCGCCAACTGTCGTCGCGAGCGCGCTTGTGGGCCGGATCGCGTCATTCGCCGAGTTGCAGGAGCAGTACGCGTGAAGCGCCGAGCGATCGACTACGGATAGCGAGCAGTCGCACGAGCCGTGAAACATTCAAACTACGAGACAGGAGACAGACATGGCCATTCTGGAGGGCGCCTCGGATCTACGCGCCACTGACATTCCAACGCGCGTCGAGACGGCATCGGCGGCCGCTACGGGCGCGATTTCGGCGCGCCTCGACAGGCTTCCCGCGACGCGCGCCGTCTGGAAGCTGATCCTGCTGCTGAGCCTTGGTTTCTTCTTCGAACTCTACGATCTTCTGTTCACGGGCTACATCGCGCCCGGTCTCGTCAAGAGCGGCATTCTCACGCCGACCACCACGGGTCTGTTCGGCACGTCAGGCGTCGCGAGCTTCATCGCTGCGCTGTTCAGCGGACTGTTCGTCGGCACCATCGCGTGCGGCTTTCTCGCCGACCGTTTCGGCCGACGCGCGATCTTCACGTGGTCTTTACTGTGGTACGTCGCGGCGAACACGGTGATGGCCTTTCAGGATACGGCGAGCGGTTTGAACTTGTGGCGCTTCATCTCGGGTATGGGGATTGGCGTCGAGCTGATTACCATCGGCACCTACATGTCCGAACTCGCGCCGAAGCATCTGCGCGGCAGGGCGTTCGCAATCTGTCAGACGATCGGCTTCTCGGCTGTGCCTGTCGTCGCGTTTCTTTCGTGGCTGCTCGTACCCACGTCGCCGTTTGGCGTGGATGGCTGGCGATGGGTCGTGCTGCTCGGCGGCATCAGCGCGCTGTTCGTCTGGTACTTCAGGCGCAATCTTCCGGAAAGTCCGCGCTGGCTGGCGGGCAAAGGCCGGCTTCGCGAAGCCGACGAAGTGCTCGCGCGACTCGAAGAAAAAGTCGCGCAGCAGCACGGACAGGCGTTGCCCGAGCCGGGACCGTCTGAACCCGTCCCGCGCAAGGCCGGATTCGCCGATATGTGGAAACCGCCGTATCGCAAGCGCACCGTGATGCTGATCATCTTCCACATCTTCCAGACAGTCGGTTTCTTTGGCTTCGCGAACTGGGTGCCGACGCTGCTCGTCAAGCAAGGCATCACGGTGACGTCCAGCTTGCTGTACACGACCGTCATCGGCCTGGCGGCACCGCTTGGGCCATTGCTCGGCTACTGGATTGCGGACCGCTTCGAACGCAAACATGTGATCGTCTGTATGGCCGCGCTCAATATCGTGGCGGGCCTGCTCTTCAGCCAGGCAGCATCGGCCGTCGAGATCGTGATACTGGGCGTGCTTCTGACGCTGGCGGGCAACATCATCTCGTTCACCTATCACGCGTATCAGCAGGAACTCTATCCGACGGCGATTCGCGCGCGTGCAGTGGGCTTCGTCTATTCGTGGAGCCGTCTGTCGGCGGTGTTCAGTTCGTTCGTGATCGCGTTCACGCTGAAGGATTTCGGCGTCGCAGGCGTGTTCGTCTTCATTGCGGGCGCGATGACACTCGTGATCTTCACGATCGGCCTGATGGGCCCGCGAACGCTCGGCAAATCGCTCGAGAGCATTTCACACTGAACAACGTCTGGCGTGTGCCGGCGGCCTGCAAGGCGGGCCGCCGCGCGCGGCATCGTTCACGTGCCGCACGCGTGAATCAGAAACTGCTGTAGCGCCGTCGCCGGCCCGCTCAACTGCGCGCCCTTCGGCCAGATCATGCCCGCATCCATTTGCGGCACCACGTCCGTGATGGGCCGCGCGTCGATGCGCTTGCCTTCCAGCGACCACGGACGGAACACCATATCCGACAGCACCGTCACGCCGAAACCATGCGCGACCAGTCCGCGCAGCGCTTCCATCGAACTCGTGCGAAACGCGATGTTCGGCTCGATCCCCTTTTTCTTCCAGTAACGCAGCGTCGACTGCTCGCCCTCGTCGACCGTAATCAGGATGTACGGATGCGCCGCGATGTCCCTCAGCGACGGCGCGTCCACCTGCGCCAGCGGATGCGACGGTGCGAGCCACAATTGTCGCCGCGAGCGGATCAAAACCTGGCTGCCGAACCGGCTGAGCTTTTCGACATTCGACAGCAGCACCACGCCGATCTCGACATCGCCATCGAGCACGGCGCGCTCGATATCCGCCCGCTCCATGTCGCGCAAGTCGAACTCGATGAACGGATACGTCGCGCGAAAACGCGCCAGCAGTTCGGGCAGGAAATAGCCCAGCACCGTATACGAAGCGGCAATGCGCACGGTCCCGCGCATATCGTGCGAGCGGAACGGCGGCATGTGGACGGCGTCGCGCGCGGCGTCGAGCACGCGGCGCGCGTGGTTGTAGAAATCCTGGCCGTCCGGCGTGAGCGTGACGCCCTGCGGCAGCCGCTCGAACAGCCGCGTGCCGAGACCGCTTTCCAGTGCGAGCACCGCGTTGGTGATCGCCGATTGCGACACGTGCTCGTTGGCCGCCGCCATCGAGAACTGGCCCGTTTGCGCCGCGGCCACGAAGTAACGCAACTGCCGGAGTGTGAGATCGAACGCCATCTGATTTTCGAATACCGGAATTGTCTATTTGTGATTTTACGATAGCAATTCGGCTTTCTATACTCGGCGAAAAACACATTCCCCGGAGACAGCCCTGCCATGAATGCGCCCGATCTAGCCGTCGCATCCGACCTAGCGACCGAAACACCCGACACGCCCGTCACGCTTGAAGACAAGTACACGCTCGAGAAAGGCCGTGTGTATATCAGCGGCACGCAGGCGCTGGTGCGTCTTCCGATGCTGCAAAAAGCACGCGACCGTAAGGCCGGGCTCAACACGGCAGGCTTCATTTCCGGCTATCGCGGCTCGCCGCTGGGCGCGCTCGATCAGTCGCTGTGGAAAGCAAAAAAGCATCTGCAGGACAACGACATCGTCTTCCAGCCCGGCGTCAACGAAGATCTGGCCGCGACGTCCGTCTGGGGCACGCAGCAGATCAACCTGTGGCCGGGCGCGACGCGCGACGGCGTATTCGGCATGTGGTACGGCAAAGGCCCCGGCGTCGACCGTACGGGCGACGTGTTCAAGCACGCGAATTCCGCTGGCAGCGACGCGCGCGGCGGCGTGCTCGTGCTGGCGGGCGACGATCACGCGGCGAAGTCGTCGTCGGTTGCGCATCAGTCGGAGCACGCGTTCATCGCGGCGGGCATTCCCGTGCTGTATCCGGCGAACGTGCAGGAATATCTCGACTACGGGTTGCACGGCTGGGCGATGAGCCGCTACTCGGGCCTTTGGGTCGCGATGAAGTGCGTGACGGACGTGATCGAATCCACGGCGTCGATCGATCTCGATCCGGACCGCGTCGAAATCGTCACGCCGACCGATTACACGATGCCCGAGGGCGGCCTCAACATCCGCTGGCCCGATGCGCCGCTCGCGCAGGAAGCGCGGCTGCTCGACGAGAAATGGTATGCGGCGCTCGCCTATGTCCGCGCGAACAAGCTGAACCGCGTCGTGATCGATTCACCGACGCCGCGCTTCGGCATCATCACGGCGGGCAAGGCCTATCTCGACGTGCGCCAGGCGCTCAGCGACCTGGGCCTCGATGAAGACACCTGCGCTCAAATTGGCTTGCGTGTACTGAAAGTCGGCTGCGTGTGGCCGCTCGACGCGCAGGATGCACGTTCATTCGCGACGGGTCTGGAAGAAATTCTCGTCGTGGAAGAAAAGCGCCAGATTCTCGAATACGCGCTGAAGGAAGAGCTATACAACTGGCGCGAGGACGTACGGCCAAAGATCTATGGCAAGTTCGACGAGCGCGACAACGAAGGCGGCGAATGGTCGGTGCCGCGCGGCGACTGGCTGCTGCCCGCGCATTACGAACTGTCGCCGGCGCTGATTGCGAAGGCCGTGGCGCGGCGTCTGTCGCGCGCGGACCTGCCCGACGACGTGCGCGCGCGGATGCTCGCACGCGTCGCAATCATCGAAGCGAAAGAGCGCGAAGCGGCGAAGCCGCGCGTGTCCGTCGAACGCAAGCCGTGGTTCTGCTCCGGCTGCCCGCACAACACGTCGACTAACGTGCCTGAAGGCTCGCGCGCGCTCGCGGGCATCGGTTGTCACTACATGTCGATGTGGATGGACCGCAAGACGGAAACCTTCAGCCAGATGGGCGGCGAAGGGGTCGCGTGGATCGGCCAGATGCATTTCTCCGGCGATAAGCACGTGTTCGTCAATCTCGGCGATGGCACGTACTTCCACTCCGGGCTGCTGGCGGTTCGCGCGGCGATCGCGGCGAACGCGAACATCACGTACAAGATTCTTTACAACGATGCCGTCGCGATGACGGGCGGTCAGCCCGTCGACGGCGTGCTGACCGTGCCGCAGATCGCGCATCAGGTGCATGCCGAGGGCGCAAAGCGCATCGTCATCGTCACCGACGAGCCGCAGAAGTATCACTCGGGCATCGTGTTGCCCGCGGGCGTCGATGTCCATCATCGCGATCAGCTCGATACCGTGCAGCGCGCGCTGCGCGATATGCCCGGCACGACCGTGCTGATCTACGACCAGACTTGCGCGACCGAGAAACGGCGGCGGCGCAAACGCGGTGCGTATCCTGATCCGGCGCGCCGTGCGTTCATCAACGATGCCGTGTGCGAAGGCTGCGGCGATTGCTCGGTTCAATCGAACTGCCTCTCCGTCGAGCCGCTCGATACGCCGCTCGGCACGAAGCGCAAGATCAACCAGTCGTCGTGCAACAAGGACTTTTCTTGCGTGAAGGGCTTTTGTCCGAGCTTCGTCACGGCTGAAGGCGCGCAGCTTCGCAAGCCTCAGGCCGCGCGCGGCAGCGGCGCTGTCAATGGCGAGTTCGATACGCTGCCGATGCCATCGCTACCGGCGCTTGCAAGACCGTACGGCATTCTCGTGACGGGCGTCGGCGGCACGGGCGTCGTGACGATCGGCGGCCTGATCGGCATGGCCGCGCATATCGAACGCAAGGGCGTCACCGTGCTCGACATGGCTGGCCTCGCGCAAAAGGGCGGCGCCGTGCTCAGCCACGTGCAGGTCGCGTCCTCGCCCGATGCGTTGCACGCGACGCGCATCGCGACGGGCGAAGCGCGGCTTGTGATCGGTTGCGACGCGATCGTGTCGGCGTCGAACGATGTGCTGTCGCGCACGCAACACGGCGTGACGGTTGCCGCGATCAACAGCGGTGCGACGCCGACGGCCGAATTCGTCAAGAACCCGAAGTGGACTTTCCCGGGCACGCAGACGGAAGCGGGACTGCGCGACAGCATCGGCGAAGGATGCGCCTTCATCGACGCCAATGCGCTCGCGCTGAAACTGCTCGGCGACACGATCTATAGCAATCCGCTGCTGCTTGGCTTCGCGTGGCAGAAAGGCTGGCTGCCGCTGCAGCTGTCGAGTCTTGTGCGCGCGATCGAACTCAACGGCGTATCGGTCGAGAAGAACCAGCAGGCGTTCAATTGGGGACGATATATCGCGCATCATGGCGAGGCGGCTATGCAGGCGCTGCTCAAGCCGGCTGTCGCGCAGCAGGCGATCGTCATGCAGATGCCGGAATCGCTCGACAAGCTGATCGCATCGCGTGAAGCGCTGTTGACGGCGTACCAGAACGCAGCGTATGCGCAGCGATATCGCGACGTGATCGACCGTATCCACGCGAAGGAAACGCAGGTCGCAGGCAACGCGAAACTGCCGCTCACGCGCGCCGTGGCGACGGGCCTCGCGAAACTGATGGCCTACAAGGATGAGTATGAAGTCGCTCGCCTGTACGCGGATCCCGCTTATCTGGACAAACTGCGCCAACAGTTCGAGGGCGAACCGGGCCGCGATTACAAGCTGAGCTTCCATCTCGCGCCGCCGTTGCTCGCGAAGCGCGACGAACGTGGGAACTTGCAGAAGAAAAGCTTCGGCCCGTGGATGCTGCCCGTCTTCCGTGCGCTCGCACGTATGAAGGGACTGCGCGGCACCGCGCTGGATGTATTCGGCAAGACGGCCGAGCGGCGCGGCGAGCGGCAACTGATTGCGGAGTACATCGCGCTGGTCGACGAGTTTTGCGCGACGCTCTCTGTTGATCGCCTTCCCTTGGCGCTCCAGCTCGCCAGCCTGCCGGACGATATTCGCGGCTTCGGTCACGTGAAGGAACGCAATATCCAGGCAGCGGCGAAGAAGAAGGAGCGGTTGCTCAACGACTATCGGACGCCGGAGCGGTTGACTGCGAGCGCGTAACATCGATTGGATGGAAGCCGAACCGGGGCTTGCGGCAAACGCTGGCCCCGGTGCTTCGCCCGATACGCGCTTCGAGGTACAACATGCCCGGGTTCTTCATCCGCCGAAGAAGGGACGCACGCGCAGGGATGATGTGCCTGTTGGCGTACCTGATCGCCGGTTGTTCGACAGTGAATCAACCGCAAGCCGGCCAGACAGAAACGGCGCAATGCCGCGTACCTGGCCACTTTTGCCAGACGTTCTTTGGCCCGTAACTGAAAAGCCAACACGCCGTGCGCATACCGAGGGGAAAAAAAGAAAAGCCCACCAAGTGGTGGGCTGAATCCATATCAGGAGGAGACATGGAGGAGACAGAGATCAGTATAAACCCCTATTCGTGTAATGCAAGCGTTTGTATCGCCGTAGCAACGTTCATTTCTCCCGCCGCCCCTGCCAAGCCCGCCCGCGTGTAGCCTGCGCGCCACACCGTACCTCCCGCCTGTTGCACCAGAGCAACGCTTGACAAGCATTATCAAACATCAGTGGGGCGGTGGCCGCTCCGGAAGGCACCGTTCAAAGCAAGCTCTCGCGCTTGCGAAACTCACGCGGCGACACGCCATAGCCATCGCGGAAACGCCTGCTGAAATGCGCCGCGTCATTGAAGCCATTGCGATACGCAATCTGTTCGATCGATAAACCGGCTAACAACGGATTGACCAACTCATCGCGACACCGCGCGAGCCTTTGCTGCAACACGTATTTCCCATACTGCAGATCGAGCGCTTCAAACAGCTTGTGTACGTAGCGCTTCGAGACACCCAACGCCATCGCGCACGCTTCGACATCCAGTTCCGGGTCGCACAGATTCGCTTCGATAAACCGGGTCAGTTGCACCCAGCGCAGCGGTTGCGCGACGGTTGGCGCCGCCTCGCGGCCAGTGCGCTGCGCGATTTCCTCCGCTTCCCGATACGCCGCGCCGAGCAACGCAACCAGCGCTTCTTCGGCAGCGGCGAGCGTGACGGGACTCATGCTCTCGAACGAAGGCAACACCTCGTCGACGAAACAACGCAGGCTCTTCACGATGCCCGATGCAGCATCCGCCCGCTGTGGACGAAACTGCGCGTACCGCGAAACCGCCTGACCAAGAAAACGCGCAATCGGCAAACGGATCATCAGCAGATGCGCGGGCTCTTCGATACGCGCAACCGACGGCACGCGTACACGCCGAAACGTGATATCGCCCTTTGCGAACGGCAGCGTGCAGCCTTGCTGGGTGACTGTGCCGCGCCCGGCCAGCGCGACCAGCACGACGACGTCGTCGCCCGTAAGCCAGCGCAGATGGTCGTTGTCGTGCCGCACTTCCTGGCGGCCCATATGTGCCGTCGCGAGTACGCCGCCGCCTGTCAGCCGGCATGCGCGCAACTCGTCTTGCGCGACCTGTCCGTCGAACAGCAGTTCGCCCGGCATCACGATGTAATCGAGCGAACGCTTCAACTCGTCGATACCGCTCGACGGCATCGGGAAAAGCGTCGGCGCATAGGGCAGACGAAACGCGGAACTGTCGGGCATGGCGAAATCCTCCCGGCCTGGACGCCGCTGGAAAATCATGAGATCGCAACGGCCCATTCTCGCATGTGTTTCCGGCCCACTCCGCCCTCAGAACAGCACGTCCGGCTCCCGCTTGATCACGCGTCGTGCGAACAGCGCAAAGCTCGACTTGACGATGCTCGGCAGCAGCAGAAAATCGTGCGACTCTTTTGCGCGCGCGGCGTCGATGGGTTTCAGTTCGCCCACTGACTGCGCAAGAATCTGGCTGCGCGCCGCGCGCTCAATCAGCATCGACAGATACGCCGATTCTTCCAGCGAAGCAGTCGCCGCGAGAAACCCGTGGTTCGCCAGCAGAATCACACGCTTGCTGCCGAGCGCCGTCGAAATGATCTCGCCTTCGCTATCGCCGATCGGCAAGCCGGGCCATTCACGCAGGAACGCGCAGTCGTCGTGAAACGGCGTGGCGTCCATGTGCGCGACTTCGAGCGGACGTCCCGTCATCGACAGCGCGTTCACGTACGGCGGATGCGTATGCACGATGCAGTTCACGTCGGGCCGCCGCCGGTAGATCCACAGGTGAAAACGGATCGCCGGATTGGCCATGCCGCGGCCTTCGATCACGTTCATCTCGTCGTCGATGCGGATCACGTTGCTGCGCGTGGCTTCGTCGAAGCCGTACGCCATCGCCGTGGTCAGAAACGTGCCATCGGATTCGCGCACGGTGATCTGTCCGGCGAGCGTTTCGGAATGGCCCTCGTACGCGAGCATGCGGCACGCGAGCGCAATTTTCTGGTGCGCGTCCCACACGCCCTGTTCGAGCTTGCGGTCCATCTTCGCCGCGAGGCCGTCGTTCAGTTCTCTGTCGTGTTCATTCATTGACTACTCCATTTGGAAAGCGTGTTTGCTTCGCGGTGCATCACGCGGAACGTGTGTCGCCCAGCGGGTTCGGGCGGATCTCCGGCGCCTGCGTTAACGGTTCCGCGTGCGTTGCATCGAGCGGGCGGCGCGGAGCAAAGAACGTGAAGCACGCAGCGACGAGCGCGCTCGCGGTAATGTAAGTCGCCACCGCGTTCGGATTGCCGTGTCCTTGCGCGAGCAACGACGAACAGATCAACGGATTAATCCCGCCGCCGACAATCGCGCCGATCGCACCAATCGATACACCCGAAAAACGCACGCGCACGTCGAACATATCGGCGAAGAAGCCGCCTTGCGGGCCGTACATCATCGGATGCACGACGCCGAGCGCGAGCACGACGGCGACGGTGATCCACATAGGATCGCGCGTATTGAGCATCGTAAAGAACGGCCACACATAAAGCGCGCATGTAACCAGTCCGGCGAGATAGATCGGCTTTCGTCCGATGCGGTCCGACAGCGCCGCAAAGAACGGCACCATGAAAACGCCGAGCGCCGCGCCACTCATGATCGCGCCAAGAATCACGGATTTCGGCAGCTTGAGCTGCACCGTGACATACGCGACCGCGAACAGCACCACGAACACCGACCACGTAATTTCACCCAGCCGCGCCATGAAGACGATCAACACCGCGCGCGCGTGGTCGCGCATCAGGTCTCTGAGCGGAAAGCGGGCCACGCCGTGACGCGCCTGCAATTGCGCGAATTCGACGGTTTCCGGCAGACGCGCGCGGCCAACAAGCCCGATCACCACCAGCACCGCGCTAAACAGAAACGGCAGACGCCAGCCCCATGACAGAAACGCAGGCTCGGGCAATAGCGAAGTCAGCAGCAACGCGCCCGTCGACAGCAGCACGCCGCCGTAGCTGCCCGAGTTGCTCCAGCTGCCGTAAAGTCCACGGCGATGCGCCGGCGCGCTCTCGACGCCGAGCACGATCGCCCCGCTCTGCTCGCCGCCGATGGCGAAGCCTTGCAGCACGCGCAGCGTCGTTAGCAGGATCGGCGCCCAGATGCCGATGGACGCGTAAGTCGGCAAACAGCCGACCAGCGTCGACGCGATGCCCATCACGAGCAGCGTGACCATCAACAGCGTCTTGCGGCCGATCCTGTCGCCGAAGTGCCCGCAGATCAACGCCCCCGCGCCGCGCGCGAAATAGCCCGCCGCGTAGGTGCCGAGCGAGGCAATCGTGCCGGCGAGCGGATCGAGGTTCGGGAAAAAGAGCCGGTTGAACACGAGCGCCGAGGCCGTGCCGTACAGAAGGAAATCGTATTGCTCGATGGCCGTGCCGAGAAACGCGGAGACAAACACATACGGCCAGCGGGCGCGGGCAGGCGTGGACATGAGGACCTCGGGCGTGGGGTGGGATGCCTGCAGTATCGTTTTTGACACGCCCGAGAATTTGTCTATGCGCGAACCGATGTCTTGTTTGCGGGTGTACCTCTTATGGCGCGACGCGGATGGGTTTTCTGCGTTGGTCGGGCTTAGCCGCGAAGCATTCGTCCCCAGCTTTTCACCGCATCGCCCGAGCAACTGCTGCTTCTCCATCCGATATGCCCATCCGGCCGCACGATCCACGCCGCGCCGCCGGATGCGCGAAACGTCGCCGCAAACTCGCCGTTCGTATCCGTCAAAACCGTCATCAGTTCGCCGCCGGGCACTTCGCAGCCCGGCGCCGCAACCAGCACAGTCGACGCTACACCAGGCAGCAACTCGGCAAGCGCCCGACAGCCATCGGCAAACGCTTCGACCTGCGCGTCAGCCGCATCGACATAACCAAGCAGCACATGCCGTCCATGCCCGACAAACTCCTGCAATCGCCGTGGACGCCCCACAAAACGCTGCGCCAAACCATACACATCCGGCAGCCGGTCGCCCGGCGCTGGCAACTCCGGGTCCGCATCCGCGCACATGTCGGCGACGATCGGACTGCCGCGATACGTAACCAGCAACTGGGTCTCGCGCATGGCCGGATTGGCGGCCTGGCGGGCGAGCACGGCGTTGAGCGCGGCGCTCGTCGACTGAACGACGTCCACGCCGACGGGATGCCGTTCCGCCGAATAGCTATCAAGCAACGCAGGATGCGCAAGACCTTTCGCCACGTGCGCGAGTTTCCACGCGAGGTTGTGCGCGTCCTGCAATCCCGTGTTCATCCCCTGGCCGCCGACGGGCGGATGAATATGCGCGGCGTCGCCCGCAATGAACACGCGGCCATGTCCATACTCGGACGCGATGCGATGACTCACCCGATACACCGACGACCAGCGCATCGAAGACAAACGCGTGCCTTCCGGCAGCGAGGGCAACAGCAGGGCGCACATCGTGTCGAAATCAGGTGCGGCAACGCCCGCCAGCGAAGCTGAATGCTCGTCCGGCACGATCATCGACAACCGGTAGCGCCGCGCCGATCCGCGAACCGGCACCGCGGCCACGCTGGTTTTCGCGCGCGCCGCGTCGCTCCATTCGAAGCGGTACATGGGCCCGCGCGGATGATCCCAGTCGACATCCACGTCAGCGAGCGCAAAAGTCTGCGGAAATTGCGCGCCTTCGTACGACAGCCCCAATGCCGAACGCACCTTGCTATGCGCGCCGTCACATCCGACGAGCCATCGGCAGCGCACCGTGCGTGCCTCGCCGTGTGGCCCCGTCAGAAACGCTTCGACCCCGTCGCCCGTTTCGACGAAGCTGTCGAGCGTGAACCCATAGTTCACACGTCCGCCGTGCTCGGTGAACGCCGCTTCGAGCAGCCGCTCCGTCTCGTACTGCGCAAGCGAAAGCGACCCGTACGGCAAGTCCTGCTCCGGCACATGCATGCTGCGCGCAGGCACCATCGCCCCGTCGACCCACGTTTCGACGCCCGTAAGCCAGACACCCGCCTCGATTGCGCGATCAACGATTCCCAGATCGTCGAAAATCTCCAGCGTGCGAGGCGTGATGCCGAGCGCCTTGCAGAAGAACCCTCTCGCCGGCATCCCGTCGATCACGCTCACGGCGACACCGTCGCGCTGCAATTCGGTGCCAAGCAGCAAGCCGACGGGACCAGCGCCGACGACGAGCACATCCACGTCTTCCATGTTCCGCTCCTCACGGTTCATCGCGCACTCAAATGGAATCAAGGCGAACTGTCACGCAAACCCAAAAAGAATAGGCGATACGGCACCGCATATCAGCGCAAGGGCGCTGTGAATCCGCTCCCGCGCTATAGCGGCGAGCTATTGGCGGGATTGCCGCAAACGAATTCAGTTGCCCTTCGCCGTCGCATATATTGAAACCGAACAGATGCGCCGACAACGCGGCGATATGCGTAATCGCACATACCGCCGCGCTTGTAACCCGAGGTGCGGGCGCAGGACGGCGATCTGTCGCACAAGCCCGACACCATCGTAAAACGCATAGTGGAGACATCTCCCAAGGAGACGACGCATGTCAAACGATGCAAAGTGCCCGTTCATTCATGCCGCCGGCGGCGGAACAACCAATCGCGACTGGTGGCCAAAGCAACTTCGGCTGGACCTGCTCAGCCAGCATTCCAGCCGGTCCAATCCGCTGGACAAGGATTTCGACTACGCCGAGGCATTCAAGAGCCTCGACCTCGCCGCCGTCAAGAAAGACCTCGCGGCGCTGATGACCGACTCGCAGGACTGGTGGCCCGCCGACTTTGGCCACTATGGACCGCTGTTCATTCGCATGGCATGGCACAGCGCCGGCACGTACCGCACGGGCGACGGACGCGGAGGCGGCGGTCGCGGCCAGCAGCGTTTCGCGCCCCTAAACAGTTGGCCGGACAATGTCAGCCTCGACAAAGCCCGCCGCCTGCTGTGGCCAGTCAAACAGAAATACGGCCAGAAAATCTCGTGGGCCGATCTGCTGATCCTGTCCGGCAATGTCGCGCTCGAAACCATGGGCTTCAAGACCTTCGGCTTCGCGGGCGGTCGCGAGGACACGTGGGAACCGGACCAGGACGTCTACTGGGGTAATGAAAAAACCTGGCTCGGCGGCGACGTCCGCTACGGCAAAGCCGCCGCGCCCCGCGACGCAGGCGACGAAGGCGTGCTCGTCGCCGACGAGGAACTGCACGGCGAAGAAGCCAGCCGCACCGATAGCGGGCGGAATCTGGAGAACCCGCTCGGCGCCGTGCAGATGGGCCTGATCTACGTGAACCCGGAAGGCCCGGACGGCAATCCCGATCCGCTCGCCGCCGCGCACGACATCCGCGAAACCTTCGCGCGCATGGCGATGAACGACGAGGAAACCGTCGCGCTGATCGCGGGCGGCCACACTTTCGGTAAAACGCACGGCGCCGGTCCCGCCGATAACGTCGGCGTGGAACCCGAAGCCGCCGAACTCGAAAACCAGGGGTTGGGCTGGAAAAGCAGCTTCGGCAGCGGCAAGGGCGGCGACACGATCACGAGCGGCCTGGAAGTGACCTGGACGGCCACGCCGACGCAGTGGGGCATGGGGTTCTTCGAGAACCTGTTCGGCCATGAATGGGAATTGACCAAGAGCCCCGCCGGCGCGAACCAGTGGGTCGCCAAGGGCGCGACGGCCACGATCCCGCACGCGCACGATCCGTCGAAAAAGCTGCTGCCGACGATGCTCACCACCGACCTGTCGCTGCGCCTCGACCCCGAGTACGAAAAGATTTCGCGGCGCTTCATGCAGAACCCGGATGAGTTCGCCGACGCCTTCGCGCGCGCCTGGTTCAAGCTGACGCACCGCGACATGGGGCCGCGCGCCCGCTATCTCGGCCCGGAAGTGCCCGCCGAACAACTGCTGTGGCAAGACCCGATTCCCGCCGTGAATCATCCGTTGGTCGATTCCAACGACATTGCGTCACTGAAGCAGAAGATTCTGGCTTCGGGGCTTTCCGTCGCGCAGCTGGTGTCGACGGCGTGGGCGGCGGCGTCGACGTTCCGCGGCTCGGACATGCGCGGTGGCGCCAATGGCGCGCGCATCCGCCTTGTGCCGCAGAAGGATTGGGCGGCCAATCAGCCCGAGCAACTGGCGAAGGTGCTGAAAACGCTCGAAGGCATCCAGAGCGAGTTCAATGGCGCGGCGGCCGGCGGCAAGAAGATTTCGCTCGCCGATCTGATCGTGCTGGCGGGCGGCGCGGCGATCGAGCAGGCCGCGAAGAGTGCCGGGCAGCTCGTCAGCGTGCCGTTCACGCCGGGACGCATGGACGCGTCGCAGGAACAGACCGACGTGCAATCCGTCGCCGTGCTGGAGCCGGTCGCCGATGGCTTCCGCAATTTCCTCAAGGGCAAGTACAACGTGCCGGCGGAAGCGCTGCTGATCGACAAGGCGCAACGGCTGACGCTGACCGCGCCGGAGATGACGGTGTTGATCGGCGGCTTGCGCGTGCTGAACGTACACACGGGCGCCGATTCGCACGGTGTCTTCACGAAACGGCCCGAAACGCTGACCAACGACTTCTTCCGCAACCTGCTCGACATGGGCACGGAATGGACGCCTACGACACCCGCGCGCGAGGTGTTCGAAGGTGCCGACCGCCGAACGGGCGAAGTGAAGTGGACGGGCACGCGCGTCGATCTGATCTTCGGTTCGCACGCGCAGTTGCGCGCGCTTTGCGAGGTCTATGCGAGCGAGGACGCGCAGGAGAAGTTCACGCGCGACTTCGTTGCAGCGTGGGTGAAGGTGATGAACCTGGACCGCTTCGATCTGGCTTGAGCGGTTGCCGCGTTTGCGGCTGTTGAATGCGCGGTGCGATTGCCGTTGTTAAAGCGGCAACGCACCGCGTTGTTTTTTTGTGCGCCGCGCATCACACCGGCTGCGGCGGTGTCGCAACGCACGACACTTGCCCAACTCATTGACCACGCATCGACATTTCCTTCCGCGCCCACAAACGCCTCGCAAACATGCGCCGTGGTGGCCCCAAAACTTGAAATCCGCGATGCGTCCCGCTATACCACAAGCATCGGTCGGGAATCTGTAAGGATCGAGCGCCGCTCCGGCGCGGGTCGTCCGTTGCCGGATGAACGTGAATCCTTGGATCAGGAAGGTAAGCCATGTACCAGCAGACCTATAACCCGTTGGGCAATGCATTCCTTTCCACGATCGTTGCCGCGATCCCGATTCTGACGCTGCTCTACTTCATCGCCCTGCACCGCCACCGCGATGCGCAGGGCAACGTGCATCTGGGCATCTCCGCGCCGTATGCGGCGTTTTTCGGCGTCATCGCCGCGTTCATCATCTCGTGTCTGGTCTTCAGGATGCCGGTGGCGTCGGCCGTTTCCGCGTTTGCGCTCGGTTCGCTTTCCGGCTTTCTCGGCATCATCTGGATCGTGCTCGCCGCGATGTTCCTGTACACGATGAGCGTCGTGACGGGCAAGTTCGAGATCGTCAAGGAGTCGATCGTCCATATTTCCTTCGATCGGCGGCTGCAATGCGTGCTGATCGCTTTCTCGTTCGGCGCGATCATCGAAGGCACATCGGGCTTCGGCACGCCTGTCGCGATCGCCGGCGCCGTGATGGTCGGGCTCGGTTTCAGGCCTTTCCAGTCCGCAGTGCTCAATCTGCTGGCGAATACGGCACCCGTCGCGTGGGGCGCGATCGGCACGCCGATCGTCACGCTCGCGGCCGTGAGCGAACTCGATCAGGTCACGCTGTCGGCGATGGCGGGCCATCAATTGCCGTTCGTCTCGGTCCTCGTGCCTTTCTGGCTGGTCGCGACCTTCGTGAAGATGGAAGGCGGCACGTGGAAAGAAGTCTTCGAAGTCTGGCCCGCGATGCTATGCGCAGGCGGCTCGTTCGCGCTCATGCAGTTCTACGCGTCGGGCAGCCCCGCGCTGCATCTGATGACGGACGTCGTATCCGGCGTGTTCTCGGTGATCTGCACGGCGTTGTTCCTGCGCTTCGTGTGGCACCCGAAAACGCGCTTTCTGCTGCGCGATGAACGCGAAGCGCTCGCGCGCGCCGGCAAGAGCACGACACCCGTCGTGACAGACCGCGGCGAATGGAAGTACAAGTACTCGGCGGCGCAAACGGTCTATGCGTGGATGCCGTGGGTGATCCTGATCGCCTGTTGCGCGCTGTGGGGCGTGCCTGAGTTCAAGAAGCTGCTCAACAACCTGTTCGCGGGCGTCACGTTTTCGACGACGCTGCTCGGCTCGCCGTTCAAAGGCACGCTGTCGCTGCCCGTCTGGGACATGCCCGCGCTGCACAACCTCGTGCAGCGGATGCCGCCCGTCGTGGCCGCCAACGCAAAAGCGGAAGCGGCGCGCTTCACGATCAACTGGCTGTCGGCGGCGGGAACGGGCGTTTTTGTCGCCGCCGTGCTGTCGGGCCTCGTGCTGAGACTGAGCGCAACGCAATGGAAAGACGCCTTCATTCAGACCATGCGCCGCATGAAAATCCCCGTGCTGGTGATCGCCCAGGTGCTGGGCCTTGGATTCCTAACGCGCTACTCCGGCACCGACGCCGTGCTCGGCCTCGCGTTCACGGGGGCGGGCGTGCTCTATCCGTTCTTCGCGGCGTTCCTCGGTTGGCTCGGCGTGTTCCTGACAGGCTCCGACACGGCGTCGAACGCGCTGTTCGGCAGCCTGCAACGCATCACCGCGCAGCAGCTCAACCTGAACCCAATCCTGATCGTGGCGACGAACTCGACGGGCGGTGTAATGGGCAAAATGATCGACGCGCAGTCGATCATGGTCGCCTGCGCGGCCTGCTATGACGATCCGAAGGAGCGTTCGTTCGCGCTCGGACCGATTTTCCGCACGGTATTCTTCCATTCCATTGCCGGCGCCGCGCTAATCGGCGTGATTGCGATGTTGCAGGCGTATGTATTCCCCGGGATGATTCCGATCCCGCCTGTTGGCAAATAGCGCTGTCGTGGCCGTCTGGCCGTCCGCGAACGGCCGCGAACGCTCCCCTGCTCCCTCCGACCCGTTGCCCGCAGGCAACGCGACCTTGCGCGTCGGTATAACCCCGCTTGCATGTGTAATTTTGCATCGTTAACATGAAACGATATATACGGTTTTCTACGCTGCGGAATTCGACGCAGTGTGGCGACAAGCGGTGATACCGCATCACACTACATAGAGCCTGTGTGGCAAGGGGGCGCATCATGTCCGACAAGCATCTCTCCAGTCAGTTCGACGCTGCGCTCAACATGCTATCGACCAACCTGCTGGAAATGGGCGGCGTAGTCGAACGGCAAATTACCCGCTGTCTGTCGTTGCTCGACGCCTATGACCCCGCGCTCGTCGAAGCCATTCGCGACAGCGAGCGTGAGTTGAACGCGCTCGAAATCGAAATCGATGAAGAAATACACCGCGTGATCGCGCGCCGTCAGCCGGCTGCACGCGACCTGCGGCTATTGATGGCCATGTCGAAGTGCGTCACCAACCTCGAACGCATGGGCGACGAAGCGCGCAAGATCTCCAAACGTATGCGGCGCATCGACGAATATGGCGGAATGCCGTCCATCTCGCTGGCCGAGCTGAAGCAGTGCGGTGAACTGGCGTCGTCGATCCTGCATCGGGTGCTCGACGCGTTTGCGCGCATGGACGCCGTGGCCGCCGCGCAGATCGTGCGCGACGACAAGGCCATCGACGATGTATTCCGCGCATTCGTCCAGCGGCTCGTGACACACATGAACGAGACGCCGCGCACCGTTTCGGTCGCGCTCGAATATCTGTTTATCGCGAAGGCGTTGGAGCGGATCGGCGATCACGCGAAGAACATTGCCGAATTCGTCGTGTTCGTCGTCAAGGGGCGCGATGTACGTCACATTCCGCTGCGCGAACTCGAACGCGAGGCATTGACGAACTGAGCACGCACTGACACACGGCATTGACATACGTTAGCGGCGAATCAACGGGTCAGGCATCCGCATCGTTCACTGTTGCAGATGCCTGTTCACGATAACAAGCGCAGCCGCACCAGAACGTGACAGGAAAGCATCGCAGCGCATATGAATAGCTCGAATGCTTTCTTGTCGTGACGTACTGCGTCGACAAGAATGAGCGCTCAAAGACGACCACTGCGCTCATTCCCATGTCGAAAGCACCCAGCCTGCAGCTCGATTCCGCCACGCTTGCCGACGAATACGATCGCCTCGGCATCCGCCAGTTCAATCATGGTCTGCAACTGCTCGACGCGCTCGACCTGCGCGAAGGCGAACGCGTGCTCGACATTGGCTGCGGCACGGGCCGCCTGACGGAATCGGCCGCGCAGCGTGTCGGCGCACAGGGCGAAGTGCTCGGCATTGATCCGTTGCCGCTGCGTGTCGAGCGCGCGCTGCAACGCGCGCAAGGCCGTTTCGCGGCGCGCGTCGGCCGTGCCGAGCAACTCGCGGGAATCGCCGACGCGCACTTCGACGTCGTCTACCTGAACAGCGTGATTCACTGGATACCGGACCAGCAAGCGGCGTTGCGCGAAGCGTGGCGCGTGCTGAAGCCCGGCGGCCGGATCGGCTTCACGACCATGCCCGCAGACGTGCCACACGACTTGCATCGCGTGCTGCACGCGCTGATCGCCGAAGACCCGGTCTCGCAGCAAGCGGAGATCGGCGCACCGAACAAGCTCACGCGCGAAAGCACGGCAACGCTAGTGGCTTCCGTGGGCTTCGAACCCACGCTCAACGAAATCCGCGAGTTCGACGACGCATTCGACAACGTCGACGACGTGCTGTCGTTCAGCCGTGCGAGTTCCTTCGGCAATTTCCTGTCGTCGCTGCCCGATCCACACGTTGCGCGTCTGCGCGAGCACCTCGCCGACGCGCTCGAGTCGCATCGCGGTCCGCGTGGTCTGCAGTTGACGCGCCGCATGATCTTCACCACGGCTCGCAAACCGCTCGCGCACTAATCGCGGCGACGGTTCGCCACCATCGGCGTCCGCCCTTCATCCCTTCTTCCGTTTGCATTCGCTCATTCAATGGACAACCGATTCCGCCGCACCTTCACGCTCGTGAAGTCCGTTCTGCTTGCGACCGCGCTCGCCTTCACCGTGCCGCAGGCACACGCCGATAAACCTGCCGTGATCCGCATCGGCGTCGCGCAGCAAGGCGCGGGCGATCCGCCCACGTTCGGCGGCTCGCCCGCCGCGACGGTGCAGCAGTTGCAATTGCTCGAAAAGGAATTCGCCGCCGACGGCATCAAGGTCGAATGGCTGTTCTTCAAGGGCGCGGGGCCCGCCGTCAACGAAGCCATCGCCGACAAATCGCTGGACTTCGCTTTTCAGGGCGATCTGCCTTCCGTGCTCGGCCGCGCGAATGGCCTGAAGACGCGCATTCTGCTCGAATCGGGCGTGCGCGTCGGTGTGAAGATCGCCGTGCCGCCCGATTCGCCCGTGCAGTCGGTGAAGGATCTGAAAGGCCGGCGCGTGTCGATCTTTCGCGGCACCAATCTGCAACTCGTCGCGGACAACGTGCTCGCCGCGAACCAGCTCGACGAACGCGACCTGCGCGTGATCAATCTCGACTCGGCGAGTTCGCTGGCTGCGTTGTCGTCGAAGGGCATCGACGCGTCGGTCAACGACTATCACCTCTACAAGCTCCGCGATCAGGGTCTCGCGAAGATCATCTACGAATCGCAGACGGACGGCCCGCAATTCACGCGACAGTCGCATTTGCTCGTGCTCGACGACTTCGACCGCGCGCATCCCGACATCGTGCAGCGCGTGGTCAATGGCTTCGTCAAAGGCGCGCAATGGTCGTCAGACGAAGCGAACCGCGACGCGCTCTTCAAGCTGTGGGCGAAGAGCGGCGTCACCTACGCGTCGTGGCAGGCGGAGTTCGCCAACCAGCCTCTGAAGTCGCGCAACTCGCCGCTCGTCGATCCGTTTATCGTCGCGCGCTACAAGGCCGTGGCGAGCGACGCGCTCAAACTGAAGCTGATCCGCCAACCCGTCGAAGTCGACGGCTGGTTCGAGACGCGCTATCTCGACAACGCACTGCGCACACAGTCGCTCGAGCACTACTGGACGCGTTACGACGCGCAAGGCAAACCGCTGGGTTGATGGGGTCCGCGATGAGCAAGGCGATAGACCAGTGGCCGGCTATTACGAAGCGCGCCAGATCGGACCAGGAGCAGGCAAGCCCGACGTCGGAGCAGATACAACGGCGCGTGCGCGCGATCGTGTGGCATCTCGCTCCGTGGTTGCTGCCTGCCGCGCTGTTTGCGCTATGGAGCGTCGGCTGCGCGCGCGGCTGGATCGCGCCGCAAATTCTTCCGCCGCCGCAACAGGTATTCGACACGCTGTACGAACTCGCGATCAGCGGCGACCTGGCGCGCAACACACTGGTCAGCCTGCAACGCGTGCTGGTCGGCTTCGGCGTCGGTGCGCTCGCGGGCTTCTTCATCGGCGCGGCATTGGGTTTGTCGCGCACCGTCGAAGCCTACGTGCTGCCCGCCTTCAATGCGCTCGTGCAAATTCCCGTATTGGGCTGGCTGCCGTTTCTGCTGTTGCTGGTCGGCGTCGGCGAGCCGTTGAAGTACATCCTGATCGCACATGCCGCGCTTGTGCCCGTTACGTTGAGCACGATGCAAGGCGTGCGGAACACGCCCGCCACGCTCGATGAAGTTGCGCGCGTATTCGGCTACAGCCGTTTGCAGCGCGTCGTGTATGTCGTGCTGCCCGCCGCCGTGCCGACACTCGCCACGGGCGTGCGGCTCGCGTTCACCAAGGCGTGGCTTGCGCTCGTCGTGGTCGAACTGGTGGCGTCGTCGGAAGGGCTCGGCTATCTGATCGTGTATGGCCGGCAGTTGTTTCAGCTCGACCTGGTGATGGCTTCCGTCGTGATCGTCGGCGCAATCGGCTTTGCGATCAACCGCGCGCTCGATGCACTCGAAGCCCGTCTGCGGCGCGGACAACCATCGGCATTTCGCGAGTGAATCATTCGATCGAGGACACACGTCATGCCTTCCACACGTCCGCTTCCACGTCTTTTTTCGCAGCGCAAACCCAGCGGACCGCCGCCGTGCAGTTGCGACGCTCCCGTAAAGCCCGAACGTCAGTCCGCACTCAAACAGCGTCTTTCCACACTCAACTTGCGCGGCCTTGTGCTGCCGCTCGCCGCGTTCGCGCTGTGGTGGCTCGTGTCGGCCTTGCATCTCGTCAAGAGCGGCTTGCTCGTCAGCCCTGTCGATGTCGCGCGCACTGCGGTGCAGCAGATTCAAAGCGGCGCGTTGCTGCGCGCGCTGTCGGCTTCGCTCGCGCGTGAAGCGAGCGGCTTCGTGATCGGCACGGCGGGCGGCCTGCTGCTCGGCGCGATGCTCGGTTTCTCGCGCATCGCCACACGACTGATCGGCCCGACCTTCGACACCTTCAAGCAAATCTCGCTGTTCGCATGGATACCGCTGATCTCCGTGTGGTTCGGTCTCGGCGACATGGCGAAAGTCGTGTTCCTGTCGCTGGCCGCGGTGCTGCCCGTCGCCGCGCACACCTGCGACGGCATTCACGCCGTGTCGCCGCGCTATGTCGAAGTCGCTCGCGCGTTTCGCTATTCGCGCCTGCAAATGGCGCGCTTCGTGATTCTTCCCGCCGCGCTGCCGTCGATCTTCACGGGCATCTATCTCGCGCTGATCTACTCGTGGCTCGCGACGCTCGGCGCCGAATATCTGCTCGTCGCGGGCAGCGGGATCGGCAACACGCTGATCGACGGCAGCGAGCAGTTCAGGATGGATCTCGTGCTGTTTGGAATCATCGTCGTCGGCATCACGGGCTGGGCGCTCAACGCGCTTGCGCGCGGCGTCGAACGGCGCGTGCTTGCGCGGCGCAGCGGTGCATCGCGCGAACGCGCCGCTGCATGACATCAACATTCAGGTAACGGCATATGACGACGACAGTCTCCGAAGGCATCCGCATCCGCAACGTCAGCAAACGCTACGCGCAACAGGACGAAGCGAACGGCACCTTGCTCGTGCTCGACGACATCTCGCTCGATATCGCGCAAGGCGAATTCGTCAGCGTGCTCGGCGCCAGCGGTTGCGGTAAGTCGACGCTGCTGCGCCTCGTCGCTGGGCTCGACCGCGACTTTCGCGGCGATATCAGCGTGGACGGCGAGCGGGTGCGCGACACGTCGCTCGAACGCGGCATCGTGTTTCAGGATCACCGGCTGTTCCCGTGGCTCACGGCTTCGCAGAACATTCTCGCCGCGTTGCGCAACGCGCCGCTTTCGACACAGCAAAAGCGCGACGCCGTCGCCGAGCATGTTGCGCTCGTTGGCCTCGAAGGCTTCGAGCATGCGTATCCGCATCAGTTGTCGGGCGGCATGGCGCAGCGCGTCGCGATTGCCCGAGGGCTCGTGAACCGGCCACGCGTGCTGTTGCTCGACGAACCGTTCGGCGCGCTCGACGCATTGACGCGCGGCCGCCTGCAAAACGAATTGCAGCGCATCTGGCAGCACGAGCGGATTACGATGATTCTCGTCACGCACGACGTCGACGAAGCGATCTATCTGGGCGACCGCGTCGTGACGATGGCGCCGCGTCCAGGCCGCGTGAAGCGCATCGCCCATGTCGATCTGCCACGCCCGCGCGAGCGCGGCGATGCGCGTTTCGTACGACTGCGCGAGCAGATTCTCGCCGATTTCACCGACCGGCCCGTGCCCGCCGATCACGACACGCCTGGCAGCGGCCTGCGTGCGAGCGTGCATGAACCGCGCATCACCGAATGGCGCCTCGCGTGGTGAAGCCCAATTTCTTTCGACGTCGATCAAGGAAACTACAGTGAGCGAAGCACGACAACACCAAAGACAGATCAGCCTCGGCGCATTCCTGATGGAAACAGGACATCACATCGCCGCATGGCGACACCCCGACACGCACGCGACGGGCGGCCTCGACTTCGCGCACTACGCGCAACTCGCGCAGATCGCCGAGCGCGCGAAATTCGACGCGATCTTCTTCGCCGACAGCGTCAGCGTGCGCGACACGCATCTGCCGTCGCTGTCGCGTACGGCACGCGCGGATCACTTCGAGCCGCTGACGCTACTGTCCGCGCTGTCCGTCGTGACTTCGCATATCGGTCTGGTCGCCACGGTTTCCACGACGTTCAACGAGCCGTACAACGTCGCGCGCAAGTTTGCTTCGCTCGATCATCTGAGCGGCGGCCGCTCCGGCTGGAATCTCGTCACGTCGAGCACGGAGACGGAGGCGCACAATTTCGGCTTCGACAAGCATCCGGACCACGCGCTGCGCTACGAGCGCGCGAAAGAATTCCACGACGTGGTGACGGGCCTGTGGGATAGCTGGGACGACGACGCGTTCCTTCGCGACAAGGCGAGCGGCGTCTATTTCGATCCCGACAAGGTCCACGTGCTCGACTATCGCGGCAAGCATTTCAAGGTACGCGGGCCGTTGAACGTCGCGCGTTCGCCGCAGGGACGGCCCGTCGTGATTCAGGCGGGTGCATCCGATGCAGGCAAGGAACTCGCCGCGCAAACGGCCGAAGTAATTTTCGTCGCGCACCAGACGCTCGCCGAAGCGAAGCATTTCTATCGCGACGTGAAAGGCCGGCTCGCGCGCTATGGACGCCGGCCCGAGCATCTGAAGATCATGCCCGGCATTTTTCCCGTGATCGGCAGGACGCAGCAGGAGGCGCAAGACAAGTTCGACGCGTTGCAAGACCTGATTCATCCGACTGTCGGATTGCAGTTGCTGTCGAATATGTCGGGTGGCGTCGATCTGTCGAAGTACGACGTCGACGGGCCTGTGCCGGAGTTGCCGGAAACCAATGGCGGCAAGAGCCGGCAACGGCTTCTGCTCGACCTCGCGCGCCGCGACAATCTGACGATACGCCAGCTATATCTGCGCATCGCGGGTGCGCGTGGGCATCAGCAGGTGATCGGCACGCCGCAGAGCATCGCCGACCAGTTGCAGCAATGGTTCGAAGAAGAAGGCGCCGATGGCTTCAACATCATGTCGCCGTGGCTGCCTGGCGGGCTGAGCGAGTTCGCCGAACTGGTCGTGCCGGAATTGCAGCGGCGTGGACTGTTTCGGACTGAATACGCGGGCCGCACGCTGCGCGATCATCTGGGACTACCGCGTCCGGAGAACCAGTTCTCGGCACGATCGGTACAAGCTGCGCAACTTGCGCAGACGGCCTGACCGGTTGTTCTACGCGCGACGGGGCGAGTCGGCTACAGACGCCCCGGTCGCGGATCAGCAACGAAGCCGTCGCGATTGGGCATGCGAACCGACGCCAGCGAATGCGCATCGAGACGCGCATCGTCGGGCACGATGCCGTTCTGGTTCAGAATCCACGCACTCACCGCATAGACTTCATCGGCGCTCAGCGATTGCGGCGCGTTGTACGGCATCGCGCGGCGGATGTAGTCGAACAGCGTCGTCGCATATGGCCAATAGCTGCCTACTGTGCGCTTCGGATTCGCTGAGGTAAGCGTGCCGCGTCCGCCAATCAGTTGATCGCCGATCAGCCCTTCTCCCTTCGCGCCATGGCACGCCGCGCATTTGGCCGCGAAGATCTTGCCGCCCATCGCGACATCACCGCTGCCCGCAGGCAAACCGTGGCCATCGGGCGCGACGTCGATATTCCACGCGGCGATGTCGGCATCGCTGACGGGCGTGCCGATCGCATCGGCCGATTTGCGCAGATCCGCATTCAACGCGGGCCGTTGCGCATCATGCGACGCGGTCAACGAAGCCGAACACGCAGCCAGCGACGCGCAAAGCAAAGACACTCGAAAAATGGACTTAAGCATTTTTCACGCTTCCATCGGCGCCGATGCGCCACTGGTGGATGCCGTTGTAGTGATAGTTCGAGTTCAGCCCGCGCGCCTGCACGAGAGTCTCGCGCGTCGGCTGCACATAACCGGTCGAATCCGTGGCGCGCGACAGAATGGCGGCTGGCTCACCGTTCCAGACCCAGCCCGATTGAAAACGCGTCAACGCGCGATCGCGCGGCGTGTCGTCGAGCGCCGCGTCCTGCCACGTCCTCCCGCCATCCGTCGATACTTCGACCCGGCGAATCGCGCCGCGCCCCGACCACGCGAGACCGACGATCGGATAAAAGCCGCGCACCGTCAGCTTTTGCCCCGACGAAGGCCGCGTAATCACCGACTTCGCGTCCATCTCGAACGCGAACTGCCGCGCGCTTCCATCCGGCAGCAGTCCCGTGTATTTCGACGTTTCCTCGCGCGTCTCCAGCGGCGCATCGACGATCTTCAGACGCCGCAGCCACTTCACGTTCGTATTGCCTTCGAAGCCCGGCACAAGCAGCCGCAGCGGATAACCGTTCTCGGGCCGGAGACGCTCGCCGTTTTGCGCATAGACGATGAGCGCCCGGTCGAGAATCCGGTCGAGTGGCAAGCTGCGCGTCATCGCGGCAGCATCGGCGCCTTCGGCGAGCAGCCATTTCGGCGCGCGTCCGTCCGTCGCCGCCGCGAGTCCGCCTGTCGCTTCGAGCAGGGTCGAAAGACGCACACCCGTCCATTCGCAACACGACAGCAGTCCGTGCGTGATCTGCACAGGCAGGCCGCTCGGGCCTTTCCATTCGCTCCCCGTGTTGCCCGAACATTCCAGGAAATGAATCCGCGACTCGGACGGCAGACGCAGCAGATCATCCATCGTGAACAGCTTCGGCTCGCGCACGAGGCCATGCACGACGAGGCGATGCGCGTCGGGATCGATATCCGGCACGCCAGAATGATGACGCTCGTACACGAGCCCGTTCGGCGTGATCGTGCCGTGCAGGTCCGCGAGTGGCGTGAGCGACGAGGCCGCGCCCGGCATCGGCCACGCGCGCGCCGCGCGGCGCACCACGTTCGCTTCGCGCGGCGACGGTTGTCCGTACGGATGATCGAGGATCGGCGCACCGGGCGTTTGCGTCCACGGATCGACGTCCAGCGGGCGCAACAGCGTCGCTGCCTTCACGCCGGGCGCGACCAGCGCGGAGAGCGCCAGCCCGCCGAGCATCCGGCGACGCGGCAACGCGGGAGCGGTTTTGGATTCAGGAATCGGCGGATTGGACATGAGAGAACCGGGTGATTCGCGAGTGCGCGTCGGGCGTATTTCGACGCCGCCCGGCATCGAGCAGGCGCGTCGCGCAAAATTGCAGCGCGGAGCACAGCAGCAGATAAACCAGACCGACGAACAGGAATATCTGCACGGGATAGACCATCAGCCGGTTATTGACCTGGTTGGCGAGAAACGTGAACTCGGGCACGCCGACGATATACGCCAGCGACGTATCCTTGATCAGCGACACCCACTGGTTCACGAACGACGGCGTCATGATCCGAACGGCCTGCGGCAGCAGCACATAGCGCAACGCCTGCCAGCGCGTGAGGCCCAGCGACAACGCCGCCTGCTCTTGCCCCGCGCGGACGGCGGCGATGCCCGCCTGCACCGAATGCGACAGATACGCGCCGCCGATCAGCGCCAGCGCGCATACGACCGTCGCGAGTCCGGGCACGTCGATGTGCAGCAGCATCGGCATCAGAAAGAAGGTCCAGAAGATCAGCATCAGGACGGGAATCGCGCGGAAAAAGCCAACCACTGCAATCAGCGCGAGATGCGCCGCGCCGCGCGTCATCGACAGTGCAATGCCGCCCGCGAGTCCGACCAAAGCGGACAGCAGCGCCGACACAATCGACATCACCAGCGTCAACGCGGCCCCACCAAGCGGGCCATTCGGAAACGTGCCTAGCAGCAGATAACGCAACGTCGGCAACCAGTCGATTGCGCTCATGCGGTGCCTCGCTGCCACGCGTGCGCGCTGCGGCGCTTCCAGAGAAGCAAACCGACTTCGATCGCCGCGATGGTCGCGATATAGAGAACCGTCGCAGCGCCGAACGCCTGGAACGTCTTGAACGTTTCCGTATCGACTTGCCGCGATGTGTATGACAGTTCCGCGAGACCGATCGCCATCGTCAGCGACGAGTTCTTCACGATGTTCATGTATTGCCCTGCAAGCGGCGGCGTCGCAATACGGATCGCCTGCGGCAGGATCACGTAGCGAAACGTGCCGAGCGGCGCGAGTCCCAACGCGGCGGCGGCCTGATACTGCCCGTCCTTGACGCCGCGCATTCCCGCGCGAAATTCTTCACCGACGAACGTCGTCGCATAACACGTCAATCCGATCCAGCCCGCGACGAATTCGAACGGCGGCCATGCAAGCGTGAACGTCCACAAGGAAAGCGTATGCGGCGTGTTGAGCCATTCCATCCAGCTTTGCGGCAGCAATGTCGCCGCGCCGAAGTACCAGAACAGCAGTTGCACGAGCAACGGCGAGTTGCGAAAGACGAGCACATACAGCGCAGCAACGCGCGTAACGAAGCCGTTACGCGCGTTGCGCGCCATCGCGAGTGCGAAACCCAACAGCGTCGCCGACACGATCACGCACGCCGACAACAGCAACGTCATCAAAAAGCCGTGCGCGAGCCACCCGACGTACTTCGGTTCCAGCCAGCCGTTCATACGTGGTTCAGCTCTTCTGCGGATCGCCGATCTTGAACAGACGCGGCAACGGCGCGCGGCTGGTCGGACCGAACCACTGATCGTAGATCTTGCCCGCCGTGCCGTTCGCTTCGAGTCCCTTGAGCGTGTCATCGACCACGTTCAACAGACGCGTCTCGCCCTTCGGCACGCCCACGCCTTCGTAGTCGTTGGAAATCGTGAACGGCGAAATTTCGTAGTTTGCCTTGTCCGGCACGTTCGCCAGCAGCGCGACGAGCTTCGGGCCGTCCTGCGTGATCGCCTGCACGTTGCCCGTGCGCAGCGCGGCGAATGCGAACGGCGTGTCGTCATACGCGACGATCGTCGCGCCCGGGAATTGCGCGCGAACCTGCTGCTCGTTCGTCGTGCCCTTATCAGCGCCGACGCGCAGGCTGTTCAGTTGCTGCGGCGTCTTAAGCACGCCCTTCTTCGCGATGAACTGCGTGCCCGACGCAAAATACGGCGTGCTGAAGTCGACCTCTTTCTTGCGCTCGTCGGTGATCGTGAAGTTCGCGAACACCAGATCGACCTTGCCCGACTTCAGAAACGCAATGCGGTTGGCGGGATTGGTCGGCTGGATTTCGAGCTTCACGCCGAGCTTGTCTGCGACGGCGCGCGCGTAATCGACATCGAGTCCGACGATCTGATTGTTCTTCGGATCGACGAAGCCAAACGGCGGATTACTGTCGAAGGTCGCGACGCGCAGCACGCCCGCCTTCTTGATGTCGTCGAGACGGTCGGCATGCGCCGCACTGGAAGCGGCGAGCATCAACCCCATGATGACAGCGCCAGCGAATCGGATTTTCATGGTAAAGACCTTCTGATAGTTATGCGTGTAGCGGCGTGCAACGGCTCATCGCCGATATCGATGATGAGCCGCGACTTTAGCAACGCCCATGCGCGCGACGAACCAATAAATCGTCACGAGCAAAGCGGTACACGTCATATGCGCCGCATGCGGCACACTTCACTATTCAGAGGCTTCCGCCGCCTTCGCGGTTTTCACGTCGCCATCCCAGCCGCCGCCCAATGCTTTCACGAGCATGACGGCGTTCTGTAGCGCGGTGCTGCTGTAATCGAGCGCGATCTTGCGGTCCTGTACTTGCGTCAATTTCGTATCGAGCACGTCGATGCGGCTAGATGTCCCCGCTGCGAAATTGCGCTGCTGACTGGCCGCGAGTTCGCCGCTGCGTTGCGCAACGTCGGTCGATGCCGCCGCCTGGCGCGTCGCGATCTGCACTGCGCTCAAATAGTCTTCGACGTCCTGGAACGCGCTCAACACCGTCTGCCGGTACGCGGCGACTTCCTGATCGTAGTTGGCGCGGGCAGCGCGCACCGACGCGCTCGTCGCGCCAGCGTCGAACACCGTTTGCGCAACGTCGAATCCAAGCGACCAGAAGCGCGTCGGCAGCGAGACTAGATGCGCAAGCGAGGTGCCGCTCCAGCCGCCATCCGCCGATAGTGTGATGGTCGGGAAATAGCCCGCCTTCGCGACGCCGATCTTCGCGTTGTATTGCGCAACCGTGCGTTCGGCCTGCACGACGTCAGGCCGCCGCTGCAACAACGCAGACGGCAGCGAAACGGGCAGCGCAGGCAAGTCGAACCGATAGTCCGCCTGCACCGGTAACGAGAACGCGGCAGGCGCTTCGCCGATCAGCACGGCAATCGCATGCTCATACTGACGGCGCGTGAGTTGCGCGCTCGCGATGCTTTCGTCGATGGCTTGCAGCGTGTTGTGTGCGGTGCGCACATCGTCATATGACGACACGCCGTGCTTATACTTTGCTTCCGTCAGCGCGAGCAGTTCGGCGTCGATCCGGCGTTCTTCATCGAGGATCGCGAGATCGGCGTCGGCGGCCCGAACGGTGAAATAGTCGACGGCCAGTGTCGCGAGCACGCTCAGGCGTTCGCCTGCCAGTTGCGCATCCGATGCCTGCGCGCTCGCCTCGCTCGCTTCGACGGAGCGCCGCACGCTGCCCCACAAATCCGGCTCCCAGCTCGCCTCCAGTTGCGCCGACACGCTCTTCGACGCATAGCTGCTGACGGTTCCGCTCGACGATACCTGCGTCGTGCTGCCGCTGCCCGAACGCGTGCCCGAGCCTGCGAATGACACCGTCGGAAACAGGCTCGCGCGTGCCGACGCCACCTGGGCGCGCGCGGAGCGATACGCCGCGTCGTACTGCGCAAGCGTCTGGTTCGCCTTCAATGCGCGCTCGCACAGATCGTTGAGCGTCTGGTCGCCGAACATCGTCCACCAGCGGCTGTCGAGCGATGCCGCCGGATCTGGCTGCGCCTGTTGCCACATTCCGCTCGCGTCGGGGCTGCTCATTTCCTTGAATGTGGCGGGCACGGCGACGTCGGGCTTTTTGTAGTCGGGGCCGATTGCGCAGCCAGCGCACAGAGTCGCAATGGCGGCAGCCACGATCGTTCGATGCACACGCCGCATCGTGCGCGTTGCTTTGTCCATCATGAAGGGTTTCCGTTACGTGAGGCGCGGCGGCCGTTGAAGCGGTCGAGCCAGAGGTAAATCACGGGCGTCGTGAAGAGCGTCAGCAACTGGCTGACCATCAGGCCACCGAGAATCGCGACGCCGAGCGGATGACGAAACTCGTGCCCATAGCCCGAACTGACGATCAGCGGCACCGCGCCGAACAGCGCGGCGAGCGTCGTCATCATGATCGGCCGGAAGCGCGTGAGGCACGCCTGATAGATCGACTCTTCCGCGCTCGCGCCTTGTTCCCGTTCGTACGTGACCGCGAAGTCGACCATCATGATCGCGTTCTTCTTCACGATACCGATCAGCAGCACGATGCCGATCAGCGCGATGATCGTCAGTTCATAGCCGCATACGTAGAGCGCGATCAGTGCGCCGAGGCCCGCTGAAGGCAGTGTCGAGAGTATCGTCAGCGGATGAATCAGGTTCTCGTACAGAATGCCGAGCGCGATATACACGGCAATCAACGCGCCGATGATCAGCAGCACTTCGCTGCCGCCCGACTGCTGCATCATCGCGCCTTGCCCCGCGAACGCCGGCAAAATCGTGTTCGGCAGATTCAGCGACGCGACGGCCGCCTTGATGGCCGCATTCGCATCGCTCATCGACACGCCTTCGCGCAGGTTGTACGACAGCGTGACAGCGGGAAACTGGTTGTCGTGCGCGATCGTGACGGGCGCGTGCGACAGCGTGCGTGTGGCGAGCGCGGATAGTGGAACCAGTGTTGCGTTTGTTGAGGAAGATGTACTTGAGGTACTGGTCGCGTTCGTCGCAGGCACGTACAACGTGTCCAACGTCTTCGGGTCTTGCCAATACTGCGGTGCGACCTCCATCACCACGTGATACTGGTTCGCCGGGCCATAAACCGTCGCAATCTGGCGCTGGCTGAACGCGTCGTTCAATGCATCGTCGATTGCTTCGAACGGCACGCCCATGCGCGCCGCCGCGTCGCGATTCACCTGCAGCATCATCGAAAGACTTGCGCTCTGCACGTCGGCATTCACGTCGCGCAGTTGCGGCAGCGCGCGCAGCTTCGCCTCGATGCGCGGCACCCACGTATCCAGTTCGTCCTGATTCTCCGCCGTCACCGAGTATTGAAACTGCGCCGAGCTTTGCCGCGCGCCGAACATCAGGTCCTGCGCGGATTGCATCAACAGACGCACGCCGGGAATGTCGGCCGTACGATGGCTCAGATCGGCGATCACCTGATTCGCGTTGTGCTTGCGTTCCGACAACGGCTTGAGCGTAATGAACATCATGCTGTTGCTCACCGCATTGCGTCCGCCGACATAGCCCGACACCGATTGCACATCCGGGTTCTGCAGAATGCGCTTGTTGATTTCATCGAACTTCTGCTTCATCGCCTGAAATGAAATGCTCTGCGACGCCTGAACGTTGCCCATCAGCCGCCCCGTGTCTTCGATCGGGAAAAAGCCTTTCGGCATCACGGCCACCATGCCGACATTGGCGAACAGCAGGAACACAGTGACGACAAGCATCGTCTTCGGATGACGCAGCGCCCAGCGCAGACTGCGCCCGTAAGCGCGTTCGACACGCGGCCCCAACGCGCCTTCGCTCTGCTTGTGCGGCACATGGCGCAACAACAGACGCCCGAGCGTCGGCGCGAGCGTCAGCGAAATGACCATCGAAATCAGGATCGCAATCGCCAGCGACACCGAGAACTCGCGGAACAGCCGCCCAACCAGACCGCTCATCATGATGAGCGGCAGAAACACAACCACCAGCGACACGCTGATCGTCAGCACCGTGAAGCCGACTTCGCGCGTGCCGTCGAGCGCGGCGGCGAGCGGCGACTTGCCCTGATCCAGATGCCGCATGATGTTTTCGACGACGACGATCGCGTCGTCGACCACGAAGCCCGTCGAGATCGTCAGCGCCATCAGCGACAGGTTGTTCAGGCTGTAGCCGAGGAAGTACATCGCGGTGAACGTGCCCGCGAGCGCGAGCGGCACGGTGATCGCCGGGATGAGCGTGCTGCGCCAGTCGCGGAAGAACGCGTACGACACTGCCGTCACCAGCAGCACGGCCGCCAGCAGCGAGACTTTGACATCGAACACCGACGAGCGGATCGTCTGCGTGCCGTCCAGCACGACGTTCAGCTTCACCGTCGACGGCAAACTCGCGGCGAGTTGCGGCAGCGTGGCGCGAATCGCATCGACGGTCTTGATCACGTTCGCGTTCGGCTGCTTCGACACGATCAGCAGCACCGCCGGCTTTCCGTTCGCGAGGCCATAGTTGCGCAGGTCTTCCGTCGACTTCACCACTTGCGCGACATCGGTGACATGCACCACCGTGCCGTCGTGCGTGCGGATCACGAGCGGCTTGTAGTCGGCGGGTTCCATCAACTGATCGTTCGCGCCCAGCACATAGTGCTCGCCGTTCATGCTGACGGCGCCCTTCGGCAGATCGACGCTCGCGTTCGCCAACGCAGTACGCACGGAGTCGAGCGCGATGCCGTAGTGGCTCAGCTGATCCGGATTCAGTTCGACGCGCACCGCCGGCAGCGCGCCGCCGCCCACGGTCACATCGCCGACGCCTTGCACCTGCAACAGCTTCTGTTGCAGCACCGACGACGCATAGTCGTACATCTGCCCGACGCCCACCGTATCCGACGTCAGCCCGACGATCATCACGGGCGCGGCAGCCGGATTCATCTTGCGATAAGTCGGCGTTTGCGTGAGCGTCGTGGGCAGATTGCTGCGCGCGGCGTTGATCGCCGCCTGCACGTCGCGCGCGGCGCCGTCGATGTCGCGGTTCAGATCGAACTGCAACACGATCTGCGACGAACCCGACGAGCTTTGCGACGTCATCTGCGTGAGGCCCGCAATCGAGCCGAAGGCGCGTTCGAGCGGCGCCGTCACGGTCTTGGCGACCGTGTCGGGATTCGCGCCCGAAAGCGTCGCGCTGACCATCACGACAGGAAAGTCCACCGACGGCAGCGCCGCGACAGGCAGCAGCCGGAACGCGACGATGCCGAACAGCGCGAGACCGATCGCAAGCAGCATCGTGCCGACGGGACGGCGAATGAACGGAGCGGACAGATTCATGCTTTAGCTCGCGTTCGTATCGCCGGACGGCGTGATCGCGGCACGCGTCGCAAGACGATGCAGCGCGAGGAAGATCACGGGCGTCGAGAACAGCGTGAGCAACTGACTCACCACTAGCCCACCGATGATCGCGATGCCGAGCGGCTGCCGCAATTCGTGGCCCATACCCGTGCCGAGCGCGAGTGGCAGCGCGCCGAACAACGATGCGCAGGTCGTCATCAGGATCGGCCGGAAGCGCAGTTCGCACGCGCGGCGCATCGCGTCGTGCGCGGTGAGGCCGAGCGTGCGCTCCTGTTCGAGCGCGAAGTCGACCATCATGATCGCGTTTTTCATCACGATGCCGACCAGCAGCACGATGCCGATCAGACCGATGATGTCCAGCTCGCCGCCGCAGAACAACAGCGCCGCGAGCGCGCCGCATGCGGCGGAAGGCAGCGTCGAGAGAATCGTCAGCGGATGGATCAGGCTTTCGTACAGGATGCCGAGCAGGATATACACGGCGATCAACGCGCCGACCAGCAACAAGGCTTCGTTGCCGAGCGACGTGCTGTAAAGCTGCGCCGCGCCTTCGAGGTTCATCTGCACGCTTGCGGGCGGGTTCAGCTTCGCTTCGATCGCCTCGATACGGTCGATGGCCGTGCCGAGCGTCACGCCATCCGCGAGATTGAACGACACATCCGCGTATGGAAACTGTGCCTGGCGTTGAATCGTCAACGGCGCGGCGCCGACCGTCGCGGTCGCGATGCTAGACAGCGGCGAGAGCGATGTCGACGTGCTGGTCGATGTCGAAGTGGAAGAAGAAGTCGATGAGGCGCTAGTCGTGCCCACATACAGCCCGTCGAGCAACGCGAGCGGCGACTCGCCAACCACCCGCACGTCCGCGCCCAACGTCACGTGATACTGGTTCACGTGCGTATAGATAGTCGAAATCTGCCGGTCGCCGAACGCGTCGTACAGCGCGTTGTCGATGTCCTGCGCGGTAAGACCAAGCCGCGATGCCGTCGCGCGGTCGAAGTCGAACTTCACCACGTTGCCTTGCTGTTGCGCCTGGCTCTGCACGTCGGTGAACATCGGGTCGGCTCGTAGCGCAGCGAGCAGGCGCTGCGTCCATTCGTTGAGTTCGGCGCGATCAGTCGCCTGCACGCCGACGCGGTAGCTGTTCGCGTTGATCTGATCGTCGAGCGTCAAGTCCTGCACGGGATGCAGATAGAGCTTGAGGTCGGCGCGCTCCGCGGCATCTTGCGTGAGCCTTTGAATCACGGAGCGGCTCGAATCGCCATCTTTCAGGCTGATGAGCATGCGGCCCTGGTTGATGGTCGGATTGTTCTGGTCGATGCCGACGAACGACGACACATTGGCCACCGCGCTATCGCTCGCGACACGGCCCGCCAGCGTGCGCGTCGAAGCCGCCATCCGCTCGAACGACGCGCGCGGCGAACCCAGCGAAATCCCTTCGATCAGGCCCGTGTCCTGCACCGGGAACAAACCCTTCGGCAGCACCACGAACAGCACGACTGTCAGCAGCGTCGCGGCAGCAACACCCAGCAGCACCACGAGGCGCTGCGCGAACGCCCAATCGAGTACACGCAGATAGCCGCGATTCAAACGCGCGAGCCAGTCCTTTGCGGCGGCATCGCTGTCGCTCGCGGCGTGATCGGCACGCAGCATGCGCGCGGCCATCATCGGCGTGAGCGTCAACGAGACCCACGCGGAGATCACGATCGCAATCGCCAGCGTCAACGCAAACTCGCGGAACAACCGGCCTATCACGTCGGGCATGAAGAACAGCGGTATCAGCACGGCAACGAGCGCCACCGAGATCGACAGGATCGTGAAGCCGATCTGCCGCGCGCCCTTTAACGCGGCGTCCAAAGGCGTATCGCCGTTCTCGATGTGGCGCATCACGTTTTCGAGCATCACGATCGCGTCATCGACGACGAAGCCCGTCGCCACCGTCAGCGCCATCAGCGTGAGGTTGTTGACCGAGAAACCGAGCGCATAGATGCCCGCCACCGTGCCGACCAGCGCGAACGGCACCGTCACGGCGGGAATCAGCGTGAATTCGAGCCGCCGCAGGAACACGAACACGACCATCACGACGAGCGCGATCGCGGCGGCCAGTTCCATCTTCACGTCATGCACGGAAGCGCGGATGGTCTGCGTGCGGTCGCTGAGCACGCTGATCTTCACGGTCGCGGGCAGCGACGCGCGCAGTTGCGGCAACAGCGCTTCGATCCGGTCGACGACTTCGATCACGTTCGCGCCCGGCTGCCGTTGCACGTTGATGATGATCGCGGGCGTCGCGCCGCTCCATGCTGCCTGGCGCGGATTTTCAGCCGTCTCCGAGATCTTCGCGACATCGGCGAGGCGCACGGGCGCGCCGTTGCGATACGAGAGCACGAGGTCCTGGTAATCGGCGGCGGACGTGAGCTGGTCGTTCGCGTCGATCGTGAAGGCCTGCAGCGGGCCGTCGATCGTGCCTTTCGCGCTGTTCACGTTCGCGTCGCCGACCGCCGTGCGCACGTCTTCGAGCGACAGGCCCATCGCGTTGAGCGCCCGCGTGTCGGTCTGCACGCGCACGGCAGGCCGCGCGCCGCCCGACAGCGTGACAAGCCCGACGCCCGACACCTGCGAGAGCTTCTGCGCAATGCGCGTATCCGTCAGGTCTTCAACGCGCGTGAGCGGCAATGCATCGGACGTGACGGCGAGCGTGAGCACGGCCGTATCGGCGGGATTGACCTTGCTGTAGACAGGCGGATACGGCAGGTTCGTCGGCAGCGTGCTGTTCGCGCTGTTGATCGCGGCCTGCACTTCCTGTTCGGCTTCGTCGAGATTGGTCGAGGTCTGGAACTGCAACGTGACGAGCGACACGCCGAGCGAACTCGTCGAATTCATGCGCTTCAGTCCCGCCATCTGCCCGAACTGCTTTTCGAGGGGCGCGGTGACGGAAGTGCTGATCACATCGGGCGATGCGCCGGGATACTGCGTGTAGACCTGGATCGTCGGATAGTCGATTTCGGGCAACGCGGAAACCGGCATCAGCCGGTAAGCGATCAGGCCGATCAGCAACAGGGCAAGCGTCATCAAACCCGTCGCGACAGGACGGCGGATGAACGGGCGGGAAATATCCATCGGTATCTTTGGGTTCGGAAGCGCGCGTCAGGGGCGAACGATCTTCACGGCGCTGCCGTCGTCGAGCTTGTCCGCGCCATCCAGCACGATCGTGTCGCCCGCCTTGAGGCCGCCTTGTTCGACGACGGTCGCGTCGTTGTAGGCGACGCTCGCCGTCACACGGCGCAGCGCGACCTTGCCTTCGCCCTGCTTCGCATCGGCGGCGCTCAGCGTCAGCACGAAATCGCCCGATGCGCCGTGCTGGATCGCGACCGTCGGCACGGTCAACGCGTCGCGCAAGGTGCCGACCGTCATCCGCACGTTGACGAAGCGGTTCGGAAACAGCCGGCCGTCGCGGTTCGGCGCGCTCGCCTTCAGCTTGACCGTGCCCGTTGTCGTGTCGGCCTGGTTGTCGATGGCGGCGAGCGTCGCGTGATCGAGCACGGTGCGCTTGTCGCGCGCGAAAATCTCGACGGGCAACGCGCCCTTGTCGTGAAACGCATCGACCACGTCGCCCATCTTGTCTTCGGGCAGCGCGTAGACGACGGTGGTCGGCGAGTCACTGGTGATGGTCGCGATGCCCGTCGTGTCGCTGGTCGTCACGTAGTTGCCCGCGTCGGTGGAAAGCAGGCCGATCGTGCCGTCCATCGGCGCGCCGATTTCGCAATAGCCGACCTGCACGCGCAGATTCGCGACGCTGCCCTGATCTGCCTTGACGGTGCCTTGATACTGGCGCAGCGTCGCGCGCTGCGTGTCGAGCGTCTGATGCGAAATCGAGCCGCCATCGATCAAGCTTTCGTAACGCGTCAGGTCCGCGCGCGCATTGGCGAGCAGCGCTTCATCGTGTTCGAGCGTGCCTTGCGCTTCCAGCAACTGCGCGCGCAGCGCGCGTGAATCGATCCGCGCGATCGGCTGGCCCGCTTTCACGCGCTGGCCTTCCTTCACGAGCATCGCTTCGAGCGTGCCGTTGACCTGCGTTTTCACGGTGACAGTGGCGCGCGGCGTGACGGTGCCGAGCGCATCGAGTTGCAGCGGCACGTCGGCGCGCGCCACCGTGCCGATGGTGACGGGCGTGACTTGCGCAACGGGACGCGGCGGCTTGTGAAACGCGGCGAACGCCTGCCAGACGACAACGCCGGCAGCAACGATGCCTGCGGCGATCAACACACGACGGATTGGACGATTGAATTTCACGCGGAGATTTGTCGGCGCTCAGGCCGTTCAACGGTTTGCCAAACGGAATAAAAGAACGACGCCACGCGGGCGTCGCCGGAAAGCAGCGCCGCGCCTCACGCGAGGATCGGCAACTGCTCAGGAGATGAAGGGGAATGTAGCAACGGGAAAGCGCGCCCAGGTTTAGCGCGCTTAGCAGGTGTTTCAGCGTGTTACGGCTGCGCGGCGACGCGCGTGGGCTGTCGAGGCTGCGCGGCTTGCTGCGCGTAGGGTGCATCGGCGGAACGGGGCGTGTCGCCCGTGCGCTCGATCCAGCCGCCGCCAAGATACTGATAGAGATCGACGAGATTCGTCAGCCGGTTCAGCGACGCCGTAATCAGCGACTGTTGCGCCGAGTACAGATCGGTCTGCGCGGTCAGCACGTTCAGGTAACTGTCCACGCCCTGGCGATACCGCAGATCCGACAGATCATAGCGACGCTGCTGCGACTCGACGTTCTCCTGCAACGCCTTGATCTGCCGGTCATACGTGCCGCGCGCCGCCAGCCCGTCTGAGACTTCGCGGAACGCCGTCTGGATCGCCTTTTCGTACTGCGCGACCGCGACGTTCTTTTCGAGCTTCGCGAGATCGAGGTTCGCGCGATTCACGCCGCCCTTGAAGATCGGCACCGAGATCGTCGGCCCGAAGCTCCATGCGAGTTGGCCTGGCTTGAACAACGTGCCGAGGCTCGCACTCGCCGTGCCGAAGTCGCCCGTCAGCGAGATGCTCGGGAAGAACGCCGCGCGCGCCGCGCCGATGTTCGCGTTCGCGCCGATCAGCGTCGCTTCGGCTTCCATGATGTCGGGACGCCGCATCAGCAAATCGGACGGCAGGCCCGCCGGAACGTCCGCAAGCAGTTGCTGGCTCGCGAGCGGCAAGCCTTGCGGCAGGTCGGCAGGCAGCGGCGCGCCGACCAGCAGCACCAGCGCGTTCTCGGCCTGCGCGCGCGAACGCTGCTGGCTTTCGTAGTTCGCCTGCGCCTGCTGCATCGTGCCCGCCGCTTCGCGCAGATCGAGTTCGGAGCCCGTGCCCGTGTCGTACTGGAGCTTCGTCAGCTCGTACGAGCGGCGCGCCGTGTCGTACGTGTTCTTCGTGCTTGCCAGCATTTCGTCGAAGGCGACGAGCGTCAGATATTGATCGGCGACTTGCGAGACGAGCAGGATTTCTTCCGCCTTGCGCGCCTGCGCCGTCGAGAAGTACGTCTGCAGAGTCTGCTCGGTGAGGCTGCGCACCTTGCCGAAGAAGTCGAGTTCCCATGAAGCGCTCGCCGCCACCTGATAGTCGGCGCCCACCGTTGCCTTGCCGACGTACGACAAATCCTTCGGCGTGCGACTGCGCGTGCCCGTGCCATCGACGGAAAGCGACGGCATCAGGTCGGCGCGTTGAATGCGGTATTGCGCCCGTGCTTCTTCGACCTTGAGCGCCGACACGCGCAAGTCGCGGTTGTTCTGCAACGCGAGTTCGATCAACTGTTGCAGGCGCGGATCGACGAAGAACTCGCGCCAGCCGATGTCAACAGCAGAGTGGTCATTAGCCGTGCGCGTTGCTGTGCCCTTCGCGGGCTGGTTGTCGTAGACGCCGCCTTGCGGAAAGGTCGCCGCGACAGGCGCGGCCGGACGCTCATAAGTCGGCGCGAGCGTGCAGCCCGTCGCGAAGAGCGCGGCGGCGAGCGTCGTCAGTAGTGTTCTGTTCATATGCTTGTCCTTACTGGGCCGTTTCTTCTTCGACGTCGTGTTCGGCGCCATGCGGTGTCGAGTCGTCGCGCGAGAACTTCTCGCGGATCACGACGTAGAACATCGGGATCATGAAAACGGCGAGGAACGTGGCCGTCAGCATCCCGCCGATCACGCCCGTGCCGATTGCATGCTGGCTCGACGAACCGGCGCCGTTGCTGATCGCGAGCGGCAGCACGCCGAGCACGAACGCCAGCGACGTCATCAGGATCGGACGCAGCCGCAGACGCGCCGCTTCGAGCGCGGCCTGCACGGCCGTCATGCCTTCCTTGATCTGCAATTCGCGCGCAAACTCGACGATCAGAATCGCGTTCTTCGCGGACAAACCGACGGTGGTCAGCAAGCCGACCTGGAAGAACACATCGTTCTCCAGTCCGCGCATCGTGACGGCAAGCAATGCGCCGATCACGCCGAGCGGCACGACGAGAATCACCGCGAACGGAATTGACCAGCTTTCGTACAACGCGGCGAGACACAGGAACACGACGAGGATCGAGATGCCGTACAGAATCGGCGCCTGCGAACCCGATTGACGTTCCTGGAACGACAGGCCCGTCCATTCGTAGCCGATGCCTTGCGGCAGCTTCGCGGCGAGCGCTTCCATGGCGGTCATCGCCTGGCCCGTGCTCTTGCCTGCGGACGCCTGCCCCTGGATTTCGACGGATGAAATGCCGTTGTAGCGTTCGAGCTTCGGCGAACCGTAGACCCAGTGTCCCGACGCCACAGACGTCAGCGGCATCATCGATCCCGAACTGCCGCGCACGTACCACTTGCTCATATCTTCGGGGGTCATGCGGAACGGCGCGTCGCCTTGCAGATAGACCTTCTTGATCCGGCCATCGGTATCGAGGAAGTTGTTAACGTACGCCGATGCCCAAGCAATCGAGAACGTCTGGTCGATGTCCGACACGGTGACGCCGAGCGCCTGCGCTTTCTCGCGGTCGATATCGACCTTGAACTGCGGCGTGTCGGACAACCCGTTCGGACGCACCAGCGCCAGCGACGGATCTTTCGCGGCCATCCCGAGCAACTGGTTGCGCGCGGCCATCAGCGCGTCGTGGCCGAGACCGGCGTTGTCAGTCAGTTCGAAGTCGAAGCCGGATGCCGTGCCGAGTTCGGGAATCGACGGCGGGTTCACGGCGAGCACGGTCGCGTCTTTGTACGACGCGTAGTGCCCGAACACGCGGCCCACCAGCGCCTGCACTTTCTGGTTCGCATGCTGACGTTGCGAGTAGTCCTTCATCCGCACGAACGCGATACCTGCGTTCTGGCCGCGGCCCGCGAAGCTGAAGCCGTTCACGGTGAACACCGAGTCGACGATGTCTTTTTCGTCGTGAAGCAGATAGTCGGTGACGTTCTTCAGCGTGCGCGCCGTGGTCTCCTGCGTCGAGCCGGGCGGCGTCTGCACGAGCACGAACATCGTGCCCTGATCTTCATCGGGCAGGAACGACTTCGGCAGACGCATGAACAGGAAACCCACGCCGACGATCACCGCGAGATACAGCACGAGCCAACGCCCCGAACGGCGGATCACATGCTGCACACCCGAGTGATACTTGTCGCGGCCGTTGTCGAAGGTGCGGTTGAACCAGCCGAAGAAGCCCGTCTTCGTGCCGTGATGCCCCTTCGGGATCGGCTTGAGGATCGTCGCGCACAGTGCGGGCGTGAGAACCAGCGCAACAAGGACGGACAGCACCATCGCCGCCACAATAGTCAGCGAGAACTGACGGTAGATCGCACCGACCGATCCGCCCGAGAACGCAACAGGCACGAACACGGCCGACAGCACCAGCGCCACGCCGACCAGCGCGCCCGTGATCTGGCCCATCGCCTTGCGGGTGGCCTCTCTTGGCGATAGCCCTTCCTCGGACATCACGCGCTCGACGTTCTCGACCACCACGATTGCATCGTCCACCAGCAGGCCGATGGCGAGCACGAGACCGAACATCGACAGCGTGTTGATCGAGAAGCCCGCCGCGCTCATGATCGCGAACGTGCCGAGCAGCACCACGGGCACCGCGATGGTCGGAATCAACGTCGCACGCAGGTTCTGCAGGAACAGATACATCACGAGGAACACCAGCACGATGCCCTCGAGCAGCGTCTTCACGACTTCCTCGATCGACATCTTCACGAACGGCGTCGTGTCATACGGATACTGCACGACGAGACCGTGCGGGAAGTTCTTCGACAGTGCGTCGATCTTCGCGCGCACCAGTTTCGCCGTCTGCAGCGCGTTCGCACCCGTTGCGAGCTGGATGCCGAAGCCCGCTGTCGGCTGGCCGTTGTACTTGGTGTCGAAGTTGTAGTTTTCGCCGCCCAGATCGATACGCGCAACGTCTTTGATGCGCACCTGCGAGCCGTCCTGATTGACCTTCAGCAGCACGTTGCCGAACTGTTCCTGCGTTTGCAGCAAGGTTGCCTGCGTGATGGTCGCCTGCAATACCTGGCCGGGTACGGAAGGCGTGCCGCCGAGTGAACCTGCCGCGACCTGCACGTTCTGATTCGTCAACGCAGTTTCCACGTCAACAGGCGTGAGGCTGTACTGGTTCAGCTTGTTCGCGTCGAGCCAGACGCGCATCGCGAATTGCGAGCCGAACAGCTGCACGGTGCCAACGCCGTCGACGCGGCTCACCGGGTCTTCGACATGCGAAGCCACATAGTTCGCGAGGTCGTAGCGGTCCATGCTGCCGTCCGTCGATACGAACGCCATCACCAGCAGGAAGCTGCTGCTCGACTTCGTCACCTTCGTGCCCTGCTGCTGCACGCTTTCGGGCAACAGCGGCGTCGCGAGCTGCAGCTTGTTCTGCACCTGCACCTGCGCGATGTCAGGGTTGGTGCCAGCCGCGAAAGTCAGCGTAATCGTCGCGTTGCCGGAGTCGTCGCTCGATGACGACATGTAGAGCAGATGGTCGAGGCCGCTCATCTGCTGTTCGATCACCTGCGTAACGGTGTTTTCAACCGTTTTCGCCGATGCGCCCGGATACGTCGCGCTGATCTGCACGGCGGGCGGCGCGATGGTCGGATACTGCGCGATAGGTAGATTGAAAATCGAAGCGACGCCCGCGAGCATCAGAATGATTGCGATAACCCAAGCAAAAATGGGCCTGTCGATAAAGAACTTTGCCATTTAAACGCCCTCGTTACTGCGCGCTGTGCGCGTCGGATGCGGGCGCTGCGGCTGCTGTTTGTGCTGCCGGGTCGGTGCCAGGCAGTTGCGCGTCGACCGTCTTCACCGTCATGCCGGGACGCACCTTGTCGACGCCTTGCACGATCACGCGGTCGCCCGTTTGCAGGCCGCTCTCGACCACCCAGTTCGCGCCATACGTGCCCGATGTCACCAGTTGCCGCGTCGCGACCTTGCCGTCTGCGCCGACCACAAGCGCCGTCGGGTCGCCCTTCTGGTCGTGCGTGACACCCTGTTGCGGCACGACGTACGCCTGCTCGTTGATGCCTTCTTCGATCTTCGCGCGCACATACATGCCCGGCAGCAACACGCGCTGCGCGTTGTCGAACAGCGCGCGCACGGTGACGGAGCCGGTGGTCTGGTCGACGGTGACGTCGGAGAATTCGAGCTTGCCCGTGCCGCCATAGGGACGGCCGTCTTCGAGAATCAGCGTGACCTTCGCCGCGTTCGGGCCGCTCGTCTTGAGCCGCCCTTCCTGCGCGTCGCGGCGCAGCTTGAGACCGACCAGACTCGATTGCGTGAGGTCCACGTAGACGGGATCGAGCTGTTGCACGGTGGCGAGCAGCGTCGCCGCGCTCGACTGCACATACGCGCCTTCCGTCACCGACGACTTGCCGATGCGCCCCGAAATCGGCGAGGTCACGTCGGTATAGCCAAGGTTGATCTGCGCCGTTTCGACGGCGGCCTTGCCCGACGCGACGTCAGCGGCGGCCTGGCCTTCGGAGGCGACGGCGTTGTCGTAGTCCTGCTTGCTGATCGCGTTCGCTGCCACCAGCACCTTGTAGCGCTCGGCTTCCGCGTGCGTCGAAACGAGCGTGGCCTGCGCCTTCGCAAGCGTCGCCTTCGCGCTGTTCAATGAGGCGATGTAGGGCGCGGGGTCGATCTTGTAGAGCATCTGTCCCGCCTTGACTTCGCTGCCTTCCGTGAACGCGCGCTTCAGCACGATGCCGTCGACACGTGCCCGCACTTCAGCGACGAGATGCGCGCTCACGCGACCCGGCAATTCGACGGTGACGGGCACGCCCGTCGGCTTGATGCTGACGACGCCGACTTCGGGCGTCTGTTGAGGAGGCGCTGCGGGCTTGTCACTGCACGCGGCGAGAAACGGGATTACAGCGGAGATCGCAGCCGTGGCCGCGAGCATACGAAAGTTACGGTTCTTTAATAGCGCTGGCATCGTACAAAGTTGTTTGAATTGAACGGGGCCGGCGCGCAACGAGTGTTGATCCAACACGCACCGACACGATAAGGTCGTGACGATAGGGGTTGTTCGCCTTTCTCGGGTTACAGCCACCAGGCTGCCGTAAGACTTGTTAATCCAACGCGGCGTCGCGCCGACTACGATGGCCGCGTGATTCACACGGTCGCTGCGCGGATTCGCGTGCGCGGCGCCGAACGGCAGGAGAAAGGCACCCGTCATGGGACGAACGAAGCAACAGGCGCTCGACACGCGGGCAAAGATCATCGACGCCGCCGAGCGCGTGTTCTTCGTGCGTGGCTTTGCGCGCGCCGCGCTGGAAGACATTGCGTCGGAAGCGGGCGTGACGCGCGGCGCCGTCTACGGTCACTTCAGGAACAAGGAGGCCGTGTTTCAGGCGATCTACGAGTGCGCGGACATGCCGCTCGATCCATTCGTCGTACAGTCTTGCGAGCAGGACGCCGATCCGTTGCAGCATCTGCATGCGCAATTGCTTCAGCGTCTGCGCGACGCGCTATATCTGCGGCGCGCGCGGCGTCTGTACAGCATCGCGCTGACGAAGTGCGAGGTGACGGCAGAGACGGCGGCGTTTTATGAGCGCGTCGCGATGGCCGCCTTGCGCGCCGAAACACAGATCGATGCGGCGCTACGAGCCGCGTCGCTGCGCGGACAGTTGCCGCCCGACGTCGATACGCGGGCGGCCGCTGGTTTCATTCACGCGGCGCTAACCGGGTTCTTACACAAGCGATTGTTGATGTCGGCCGAGTCGCGCTCCGACCTTGAAGCGGAGCAGACGCTTGCTTCGGCGCTGAGATGCGTGGGCGCAAACACTGCGTTCGCCACGTTCGAGCCCGCCCGCGCCTGACTGCGCGGCGTTGCGGGCGGAGGCCGGAATCCGTTAAGACTTGGTAAGACTTGCTAAGTCCCCCGAACCGGGGCCGCACCGCGTTGCGCTATAGTCATACGCACATCCGATACCTTGCGGCAACGACGCTGCCCCGCCCAACGCGGCGAAGCGCCGGCGCAGCCCGCTCACATCATGCCCGACACGCCCATTCAGGTGCTGCTCGTCGACGACGACGCCGACCTGCGCGACCTGCTTCGCAACTTCTTCCAGCAACGCGGCATCGAATTCTCGGTGCTGCACGACGCCACGCATCTCGCGCGCAGGCTTGAACGCGAGCGTCCGTCGATCATCGTGCTTGACCTGATGATGCCCGGCGTCGACGGGCTCACCGCGCTCAAGCAGTTGCGCGCAAGCGGCGACACGATTCCCGTCGTCATGCTGACGGCGCGCGCCGATGGCGTCGATCGCGTGATCGGCCTCGAACTCGGCGCGGACGACTATCTCGGCAAGCCGTTCATGCCGCAGGAACTGCTCGCACGTATTCACGCCGTGCTGCGGCGCCATAAGCTGCATCCCGAAGCGCCGCCTGCCGAGCATCGCGAGGCGCTCGTGTTTGGACGCTTCCGGCTCGACTTCGCTTCGCGCACGCTCTTTTGCGACAACGAACCCGTCAAGCTGACGGGCAGCGAATATGCGCTGCTCGAAGTGTTCGCGCAGCATCCGATGGAAACGCTGTCGCGCACGCGCATCGTTGATCTGCTGCACGGTCCGGATTCGGAAGTGACGGAGCGCGGCATCGACGTGCCCGTGTGGCGTCTGCGGCGTCTGCTCGAAGACGACCCCGCTGCGCCGCGCCGCATTCAAACGATGCGTGGGATCGGCTATATGTTCGTGCCGGGCGAAGGCGGTGAAGTCGGCGATGGCGGCGACGCTAGCGAAGGCGACGACAACGCATCGCGATGAAAAACCCGTTCAATACGCTTTTCGGCCGTCTCGCGACGCTGACGGTCGGCCTGATCGTGGCCGTACACGTGACGTCGCTGTTCGTCGTCGACCGCGATCGCGGCCATATCGACGCCGAGCATGCGCGCCGCGACGTGCTGCTGGCCGTGCAGGCCAAGCACGATGGCGAGGCAACCGCACGACACGTAGCGCAGACGCTCGGCATCGAATATGTCCCCGATGCCGACGCGATCCGCCTGGGTTGTCCGAACCAGTGCGAGGGCTCCAACGCGCCATTCGAGCATGATCTGTTGCCGCGCCTGCCCGAGGGCAGCCGCGTCGTGTTCGATCCGCACACGGGCTCGCTGTGGATACGGTACGGCAACGAGCCGTACTGGCTCTTCATGCGCAACGCGAATCTGCCGGGCATGCGCTTTCTCGGCTCGTCGCTGGTGATGCTGGTGCTGGCCGTTTGCGCGGCGCTGCTGGCCGCGTGGCAGTTTCAGCGTCCGTTGCACAGGCTGGCGGACGCGGCGCGTGAATTCAGAGTCGGCCGGCGCGTGCCGCCCGTGACGCCGAGTGGTCCCGCCGAAATGCGCGCGCTGATCGGCGACTTCAACCAGATGATGCGCGAACTCGCGCAGTCCGAGCAGGAACGCGCCGTGATGCTGGCGGGCGTCGCGCACGATCTGCGCGCGCCTATCACGCGCATGCAGGTGCGCGCGGACCTGCTGCCCGATGCGGCGAACCGCAGCGGCTTCTTGCGCGATGCCGAGTCACTGTCGCGCATCGTCACGCAGTTCCTCGACTATGCGCGCGATACGGCCGATCCCTCGCCACATGCGAATGTCGATGCGCATTGCCGCCGTCACTATGGCGACGGACTCGACGACGAAGCACTCGTGCGTCTGCATCTGAATGCGGGCGATGGCTTCAATCTGCCGCTCGTGGACCTCGACCGGATTCTGTCGAACCTGATCGAAAACGCGATGAACTACGGCGAGCCGCCCGTCGAGATTTCGACGTCCGCGCATAACGGCGTCTACACGCTCATCGTGCGCGATCATGGACGTGGCATTCCGCGCGAACAGCTCGAACGCGCGTTGCAGCCGTTCACGCGGCTCGATCCGGCGCGCGGCGGCGACGCGCATTGCGGGCTGGGCCTCGCGATCGTGCGACGGCTCACGCGCTATAACGGTGGACAGTTTGAATGCGATAACGCGCCCGATGGCGGGTTTCGCGTGACGTTGACGTTCGGGCGTGAAGGCTAACGGCGCGCTTTTTTTCACGCACGCCCTAAACGAAATGCCGCCCGCAATGGGCGGCATTTTTCATGGATCAACGATGCGGCGCAAGCAGGATGCTCGAAATCACGCCCGTCGCGATCGCGGCGAGCACGAAGTCGCCATTGACCTGCACCCATTGATAACCCGACGGCGGCGGCTGAAGATCATACCCACGCCAGTCGTCGACGACATATTGCGGACCGCGATAGTCGGGTGGCAAGCGGTCGCCGCGATGCCAGTCGCGGTGCGGCACCGGACGATGCGATGCATCCGCGCGAACCGGGCCGCCAGCGTGCTGCGGACCACCAGGGCCGCCGGGGCCGCCGGGACCACCATCGGGACCGCCGCGCTCGTCGGCAGCGGGATGACGGCCCGGACCGCCGTCATCGCCCGGCGCGTATTGCGCGAACGCCTGAGTTTGAGCAACGACACACGAAGCAGCAAGCAACAATACAGATACAGCTTTTTTCATCAAACACTCCCCCAAATAAAGTGAGAGTGTTTTCTGGCGCAACGATTCAAACGACGTCCTTACTGTGTCTTACGGGCGGCTTTTATGCTTGCTCCACAGGCAGTTCGAGACGCGCCAGCTCCGCGAAATATCGCGCGCCTGTCAGCAGGATATCGTCGTTGAAATCGTAGGTTGCGTTGTGCAAAGGCACGCCGCCCTTGTCCGCCGCGTCGCCATTACCGATGAAGATGAAGTTACCGGGCACGGCCTGCAAAAACGCGCCGAAGTCTTCGGAGATCATCATTGGCGGCACGTTGGCGTCGACGTTTTCCGCACCCGCGATATTGCGCGCCGCGTTCACCGCCACATCGACACATTGTGCCGAGTTCACCGTCGGCGCGAACTCGTGCGTGTATTCGAACGTGCAATCCGCACCGTGCGCCCGGCAGATGCCTTCGCTTACTTCGCGCATGCGGGTTTCGAGCAGCGTTTGCACTTCCCGCGAATAACTACGCGTATCGCCCTTGATAGTGACGTTCGACGGGATCACGTTTCTGAGTCCATCCGTAATGAACTCCGTGCAAGAGATTACCGCTTGCAGACCCGGATCAAGATTGCGCGACACGATCGTCTGCAATGCGAGCACGATCTGCGATGCGATCACGATGGGATCGTTGCCCATATGCGGACGCGCCGCGTGCGTGCCGCGTCCCTTGATGTGAATGACGAAGTTATCTTCGCTCGCCATGATGCCGCCCGCGCGCGTCGCAAATGTTCCAGCGCGCATGCCGGGCATATTGTGTGCGCCGAAAATGGCATCGACGGGAAAGCGCTCGAACAGTCCGTCCGACATCATCGCCTTCGCGCCGCGTCCGTGTTCTTCCGCAGGCTGGAAGATGAAACGCACCGTGCCGTTGAAATCGCGCCGCTCGGCCAGTAGCCGCGCGGCGCCCAGAATCATCGACATATGCCCGTCATGCCCGCACGCGTGCATCTTTCCCGGCGTACGCGATGCATGCGTACGCGCAGGCGCGCGCTCCGTGATGTTCAACGCGTCCATATCGGCGCGCAGTCCGATCGCGCGCTTGCCGTCGCCGACCGTCAGGTTCGCAACCAGCCCCGTTCCACCGATGCCGCGATGCACGTCGAGCCCCAAGGTCGCGAGAATGTTCGCGACATAGTCGGACGTGTTCACCTCTTCGAAACCTGTCTCGGGATATTGATGCAGGTGCTGGCGCCAGTTCTTCAGTTGTCCCTGCAGCGTGCTTTCCATATCGGTTGTCCTTGTCGATCGGATTCGGGTGCGCCTGTTAACGGACGCAGCTTTGCTTCCACGCCTGCTGACGCGCGGCCACCTCTTGCGCAGACTCGCCGACGAACTGCGCATAAGCGGCGGGTGCCGTCGCGCCTTCCGTGTTGATGACGAGCACGCGCGCGTTGCGATCCAGGCCTGCCGCGCGCGCGAGTTCGCCATCTCGCATCAATGCGCAAAGGCCTGCGAAACCCGCCGCGCCCGATTCGCCGGCGACGAGCGGCACATCGTCGCCCGCGCCCTTTGCGAGGCGGCGCATTGCATCGACTGCGTCGTCGTCATCGATCAGCATGAAATCGTCGACGCATTGCTCCAGGATCTTCCACGCGAGCGGCGATGTTTCGCCGCAGGCGAGACCCGCCATCACGGAATCGACCGATCCCGTCGCTCGCGCTGCGTGTCCGGCGATGGCGCTCTGATACAGGCAGTCCGCCTGGCGCGGTTCGACAACGATGAAGCGCGGCCTTTGCGCGCCAGCACGCTCCCAAAGATAACTCGCGACACCCGCCGCAAGTCCGCCGACGCCGCCTTGCAAGAAGACATGCGTACAAGCCGGCGCATCCGCGGATTGCTCGATGATTTCAGCGGCAATCGTGCCGTAGCCCTGCATGACGTCACGCGGAATCGCTTCATAGCCGTCATACGACGTGTCCGAAACCACATGCCAACCGTTGTTCTTCGCGAGCGTCGCAGCGTGTTCGACCGATTCGTCGTAGTTACCCGCGATGCGGACGATGCGCGCGCCATACGCGGCAATCGCCTGTTCACGCTCGGCGCTGACATTCGCGTGCAGCACGATCACACAATGACAGCCGATACTCTGCGCCGCGGCCGCGAGCGCCTTGCCGTGATTGCCGTCCGTCGCGCTGATGACCGTGAGATTCGCGAGCATCTCCGCATAGCGTCCTTCGATGAGCGCCTGCGGTTCGATGTCGTGCGCGTGCCATAGACGCATGACGAGACGCATCAACGCGATCGGCGCGCCCAACGCCTTGAAGCTGCCCAGCGGCGAGCGGAACGACTCGTCCTTCACGTACAGACGCGCGATGCCGAGTTGCGAAGCCGCATCCGTTAGCTCCCACAGAGGCGTGGCTTGCTGGCTAATGAGTTCCCAGCCTGACAGCCAGACGCGGCTTTGATCCGCAGATTCGACGTTGAGTATGGTCCGCAGCGTGTCCGGGTAGGCGACGTGAATGGCGCGGGGATTGGAGATCAGCATCCGTGGTTGCTCCAGAAATCGGACCGCTCGAAGGTCCGTTGATCAAAACTAAACGCGTTTGCGCGCATAGCCATGATGAAATGATATTGCGCGACACAATCAATAAAGTCTCGAAGTTTGGCCTTATCGTGCAAAAATATCTCTCACACTACGGCCCCAACGCGAAAACCATGGCTACCCAACTCGACAACTTCGACCGCAAGCTTCTGATGGAAGTCCAGCGCGATGCGCAGATTCCCCAGACCGAACTCGGTGTGCGCGTCAATCTGTCGACGGCCGCCGTCAACCGGAGATTGCGCCGTCTCGCGGATGAAGGGGTGATCGACCGTTACTCGGCGATCGTCGCGCCCGAGAAAGTGGATTACCCGCTGACCATCGTCGCGAACGTCGAGGTCGAGAGCGAGCAGATCGATCTGCTCGACGCGATGAAACGCACGTTCGCGCAGTGTCCGCAAATCCAGCAGTGCTACTACGTCGCGGGCGAATGGGACTTCGTGCTGGTGATGACGGTACGCAACATGGACCAATACACCGAACTCACGCGGCAACTCTTCTTTTCCAACAACAACGTCAAACGCTTCAAGACGCTGGTGAGCATGAGCCGCGTGAAAGTGGGCCTGGGCGTGCCCGTCGATATCGTCGACGAATGACGCGTCAGCGCACCACCGACCGATCAGTCCAGCTGCCCTGATCGAACTGCCGAACGGTAATCGCACCGTTACGGATATCGCCTTTCTCGTCGAACTGGATCGGACCCGTGACGCCGTCGAGCTTCGCCGCGCGGAGCTTTGGCAGATAGGCTTTCGGATCGGTCGATCCCGCTGCCTGCATCGCATTCGCTATGGCGATCACCGCGTCGTACGCGTACGGCGCGTACAACTGCACAGGCACGCCGAAGCGCTGCTCATAGCGTTTGAAGAACTCCGGCCCTTGCGGCATCTTGGCGGGTGGCACGCCTGCCAGCGTGCAGTACGTGTCGCTGCTCATCGACGCGCCCGCCAGCTTGATGAACTGCGGCGTGCATGCTTCATCGCCTGCAACGAACTTGACCTTCAAGCCAAGCTTCTGCGCCTGCTGCACGAACGCGGCGGCCTGCGTGTCGCCGCCCGTGAATGCGATGCCGTCCGGTTGACGGCTCTTGATGGTCGTGAGAATGGCCATCCAGTTGGTCGTCTTGTCGGTGCCGTATTCGCGCGCGACCACGTTGCCGCCCGCCGCCTTGACCGCCTTTTCGACCTCGTCGGCAAGACCTTGCCCGTATGCCGTGCGGTCGTCGACGATCGCGATTTTCCGCGCGCCGAGATCGTGAACCAGATACGTGCCGATCACCGTGCCCTGTCTCACGTCGTTGGCAACCATGCGGAACACGTTCGTGAAGCCTTGCTGCGTCAGTTTCGGATTGGTGGCGGACTCGGTGATCATCGGCACGCCTGCATCCGAATAGATTTTCGATGCCGGAATCGACGTGCCCGAATTCGCGTGCCCAACGACGCCCGCTACGCCGTCGTCGATCAGTTTCTGCGCGACGGTCACGGCTGTTTTCGGATCGGCTGCATCGTCCTGCGAATCGAGGACGAACGTGACGCTCTGTCCATTGATGCGGATTTTCCGGCTGTTCAGATCCTCGATCGCGAGGCGCACGCCGTTTTCGTCGTCTTTGCCGATGTGCGACAACTCGCCCGTCAAAGGCGAAACCTGTCCGATCTTCACCGTGAGATCCGCATGCGCCGCGAGCGGCTGCAATGCAAGCGCGGTGAGCGTCAGAAGCGATAGGGGTCGAAGTGTTTGCATGGTGGTCAGCTTGAAGAGTGGGCTCGCGCTCGGGGATGGACGTTTTCGCCATCCGGATTTGGCCTTGGGCTGCTTTGCAAGGTTGTATCGATCGTATTCGCGCGCCCTGATAGCCAAAATTTGCAGCCCGCCCGTTCCCGCAAAATCCAGTCGATACAGCGGACGTTTGAGAGATTTTTTATCGCACCGCCGCTTTTCGCCTGCTTTCGCCCGAATCGGGCCTGATTTCGGCCAAAGCAGGCGCCCTCATTCTTCGCTAATTCCCCGCCGATACGATGCACGTCATCCGCTAGTGCAGTCCGTCATCACCGATCCGAAAACATTTCGTCTGACGCATTCGTCTGAAGGAGATCATCATGTCACTCGCAGCCATCATTCACGGCACGCCCATCTGGGTTTGGGTGTTGCTCGTCTACCTGCTTTCGCGCGGATTCAAAGCCATGAACAGCGGCACCGCGCCGCTTTCCCGCCTGGCCATCGTGCCGCTCGTTTTCACGGTCTGGGGCATTGCGCACCTGGTAACAGACCCGCTGACAGGTTGGGCCGACGCGATCGTCTGGGTGGTCGCCGCGCTCGTGGGCGTCGCGGCTGGCGTGTTCATGGCGAGCCGCACGCGCTTCATCGTCGATCCGATCGCGAACACCGTGATGCTGCCCGGCTCCATGCTGCCGCTGGCGCTGATTGTCATCACCTTCGCGGCCAAGTTCTGGCTCGGCGTCGAACTGGCGACGGCAACCAGTCTCGCGTCGCTCGGCACGTATATGTTGATCAGCGCAGCCGTATCGGGCGCCGTTGCAGGCATGTTCGCCGGCCGCTTCCTGACCTACTGGCGAGCCATGAGCGCGCGCCGCATTCTCCGGACCTGCTCGCAGCAAGGCGCGTAAGCGGAGAACTGACGGAAGCGGGCACGTCCGTTGCGACCCGTGACTCAAAGAAATATCGCCAAACTTGTTACTCCCAGCGTTCGCTTTCCGGGTCCAGACTGTCTCTCGGCAAGCAATGCGCGATGAACAACCAACGAAGCCGCGCCTCATCCCCGAGGCGCGGCAACTTGTTCAAATCAGGAGGTCGCAAGCGCCATGACTACATCGGACGAAAGCGGAAGCAAAGGCGGACAACGGGCGATGCGCACACCACCCGTCGTATCGCAGCAGGAATGGGAAACCGCGCGCGAGCAATTGCTCGTGAAGGAAAAAGCCCACACGCGCGCCCGCGACGCGCTCGCCGCCGAGCGCCGCCGCATGCCGTGGACGGCCGTCGACAAGACCTACGCATTCGAAGGGCCATCAGGCAAGCTCAGTCTGCCCGATCTGTTCGACGGCCGGCGTCAGCTGATCGTGTATCGCGCGTTTTATGAACCGGGCGTGTTCGGATGGCCCGAGCATGCGTGCCGCGGATGCTCGATGGTGGCCGACCAGGTCGCTCATATCGCCCACCTGAACGCCCGCGACACGACGCTCGTTTTCGTTTCGCGCGCGCCTCAGGCGGACATCGAGCGGCTGAAGGCGCGTATGGGCTGGCAGATCCCGTGGTTTACGATTACGGACACCTTCGACACCGACTTCGGCGTCGGCGAATGGCACGGCACGAACGTGTTCTATCGCGACGGCAACCGGATATTCCGCACCTACTTCATCAACAATCGCGGCGACGAGCAGATGGGCGGCACGTGGAATTATCTCGACATCACGCCGCTAGGCCGGCAAGAGGTCTGGGAAGATTCACCCGAAGGCTATCCGCAGACGCCGACCTACAAGTGGTGGAACTGGCACGACAGCTATGTCGACGATGCGCCGCCCGATAAGAAGTGGGTCGAGATATCGGACGCTGGCGAGGCGGCATTCAGGAACAAGCCCGAGGCGTAAGCGCTGCGGCAGGTCATTTGTCGATCTGCTTCACCGTGACCACTTCGGGCCTGCCCGCCGCTTCGCCGCTGCGCAGTTTCACGCGCCAGCTTCCGTATCCGGCAAACGGAAACTGCGCGAACGCGCTTTTGACAAGCCATGGAATGGGATGCAACGCATCAGCATTGCGGTCATGGCTCGTCGCGGTGACCTTATAGACTTCCTTGCCGGTCGCGGCGTCGAAGAGGCGCAAGGTCATCGAATGCTGATACTCGCGCCCGAAGAGCGAAAAGCCTGGCTTCGCGACGCCATTGCAGGCCGAGTCTGCGCAGTCGCCCGCGATCACGCCGACAGCGGCCGGCCGCGTATCGTATGCGAGCGAGAGCATGTAACTAGCGCGCTCCGCCGATCGATCGACAAGCCCGTAATTGCCAAGCTCGCTGTGAATCAGCGCCTCGTACTGCTCGCGCGCGGCGCCCGTTTCCTGCGACGGCGTCTGCACGATCGCATACGTGCGCTCGCCCTGCAACACGACGGGCGTTCCCGACACCTGAACGTCCGTCGTCACGCCCGCGCATCCCGCGAGACCCACCACGCCCGCGACAACGACGACAGCACAACATAGCGTCTTCTTCACATTCTTCTCGCTTCGATCGAATACAGATTCATGTTCGAGTTGTTCAAGCGTTCGTCTCATCGAGCGCGGGCAGCGTGATCGTGAATGCCGTTCCCTGCCCGAGCGCGCTTTCCACATGCACGTCGCCGCCGTGCCGCATCACGACGGCTTTCACGAAAGCCATGCCGAGCCCCGTACCCGTCGCCTCAGGCCGTTCGACTTCGTGAAAGCGCTGAAACCGCTCGAACAGATGTGCCTGGTTTTCGGCCGACATCCCGTAGCCTTCGTCGCGGACCGTGCAGCGCACGCGCGCCGGCCATTCGCCCGACGCGGGTTTATCCTGCGCGACGATGCACGTAATACGCGTTTCGGGCGGACTATATTTCACCGCGTTGTTCAGAATGTTGACGAGCGCGCGCGTCATCAGCGAGCGGTCCGCGTTGATCCAGTGGCCGTCGCCCTGTTCGTCGTACGCGGCTTCAAGACGAATGTGCCTGGCTTGCGCCTGCGGCCACACTTCATCGCTTGCGTCGATCACGAGTTCGACGAGACTTACGGGTTCGAGCGAATAAGCCTGGGATTCGGCGCGCGCGAGTTGCACGAAATCGTCGGCGAGCATCAAGGCCCGCTGCGCGTATCGCTCGACACGGTTCAACAATTCGCGCAGGCGTTCGGAGTCGGGCGTGCGCGCGCGTTCGAGTTCGACGAGCGCAAGAATCGACGCTTGCGGCGAGCGCATGTCATGCGACAGCAGACGCAACGCGTCTTCACGTAGCCGTTCCGCCGCATGCACGGCCGTCACGTCGACAAGACCCGCGATCCATCCGATCACCGCGCCTTGCGCATCGGTACACTTCGCGTAACGCAACAGATGATCGCGCTGGTTGCGATCGCGGACCTCGATGCCGCGCTCCATCATCTCCGCGAATGCGACGCGGCCGGGATCGAGCAGCGCGGGCCAATGCGCGCGTCCGAGCGCATCGGCCTCCGCGCGAGAACCGATCGCCTTCACGAACGCGAGGTCGCCGAGCACGTGGCGCAGTTGCGTGCCTTCAGGCGTCGCCGCGCCGAGCCGTTCGAAGTACGCCTTCGCCGCGTGGTTCGCGATCAGCACGACACCATGCACGTCGCTGACGAGAATCGGCTCCGGCACGCTATCGAGGCTGTTCCACACGAAGCGCTTCATGTCCTGCACGCGGCGCGCCGCCTGCGCCATCAGCGCCATCTGCTGCGCGAGCGCGTCGCCGCGAAATTCACGGCTGCGTTGCGGCGCTTCGGGCAACAGATGCGGCTCGTCGGCGAGACGTTGCAGTTCCTTGCGCAGATACGACATCGTCATTTCGAGCCGCCGCCAGTTCCAGATCGGATAGACGGCAGCCAGTCCAACGATCGCGGGCACGGGCGACATCCACAGCCGCATGCCGTACAGCAGCGCTGCGCTGAGACCCAGCATCGTTACGCAGAGCACGATCGTCATCAGCAGCGAGCGCAGCGGCGACAGCACGAGCAGACCCGCAAGCAGCACGCCGAGCGGCACCAGCGACACCGCGAACACCCACAGTCCGCTGACGGGATCGATCGCGCGGCCTGTCACGAGCGTATCGAGCACGTTCGCATGAATGTAGACGCCGGGCAGCGGCCCGAGCCGGCCCGACACCGGCGTCGAGAACCGGTCGTAGAGGCCCGATGCCGTCACGCCGATCAGCACGATCTTGCCGCGCAGCATGTCGCGGGGCACGTCGCCCGCGAGCACGCTGGCGAACGACACCTTCGGATAGGTCTGCGCGAGCGGGCTGAACGGGATCAGCACCCGCCTTTCGTCATCGCCCGCGATCGAGGTGCGGTCGGGCGCGTCCGCGGTGGCGTTCGCCGGATGCGGCAGCTTCACCACGCCGCCGTCGATCGCGCGCCATACGGGCACCATCAACTGCGGCCAGCGCATATGCGCGTCGCCTTCGAACAGCGCGACACTGCGCACGATGCCGTCGGCATCCACTTCGAGGTTGATATGGCCAAGTCCCGCAGCGGCGCTCGCGAGCGGCTCGACCGGCTTGACGGCGACACGCTCGCCGTTGGCATCGTCGGGAGAAAGGAGAATTGGCAGGTATGTCGGCGTTGTGGCGATCGCGCGCGCCAGTTGCGCGTCGTCCGGCGCGGGCTCGGTGAAGAGCACGTCGTAGACCACGGCCGCCGGTTTGGCCTTCGCGATTTCGTCGAGCAGTTGCGCATGCACGGCGCGCGGCCAGGGCCAGCGGCCGAGCCGCGCAATGCTCGCATTGTCAATTTCGACGACGGCGATATCGGGCAGCACCGGTTGCGCGCGCAAGCGCAGGAAGCCGTCATAGACGAGATGATCGACGTTCGCCGTGAACCTGCCGAGCGAGCCGGCCAGAATCACCAGGATGCCAAGGCAGCCGATGCACAGCCATTCGAACAGGAAGCGGCGCCCGACTGGCCGCCCAAGACGTATGCGCGGATCGAAACTCATGCGCGGGCCGCTGGTGGTCATCACCGTGCCAGTGTAAATGAGCGGATCGCGCTGCCCTTCTGGTATAGCCGGCCGTTGTCGAACTGCTCGGCGATCACGGTCCAGTAGTAGTCGCCCGGCGGCAGATCGGAGACGACGATCTGCCCGGCTTCGAGATCCGTGCGATCGACGAGCGGCTCGCGTAGATCGGCTGTCGTAGCCAGAACGAAGCGGAAGCGGGTTTCGACACCCGTGCCGCTTGCGAGCCAGCGAAACTCGAAATCGCGGCTGCCCGCACGCGGCCCGGCGGAGACGTCGAGTCCAAATTGGCGGCGCTCGAACGCATAGATATGCGGCAGACCTTCGAGGCCCATGCCGTCGATCGACGAAATGCGCACGAAGTAGTTGCCGTCAGGCAAGTCGCCGAACGTCGCGTGCGGCACGTGTACGCGCTGGTCGCGGATCAGGTCGAACAGGTCGGCGTCGCGCGCGATCTGCACGCGGTACGCGCGGGCGTTCGCGTCGGGCGCGAGATCGAACGCGACGTCCTTGTCGTCCTGCACCTTGCCCGGGTCCACCAGCGCGGGCGCGGGCAGCAAGGCCACCGGCCCGCCGACGACGCCCGTCGAACGCGTGACGCTGCCGAAATGCGCGCCAATCAGTTGCGTCGATGCCTGCAACGGCACGCCCGGCGCGCGTGGCCGCATGCGCGCCGCATCTACGCCCACTGCGCCGTCGAGCACGGCAACGGCTGTCGATTGTTCGTCGCCGTCGTAGCTCACGCGAAAGCGCGTACCACGCACGCCCGCCACCACCGACGGCGCGCGGATCTGGAAGCGATCGTCTTTTTTGGTTGCATGGTTGACCTCGCTATCGACCTCGCCCCGCTTCAGGTCGATCACGCGGTCTTTCACGCCCGTCAGCACGGTCTGCCGCAGCGCGCCGATTTCGATCGTGCTGTCCTGAGGCACGGACACATGCGAGCCGTCATCCAGTTCCAGCGTGACGAAGCCGTTGTGCCCCGTCTGCACGCGGTCGCCTTCGACGAGCACCATGCCGACCGTGACGGGCGCGAACGGATTCTGTCTGAATGCATGCCCGGCGGGACCGCTCACGGCGACGACGCGCGCCGAGCGCGGCTCCTGCTTCAGCAATGCAACGGGCAAGCGCAACTGCACGCCAGGCTGAAGATGCAGCGGATCGGCGACATGATTCAGCTTGCGCAGCACGGTCCAGTCGCGCGGATCGCGCAGATAGTGATCGGCGACGTCGTACAGCGTGTCGCCGGACCGCGGCGTCACGTAGATTGCCGTCGCCGCCGTTGCATGCGCATTGGATGTCTGCGCGTTAGAGCTGGCAGGCAGCAGGCCCGACGCCGCGACCAGAAACGCAATGATGCCGGGAGCGCGCCGCGCCGCCCACGAAAGCGCACGCGGCGTGTTACTCGGTACAGCCACCGTCACGCATCCCCCTTTTCGATCCGTTCCAGCCGATAGCCGTAGCCGTAGATGGGAGTCAACCGGTAGCCGTGTTCGGGGCGCAGGCCGAGCTTGGCGCGCAGCATCGACACATGGGTGTCCATCGTGCGCGAAGGAATGTCGACGTCCTGCCGCCAGATCGCTTCGAGAATGTGCGCGCGCGACAGCGGCTGGCTCAGATGCCGGAACAGCAACAGCGCGAGCTCGAACTCTTTTTGCGTCAGCGTGACGGGCGTGCCGCGCGCGATGACCTGTTTCGATCCCAGCTCGAACTCGAATTCCCCGAAGATTTCTTTCGTCGCCATGTGATTGAGTTGGTAGGCGCGGCGCAGTAGCGATCGCACACGCGCGAGCAGCACGCCCGATGCAACCGGCTTGACGACGTAGTCGTCCGCGCCTTTGTTCAGCATCGACGCGATATCCGTTTCGCGGCTGCGGCTCGTCATGAACAGCACAGGCAGGCGGTCGGACAGGCTTTGACGCACCCAGTGCAGCACCTCTTCGCCCGACATGTCGGGCACGTTCCAGTCGAGCACCAGCAGGTCGAACGTTTGACGGCGCAGGTGCTTGACGAGCGCGCGGCCTTCTGCGAACGCATGGCAATCGTGGCCATCGACGGCCAGTGACTGGCAGACCAGATCGGCTTGCGCCACGTCATCGTCCAGGACTGCAATTCTCATAGATCCCCGCACGCGAAATCATTCATCGGGCCAACGGAGCAAGCGCGCCTAGGCTTGCACGCGGCTCAAGGCCACCACGTCATCATCACCAGTATCTTTCGACCGCAGATGCGCAGTCAGCGCCGCCTCGAGATGAAGCCGCACATGTTCCCACGCGGCATGCGCGTAGTCCGGCTCGCGCGCCGCCCATTCCTGCGCGAGGCCGAACACGCGGCGAACCGTCGACGCGCAATGCGTCAGACCCACACTGCTTCCAGCTGCGGAATCACGCAGCCACTCGGCCAGCCACGGCATCTCCGACGCACACGAATCCGCATACGCCTCGGTTGCCGCGCGCGCGTGCGAATCGGTCGCAGGATCGAGTTCGATCCGCTGCGGATAGCCGCTGCGTTTGCGCGTGCGTTTGCCCGTCTTGAAAGGAATCCGCGTGGTGCCTGGTCTGAAAAACATCCGATCCCTCGATATGCAACGACGATTCAGATCCACTGCGCCGACTTACCCCGTTTGCCCGCGAATCGCCATCCGGCATCAACGTTTTTCAACAATTGAGAGGGACAGTATAAAAAGAGGGCGCAATAAAATCATTTAAAGATTGTCAGATCGTGGCGCGCGCCCGGTCAGGAGGTGTTGGTTGGTCTCCTCCCGCTGTCATGTTGCTGTCTTACTTCACCCCGTTCGATTTGTAAATTGGCATGCAAGACTTTGTAAGCCTCTCTTTTCATCATTCCGGAAAGGAATGTGAAGTGCCGATTCTCCCTGATTGCTGCCTTTTGAATTCCGTACTATATGAGATTCATTGCTTGAAAACTTTTAGCAATTGTCAAGTCAGGAAAGCGCTTGAAAGCGAATACATTAAAAATGCGCTTCATGCGATCGAAACTTCACTAACATTATTTAGCAAACTGGCTCGCGCCGTTTTGGTAGTCTGCCGATGTGCCAGCCGTGCAAGGTGGTATGTGACAAGGCGCTGCAACTAATCGCAGCTTGAGCAATGCCAGCTGATATGCGAGGGGTTCATCATGCTGATGTGGATTGCAAACTGGGCAGCACGCCACGCTCCGACTCCCGAGAAACAGGCCGAACGCGCGCTTCATGAATTGCGCATGGAATTGTTCCGCGCGGAACAGCAGGTCATGGACGCACAGTTACGCGCTGAATATTTCCGCGCGCGGTTGCTCTTTCTCGAAGATGTCACGAGACAGGGTATTGAAGCGGTTTCTGATCAGCGCAAAGGTCAGCAGGAATTGACGCAGCCATCGCGGCCGGGCCCGAGACTCACTGCCGCGCAATAGCAGCGAGACCCATGTCATTTGCGGCGCAGAAAAAAAGAAGCCGCAGCGAAATTGCTGCGGCTCTAACATGCCAACTCGCGGTACGGTCACCGCAATTTCATTCTCTGACTTTGCGCTGAGTGCATCAACGCCGAATCGGCGGATTTGACTATCTTTAACAAGCGTCGCCCGATTCGTTCGAATTACGCAGACTGATTCAAGCTCGCCAACGTCTCCCCGCGCTCGACCAGTTCCACCAGCAACGGCGAAGGCTTCCAGAACAGCGGATCGTGCTTCTCGAACTCGCGGATATCCGCGAGCAACGCAGGCAAACCGATCGTATCCGCGTAATGCATCGGACCGCCGCGATACGCCGGAAACCCGAAACCATTGATCAACGTCACGTCCACATCGAGCGGTCGCAACGCGATGCGCTCGTGAATCACGTTCGCGCCTTCGTTGATCATCGCGGCCATGTAGCGACGCACGATCTGCTCGTCACTGAACGTGCGCGGCGTGACGCCCGCGCGCTCGCGCTCCGCGACGATGATCGCTTCCACTTCCGCATCGGGCGTGCCGGCGCGCTTGCCTTCGTCATAGCGGTAGAAACCGCGCTTCGTCTTCTGGCCGAACCAGCCGCGCTCACAGAGGCGATCGGGAATCTGCACATAGCGCGCATCGGGATGACGCGTCGCTGCGCGGCGCTTACGCGACGCCCAGCCAATGTCGCCGCCGGCCAGATCGATCACCTGATACGGTCCCATCGGAAAACCGAATTCACGCACGGCTTTGTCGATCTGATACGGCGACGCGCCGTCCTCCATCAGATGGTCCGCCGCCGCGCGATACACCGCGAGCATCCGGTTGCCGATGAAGCCGTCGCACACGCCCGCGCGCACGGGCACCTTGCGCAGTTTCTTCGCCAGATCGAATGACGTTGCGACGACGTCGGCGCTCACATGCGCGGGCACGACGACTTCCAGCAGCTTCATAATGTGCGCGGGCGAGAAGAAGTGCAGCCCGATCACATCTTGCGGTCGCGAAATACTGGCTGCGATCGCGTCGATGTCGAGATACGACGTGTTGGTCGCGAGCACGGCACCTTGCTTGCACACACGGTCGAGTTCCGCGAACACGGCCTGCTTCACGGCCATGTCTTCGAACGCGGCTTCGATCACGATATCGACATCGGCGAGTGCATCGTACGACGTGCTGCCGATGAAGCGCGCCAGTTTCTTCGCCTTCGCATCGCTGGTCAGGCGTCCTTTCGCGATCAGGCCGTCGTAGACCTTCTCGACGTGCGCGCGCCCACGAGCCAGCGATTCGTCGTCGCGCTCGATCATCGTCACGGGCAAGCCCGCGTCGAGCAATGCGACGGCGATGCCCGCGCCCATCGTGCCGCCGCCCACCACGCCCGCCGACGCGATCGGCCTCGGCTGCGCGCTGCGCGTTTCAGGCGCCTTCTGCACTTCACGTTCAGCATGGAATGCGTGGACGAGGGCCGCGCGCTGCGGGCTATCGAGGCATTCCAGGAATTGCTTGCGCTCGAAGCGCAGGCCTTCGTCGAACGGCAGGTTCAGCGCGGCCTCGACGCAATCGACGATCTTCAGCGGCGACAGCAGGCCGCGTGATTTCTTCGCGGTCTCGGCGCGCGCGGCGATAACGGCAGCCGCACTCGCTTCTTGGTCCGCGAGCCCTTGCGCATCGCGCGTACGCCGCACGGGTGCATGTTCGACGAGCAGTTGCTGCACATACGCGAGCCCCTCGGCGAGCACGTCATCGCTCTGACCCACGCGATCGACAAGCCCGATTTTCAGCGCTTCCTGCTCGCCGATATGCTTGCCGCTCAGCATCAGCGACAAAGCCGCCTCGGCGCCGATCAGGCGCGGCGCGCGCTGCGTGCCGCCCGCGCCGGGCAGCAGACCGAGCAGCACCTCAGGCAAGCCAAGCTTCGCGCCCGCGACCGCAATCCGATAATGCGACGCCAGCGCGATCTCGAGTCCGCCGCCGAGCGCGGCGCCATGAATCGCGACGACGACAGGCTTGCCGCACGTCTCAATGCGGTTGCACACATCGGGCAGCGTCGGCATTTGCGGCGGCTTGCCGAATTCGCGAATGTCCGCGCCCGCGATGAAATTGCGGCCCGCGCCGACGATCAGCACCGCGCGCACGGCCGGATTCGCTTCCGCGGCTTCGATCGCCGCGACGAGGCCGCGCCGGACGTCCACGCCCAGCGCGTTGACGGGCGGATTGTCGACGGTGACGAGCAGGATGTTGCCGCGTAGCTCATGGGTAACCGGCAATGCGGATGCGGCGGTCGGCGTCATACGATTTGTCTCCTCGTTGCAGCGTGTAAGCAGAATTGCCATGCGATTTGGGATTGTCTTGGGGACAACCGGAATTGACAATCACCTCACCAATTGACAGAGTGTCAAAGAATCTTTGACAGTAGGGCCGCCGTGGACGTCAACGCGCTAACGCTGCTGGTCGAGATCATCGATGCCGGCAATCTCAGCGAGGCTGCGCGCCGGCTGAAGATGACCCGCGCCAACGTCAGCTACCACCTCAACCAGTTCGAAAAGTCGATCGGCCTGCAACTGGTCCGGCGCACGACGCGCCGCGTCGAGCCGACCGAAATCGGGCTGAAGCTCTACGAGCATGGCCGCGCGATCCGCAATTCGCTGCTGGCCGCGAAGGAATCGATATCGACGCTCGGCGAAAGCCTGCAAGGGCGCGTGCGCCTGTCGGTGCCGAGCGGCTACGGGCAGCTGGTGATGTCGGCGTGGCTGATCGCCTTCAAGCGCGAATATCCCGGCATCGTGCTCGACGTGATGTTCGAGAACCGTGTCGAAGACCTGCTGCGCGACGAAGTGGACATTGCCGTGCGCGTGATGTCGGAGCCGCCGCAAAATCTCGTCGCGCGCGACATGGGGCCCGTGAGATGGGTCGCGTGCGCGTCGTCGGCGTATGCCGCGCAACATGGCATGCCTGTGCAGCTCGACGAGCTTCGCACCGCGCCGATCATTACGTCCGCCGTGGTCGGCCGGCAACTGCGCGTCGCCGCGTATCTGCGCGACGAACGGCATGAGGTGTTGCTGGAACCTGGCCTCATCTCCGAAAACTTCCTGTTTTTGCGCGACGCGATTCTCGCCGGCCTCGGCGTCGGACTCGTGCCCGATTACGTCGTACACGACGACATCCGGCGCGGCGACGTCGTCACGGCGCTCGACCCGTGGCGGCTCAGCATCTTCGGCACGAACATGTACATGCTGTATATGCCGAATCTTCACCATACGCGCGCCACGTCGCAGTTCATCGAATTCATGCTCGACGAAGCGCGCAAGGCCGGACGCGGCGCCATGCCAACCCGACCCGCCCATTTGTAGCGCAATGTATCCGCCGCAGCAGCGGATACATACGCATACACACGTCCGTTTCCACGACACAAGCGAGATACATCCGCACGCTTCAATACGGTCATCGATTGTTTGCCCCTCACCTACTCAACGGAGCACTCACCATGACGCGTATCGACAACGTACTGTACACAGGCAAGGTTCACACGACGGGCGGCCGCGAAGGTGCCGCACATAGTTCCGACGGTCGCCTCGACATCAAGCTGTCGACGCCGGGCGGCAATGGCGCGGGCACGAACCCCGAGCAACTGCTCGGCGCCGGCTGGTCGGCCTGTTTCATTGGCGCGATGGGCGGCGCTGCGCGCGCGCTGAAGATCTCGCTGCCGGCTGACACCAGCGTCGATGCTGAAATCGATCTCGGCACCACCGACAACGCGTATTTCATTCAGGCACGTCTGAACGTGAGCCTGCCCGGCCTGCCGCGCGACGTGGCCCAGGAAGTGGTCGACCGCGCGCATCAAACCTGCCCGTACTCGAAGGCGACGCGCGGCAACATCGGCGTCACGATCACGCTCGTTTAAGCCGCATGAAGAAGGGCAGTGCGACCACTGCCCTTGCCACGATATTGCATATGCAACACGAGCATCGATCATGACTTCAGACCATCGGCACGACACCTGTGCCAACGTCAGCCGGAAGATCGCGCAAAGCTGTCTGCTCACGCGCACACGGCAGATTTCAAGAGTGCTGACCGCGATCTACGATGAAGCGTTGAGGCCGTTTGGCGTCAATGCATCGCAATTCACGCTGCTAGTGCTGATCATGGAATTTGGGCCGCTTAGCCGCGCCACGCTCGGGCGCAAAAACCATCACGACCGCTCGACGCTCACGCGCAATCTTCAGCCCTTAGTCGCGCAGGGATGGGTCGTCGAAGGCATGCCTGGCGACGACGGCCGCAGCCGCCCTCTATCGCTCACGAAGCAAGGCAAGGCCCTATTGCACGACGCCGCGTCCGCGTGGTCGGCGGCGCAATCGAAGGCTCAGTCGCTGCTTGGCGAAGCGGGCGCAAACGCGCTGATGGGTATCGCGGGTGACCTGCCGAATCGAATCGGCTGATTTTTCTGTTGTTGATGTTGTATGTGCAACACGTAGCACGTTCGTTCCGCGTAGCGCAAAGTATCCGCTATGTGCCAACCGGTACTTGCGTCTACAAAAGCATCGTTTCAGAAAACACGCGCGATACATCCGCGCGTTCCAATACGCTCTCGCCGGACGCGCGCCGCGTCCGGACCGTGCGTCCAATGGCTCGTGCAACTACGCGGCCATTACCTGGAATCATTGGCGCAAAGCCAATTGGAGTTCTTATGTCAGACCACCTTCCTCCATCGCCGTCGCGTCGGCGCTTTGTCGGTGTCGCCGCGGCCACCGTCGCCGCAGGTTCGTTGAGCCAGCTTGCATTCGCACAAGCAAATCAGGCGATAATCTCAGTCGCGCAGCCAACGGGCGGCGACAAGACGGCGATTCGTCCACTTCGTGTGCATGTGCCCGAGGCGCAACTGATCGATTTGCGTCGACGCATCAAGGCGACGCGATGGCCCGAGCGCGAGACGGTTGCCGACAACACACAAGGCGTTCAGCTTGCGATGATGCAGGAACTCGCGCGCCATTGGTCCACCGGCTACGACTGGCGCAAATGCGAAGCAAAGCTGAATGCGCTGCCGAACTTCGTGACCGAGATCGACGGACTGGATATTCATTTCATCCACGTGCGCTCGAAGCATGCCAACGCGATGCCGTTGATCGTCACGCACGGCTGGCCCGGCTCGGTGATCGAGCAGTTCAAGATCATCGATCCGCTGGTCAACCCGACGGCGCATGGCGCGAGCGCATCCGATGCGTTTCATCTGGTCATTCCGTCGTTGCCGGGCTATGGCTTTTCCGGCAAGCCCGCCACGACGGGCTGGGGCCCGGAGCGCACGGCGCGCGCGTGGGTCGTGCTGATGAAGCGTCTCGGATACGACAGATTCGCGGCGCAAGGCGGCGACCTCGGCGGTGTCGTCGCGAACGTGATGGGCAAGCAGGCGCCGCCCGAGTTGCTGGGCATCCACGTCAACTTTCCCGCGACGATTCCGCCCGAGATCGCCAAGGCGCTTCAGGCGGGCGACCCGCCGCCATCCGGCCTTTCGGACGACGAAAAGCATGCATACGACCAGTTGAGCAGCGCGGCCAAAAAGCGGCGCGCCTACGCGCTGGAGATGGGAACGCGCCCGCAAACGCTCTATGGCATTTCGGACTCGCCGATCGGGTTGGCCAGTTGGCTGCTCGACCATGGCGACGGCTACGAGCAGCCGGCAGCGGCGCTCACTTCCGCTGTATTCGGCCGGGCCGTGAATGGAGAATCGTCAGGCGCGCTGACCCTCGACGACGTGCTCGACGACATCACGCTTTACTGGCTAACGAACACGGGTATCTCCGCGGCGCGCTTCTATTGGGAGTCCCATTTCAACTTCCTCGCCGCCGCCGATGTGTCCGTCCCCGCCGCCGTAAGCGTCTTTCCTCGCGAGAACTATCAGGCGCCGCGTAGCTGGACCGAGCGCGCGTATCACAACCTCATTTACTACAACCGGCTCGACAAGGGCGGGCATTTTGCGGCGTGGGAACAGCCGCAACTGTTTGCCGAAGAAGTGCGGGCGGGATTGAGGCCGTTGCGTTGATAGAGGGTTGAGCGGGGAGTCGTCACTCCCCGTCTGCCCGCCCCCGTCTCGCCGCATCGACCAACGCGCGGATCGCCCAGCGCTTCACTTTCCGGGCCCGCGCGTCGTCGAGTTGCAGCACGTCCTTGAACACCACCATCGCCTCAGTGCCGATCACCAGCGCGAGCGCCTGCGTCAACGTTTCGAACGCGGCGGACTTGAACTGGTCCTGCACAGGTTCCAGCGCCGCCTCGATCAGCGCAGTCCGCCGATTCTGCCGCAGCGGAACCTCACTGTCGGTATCGCCCTTCGCCACGCGCTCCAGCGAATGCGCGAGCATCATTCGCAGCGGCGCTTCGTTGGCGAGGATCATGTCGTGAAGCGCCGTATCGACACGCGTAAGCCGCGCCACGGGATCATCCGACGCACGCGGGCCAAACAGCGCTGACGCATCCGGCGTCGCGACATCGAGCGACGCTTCCAGCAGCAGCGCATCCATGCTCGGAAAATGGCGATATGCGGTGGCGCGCGACACCATCGCTTCCTCCGCGATCTCCTCGAGACTCGGCTTGCGCCCCTGCTTCATCAAACGCGAAGCCGCCAGCAACAAGTCCTTGCGCGTGCGCCGCTTCTGGTTCGCGCGCCCGTTGGTCGTGACGTCGGCCATATCAGGCTTGCGGCAACTGCTGCATGATCGCCGCGAGATCGACCCATACGTTCTCACGCGTGATCTGCCCGCTTTCCGCGAATTCAAGCACATGCAACATGCGGAATTCCAGCGGACGCCCGCGCCCTTCGAGTCCAAATGGCCGCCCCGGCGCCTTGCCGCGCCAGAGTGATTCGTCGACGACGAAACCGTCGCCATACAGGCGGCGCAAGCACTCGACCCGGCTCTCCGATAAATCCGCGAATAGCGCCTCGTAGAACGGCCGCACTTCGCCCCGGCCACGCACCGGCCCGGCAGGCCAGCCGACGACGTCATGCTCGACGTCCGGCGCGAGCGTGGCGAGCACGCCTTCGACATCGTCGCGTCTCTCAAAACCGAAGTGCTCTTCGATCTTCCCGTCCATCTGCACAGGCGTCAGCGTCATGATTGGCTCCTCGCGATTGCATTCGCACCGTTTGCCAATTCATTCTAGTGAGACTCGCGTCTCATTACAAGATCGTAATGTAGTTTTAACCTCAGGTAGAATTTTGTCCGACATCGACGCTATGATCCAGGCGCGGTCCAGGCAGTCTTCCCTGCAATCGGAATCACCTCATCCGGGTTCATCCACAGCCTTGAAGATCGAGCATCCGACCGACGGCCCGACGCGGCTCCCATACGCGCACGACTACTTCAGCACCGCCAGCGAGTCGCCGCAGCAGCAATTGCTCGCCTGGCGAAATCGCATCGGTCATATCCTGGATGTGCCCGTCGCAAAGAGTCAGCGGGAAAGCGGCTTTCGAGGGACCATCGACAGCTATCGCTCTGCGGATCTCGCCTTCATGGACTGCCGCACCGACGCGATCCTGCAAACGCGCACCGCCGCGCGAATCTCCACCGATAGCGCGCGCCAGTTCGTGTTCCATGTGCTCGTCGATGGCCAGATCGAGACGACGACGGGCATGTATCCCAAGCGCGTTTCCACGCAGATCAAACCCGGCATTCTCGCGCTGGACATGGGGCAGCCGATGCGCATGCAACGCACCGACTGCCGCTTGCTGGCGATCTTCCTGCCGCGCGAATGGCTCGCGCCCGTGCTACCCGAGCCTGAGTCGATTCACGGCCATGTCATCGAATACGACTCGCCGCTCGCGCGCCTGATTCCGGGCTATCTCGCCGCGTTGTCCCAAACCGGTCAGTCGACGAACCCCGCCGACTTCCACGACGCGCTGAAAACCTGCGCCATGTTGATCGCGGCCGCGTTCGGCAAGCGGACGGGACGCGCGGGCGGCACGCGCGCGGCCGCGCGCGCCGCCGTGTTCGGCACCCTCCGGCGCTACATCGAAGCCAATCTGCATGAACCCGATCTTTCGCCCGAAAGCGTACTGCTCGCGTCGCAGTTGTCGCGCCCGACGCTCTACCGGCTGTTCGAGAGCGAAGGCGGGCTCGCAACGTATATTCGCAACCGCCGGCTGAGCCAGGCCGCCGACGAACTGCGCCGCTATCCGAACAAGGCGGTGGTCGAAATCGCATATGGACTCGGCTTCAACAGCGCGTCCGATTTCAATCGCGCGTTCCGCCGCGCATTCGATATGTCGCCGCTCGATTTCCGGATGTTCACCGTTTAACGTCCCGCCACAAACGCTCAACAGGAGAAGTCATGTCGGCTGTGTCGGCATTCAAGCTGGTGCTGCTTTCGCTGATTGCGATCATCGCGCTCGAACTGATCGCGAAGCGCTTGCGGCTGCCGCCTGCGGCCGCATTGCTGGTCGGCGGCGTAGCCATGGCGTTCGCCCCCGGCCTGCCGCCCGTCGTGCTCGACCCCGACCTCGTGCTGATCGTTTTCCTGCCGCCATTGCTGATGGATGGCGCGTACTTTTTCGTCTGGACCGACTTCAAGCGGCACCTGAAGCCCATTCTGCTGTTCGCGATCGGCGCGGTTGCGTTCACGACATGGATAGTCGGCGTGGTCGTGCATTTCGTTGTGCCGTCGCTGCCGTGGGCAGCCTGCTTCGCGCTCGGCGCGGTCGTCTCGCCGCCCGACGCCGTCGCGGCGAAAGCGGTGCTCGAACGGCTCGCGCTGCCGCGCCGCCTGATGGTGCTGCTCGAAGGCGAAAGCCTGCTCAACGACGCGGCCGGCCTCGTGCTGTTCCGCTTCGCCGTCGCCGCCGCGCTCACGGGCGCGTTCAGCGCGTCGCATGCCGTGCTGAGCTTCGCGGGACTCGCGGTGGGCGGCGTGGTGGTCGGATGCGTGGTCGGCTATGGCGTCGTGTGTCTGCTGCGCCTGCTCGACGACGACTATCTGATTATCACGACTTCAGTGATCTCCGCGTGGATCAGCTACATCGCGGGCGAAATGCTCGGCGTATCGAGCGTCATCTCAACTGTGACGTGCGGCATGCTGCTCGGCTGGCATCAGCACGAAGTCTTCTCCGCCACCGCGCGAACGCGTGGCACCGCGTTCTGGCAAGTCGTCGTGTTCGTGTTCGAGGCGCTCGTGTTCGTGCTGATCGGGCTGTCGCTGCGTGGCGTGATGCAGCGGCTTGGCGGCATCGACAATGCGCTCGCACTGCTCGGTCCCGCCGCGATGGCGACCGTGGCCACGGTCGTCGTTTCGCGCTGCGTGTGGACCTTCGCGCTCGAATCGATCAACGCGGTACTGCACCGCATCTCGCGTCGCGCCGCGCCGCCCGCCGACTGGCGCTCCGCTGCCGTCGTGAGTTGGGCGGGCATGCGCGGCGTCGTAACGCTGGCGATCGCTCTTTCGCTGCCTGAAACAATGCCGGGCCGCGATCTGATTCTGTTCTCCGCGTTCGTCGTCATTCTGTTTACGGTGCTGCTGCAAGGCACGACGATCGGCATGGTGATCCGGCTCGTCAAACCAGCAAGCGATGCACACGCATCGGCCTATCTGAACGAGATGCAGGCATGGGCGCGGCTGGAGGCGGCACAACTGGAAGCGATCAAGCCGCTCGTCTATGGGCCGGACGGCAGCGTCCTGCATCCGCGGCTGCTCGAACAGTACAGCTATCGCGCGCGTCTCACGGAAGAGTTCCAGCACGCGCCGAGCTTTCCGCTGGAAGCGCGCAAAGCGCACTACGACGTCATCCTCGCCGCGATCGCCGCTGGCCGCGTGGAACTGTTGCGCCTGCATCGGAGCGGCCTGATTCACGACGACCTGCTGCACGTGATGGAACACGATCTCGACCTGCAGGAAATCTCGTCCCGCCATGCCCGAGGCTAGGCGTCGCACGCGTGGCCGCCTCAAGTAATGACCTGACTTGCCGATATGCAATTGAGGTACTGCCTCGCCCGATTTCCTAGCCGCCGTCAGGGCCCGATATGCGTGTCGCACTCGCCGCAAGCGTTTCTTTACAGGTTTCGACCGCAACGTCACGTCATGTAATCGGGCCCTTGTTTCACGGCAATCGTTTGCCGTTCGCCGCTTCGCCCATTCCGTCGCTCAAACAGCCATGCGCTTCGATCCGAAGAACCGCTCGCGCCTGCGTTTGCCGCGAAGCGGACGCGCACGCGTTCATGGCGACGCGACCGGTTTTCTCGCGAAGCAGATTGCGACGGCGTTGCGCCCGGTGCGCGACCGCTCGCTGCTAAGTGCTGCCCGATCCACTCCGAAACTGAAAGCGATTCTCACGTGCGACGACTTGCGCTTGCCTCCCTGCTATCTGGCCTGGTGACTCTGATTTTTTTGTCGTTGTACGGTTGTCACCAGAAGGACTCTGCTTCGCCGGGCGCATCCGCGCCAGCGAAGACGATCATTACCGCGCTGATCTGGGCGCCTGACTGGCCGGAAGAGATGCTCCAGATCGCCGCCGAATTCAGCAAGGAGAATCCGGACATCGGCGTGAACGTGCAGTTCATGGTCGGCAATTCCGTCGAGGCGAACATCAAGCCGCGAATCGCGTCGGGTAATCTGCCGGATCTCGTCAGTGTGAACCCGAACGCGTACTCGGCTGAACTGGCCGACCAGCACGTCCTCGCCGACGTCAGTCAGACGGCAGCGTGGAACAACATGATCGATCCGTTGAAGGGCGACTGGACGAGCCGCCAGTCGAAAGCATTCGGCATTTCCGGCGGCGTCGCGACGGTGCTGATGTACTACAACGAGGATATGTTTGCGAAGGCGGGCATCAAGACACTGCCGACCAACTTTCGCGAGTTCCTCGCGGTCTGCGAGCAGCTCAAGCGCGCGGGCTTCACGCCGATCATGTGGAACGGCGGGTTTCCCAATATGCTGGGCAACGGTCTGTTCGGCTCCGGCTTCGCGAACAACGTGGTGGCGCGCGACCCCGCGTGGAAGAAGAAAATCGACGACGGCACGCTGAATCTGAATACGCCCGCCGTCGCCGATATCTTTGCCAAAATGGCGCTGATGCCGGAACGCGGCTACGTGCAGGACGGATTCATGGCGACGGACTACGACGGCGGCATCCGCCTGTTCAAGGAAGGCAAGGTCGCAATGGCGATTCACGGCAGCTGGGCAGCCGGCCTGTTGCTGCATGGCAATCCCTTCGAAACAGGCGTTTTCATTCCGCCATGGAACGCTCCCGGCAAGCGGGTCGTGCCCATTGTCGGCAGCGAAACGGGCTTTGCGGTGTGCGAAACGCCGAACAAGGTTGCCGCCATGCGCTTTCTCGAGTTCATCGCTGCAAAGGGTTTCGCGATTCTCCAGGCGAAGCGCCAGAACATTTCGCCGTTCAGACAGAGCACGGGCGCGATGGCGGGCGACCCGAAGATCGTCGAGTACACGAATGAAGTCAGTCGCTATCCCGTCACCGCAAGCCCGTATTATTCGGTGCTTCCGTCCAACTCCATCGAGCGTTTGCACCGGTTGATGCAGGATGTCCTGTTGAACAGGATCACGCCCAAACAGGCGGCCCAGCTGCTGGATGCGTCCGTCAAGAACGAAGCGAAGATGCATTACAAATGAGCTCGATCATCGGTTCACTGCAACGCGTTCTTGAATACCTGTCGCAGGATCTGCTGCGCCGTGTCGAAATACGGTACCGGCTGATCACCGCGTTTATCCTGCTGTCGCTGTTGCCCGTACTCATTTCGGGCTACATATCGTATGCGGAGTCGACGGCGGCCATCAAGGAAAAGGCGGAGATATTCTCGAAAGAGGTCGTCAAGCAGGTCTCGCGAAACATCGTGCTGCGCATGGAGCAGATCGAAACGGAAAGCAGCCTGCTGGTGCTCTCCGATCAGGTTCAGTCCTCGCTGATGAAGGTCGCGAACGGCAACGCGAAGGAACAGAACGAGGCGCGCCTCGACATGACGCGTCTGCTGCTCGATCACTACGGCTCCGTCGATTTCATCAACGAGAAGTATCTGCTCGACACGCACGACCGGGTGATGGACACCCAGGCGTTCGCGCAACTGACGCGCGGCGTCATGCGCTTCGTCAAGCAGGCGCCCGATCGCAGCGGACGTCCATACTGGGGCAGTTACGACAACGGCGTCGGACAGCTGAACCTGGGGATGGTGCGGGCGGTTATCGGCAAGAGCAACAACCGGCGCCTCGGCAATCTGGTGCTGGTGATTCGCCCCGAGCATTTCTCGACGATCTTCAACGACGTGGCCCTCGGCACGGGAACGGAAATCTACGTGCTCGACAGCAGCAACAACAAGCTGATAGTGCGCGCCGACGACATGCCCGCCAGCACGGACACGACGGCCGAACCCGGCCTGATCGACGGGATCGCGCACAACACCGAGATGCTCGGCCAGCCAAACGGCTTCGTCAGCTTCGAAGGCAAGAATCACGCGGGCTACTTCGCGGCCTACACGCGCATTCCCGGCACGACATGGTTCGTCGTCAGCACGATTCCGGAGAAGAAGCTGACGGCCGAGGCGCAATCCGTGCGCAACCAGATCGTGCTGGTCGGCATTTCGGGCTTTCTGCTGTCGATCTTCTTCGCCTACTTCATCTCGCACAGCATTTCGTCGCCGCTGAAAGATCTCGTGCGGAAAATGCACGACACAGGCAGCGATGCGGGCGCCGAAGAGCAGGCGCTTGCCGAAGCGCACGTCGATGCCGATGGGCAGGACGAACTGGGCCGGCTCGCGCAGCGCTTCGAACGAATGCGCGGGGCGATCCGGCAGAAGATCCAGAAGATCAACGAGATCAATGCGTCGCTGGAGCAGACCGTCGTCGAACGTACGGCGGAGCTGGTCAGCCGGGAACTGGAATCGCGCACGCTGATCGAGAATTCGCCCGACACGATCACGCGCTACGACCGCGATCTGCGCCGCACGTATGCAAACCCGGCCTTTTGCGCGTCGGCGGGACGCACCCTTGGCGAAGCGCTCGGCAAGCGGCCTTCGGAAATACCCGGCGGATCGAACGCGCTGATCTACGAGCGCAAGATCAGCGAAGCGATATCGACGGGAAAAAGCGGGCAATTCGAGCTGCGCTGGCTCAGCAAGGATGGACAGGAGCAGTGCTCGCATATTCGCCTCACGCCGGAAATCGATCCATCGGGCAACGTCAATTCGGTGCTCGCCGTGGGCCGCGACCTGTCGGACCGGATGGCGTTCGAAGCCGCCATCTGGAAGCAGGCCAACTTCGACACGCTGACGCAACTGCCGAATCGCCAGATGTTCCAGAACCGTCTCGAGCAGGAAGCGAAGATCGCGCAGCGCTCCGGGCATCGGATGGCCTTGATGCTGATCGATCTGGACCGCTTCAAGGAAGTCAACGATTCTCTGGGACACGATACGGGCGACACGCTGTTGATCGAAGCCGCGCGGCGAATCACGTCGTGCGTGCGCGAAGCGGATATCGTTGCGCGTCTTGGCGGCGACGAGTTCACCGTGATCCTGCCGAATCTCGATCACATTGGCAGCATCGAGCGGATCGCGCGGACGATCATCGACAAGCTGTGCGAGCCGTTCACGCTCGGCCCGGACGAGGCGTTCATTTCGGCGAGCATTGGCGTGACGCTTTATCCGGACGACGCGAGCGAACTCGACGTCCTCTTCAAGAACGCCGATCAGGCAATGTACGCGGCCAAGAACGCGGGTCGTAACTGCCTCAGCTATTTCACGCAGGATTTGCAGATCGCGGCGGAAAAGCGCCTGCGTCTGACGAGCGATCTGCGCGCCGCGCTGCCGGGCGATCAGTTCCGGCTCTACTACCAGCCTATCGTCGATCTGACGACGGGCGAGATCTATAAGGCCGAGGCGCTGATCCGCTGGCTGCATCCCGAGCGCGGCATGATCAGCCCGCTGGACTTCATACCGTTGGCCGAAGACACGGGCCTCATCGTGCCGATCGGCGATTGGGTGTTCAGGCAGGCCGTGCAGCAGGCGAAGCACTGGCGCAACCGCTTCCATTCGTCGTTCCAGATCAGCGTCAACGTGTCGCCGGTGCAGATTCGCCAGGACAATCTGGTGTGCTCGCAATGGTCTGAGTATCTGCATCGCGAAGGCATGCCGGGACAAAGCGTTGCCGTCGAGATCACCGAAGGGCTGCTGATGCACGCCGACCTGAAGATCGACGAACGGCTGATGACGTTCCGCAATGCGGGCATCCGCATTTCGATCGACGACTTCGGCACGGGTTATTCGTCGCTGGCGTATTTGAAGCGCTTCGAGATCGACTTCCTGAAGATCGACCGGTCCTTCGTGCAGAACCTTGGCTTCGATGCGGACAATCAGGCGCTCTGCGAGGCGATGGTAGTGCTGGCGCACAAGCTCGGGCTGAAGGTCATCGCCGAAGGCGTGGAAACCATCGAGCAGCGCGATTTTCTAGTGGCCGTCGGCTGCGACTTTGCGCAAGGCTTTTTGTACTCGCAGCCGGTTCTGCCCGATCAGTTCGAAGCGCTGGTCTGGCCGCGCGTCGAAGTCAGCAGCCCGGCAAACAGCTGATGCGCAGCGCCGCCGGCTCGCGCGTCATTGCTGCGGCGTTGGTGCAGCGCGCGGTTTCACGCGCGCTTGCACGGCATCCGCAACCTGCCCGGCAACCTGTTTGATATCGGCCTGCTGATCGTTGCCCGCCATCACGTATCGTGCGGCCGCTGCATAGGGATTGAGCTTGACGATCGCACCGGGAACGTGCCGGTCCGACTGTCCTTCGACTGTCTGATAAAGCGGCGCGGGCGATTGGTTGGGCAGCGGATCAATGGCGACCGCCAGTTCGATCTTGCCTTGTCCCGCGCCGAAACCCACAACGGCACGCCGCACGCGGTTGCCTTCGTCCACGCTCAGAAATACGCCGCGCACCAGCCAGCCTTGCGCGGGAAGCGGCGCGTCGCCGGGCAGACGGCGCGCGTCGATGCCGTCGTGCTGCAAATCGGCGACGAGCGTTTCCGACATCTTCGCGACCAGTTCCTGCGATTTCTTCTGCGGGTCCTGCTCCGACAGATGCAGCGGCGACAGGCTGCCCGCGAGGCGTCGCGCGCGGCTCAAGCGGCTCTGATCGGGTGTGATGTCGGCGGCATCGAGCTCGAAGTCCGACACGTAGACGACGGGCGCCGAGGCGCCCGGCGCGCCGCTTTGCTGCGCGAGCGCAACGGACGCGAACGCGGCGAGCCAGAACGCTGCAACCGGGTATGCCCACCATCGATTGTTCATCGCTGTCTCCTGATCGTGGCCGTCGCGCGGAAACTGTTTGCGCCAGAGACGAATATACGCCGCCCGCCGCAAAGCGACCGGCACGGGCGCTTCAATGACTCTGCGACGCCACAGGATTAGGCAAGACTTCCGGAGTTTTCGAACAACAGAAACGGCCGCTTTGAGCCACACTCCGACACGTTCCCACTGCTTCGTCATCGCTGCGCATGCGGCAAGCGCGGGCGCGGGCAACCGTGTAAAACCAGAACCCGAACCTACTCGGAGTCATCGATGTCCACCACTCTGATTCTCAACGGCAAGTCCACGACGCTGGACGCCGATCCCAACATGCCGCTGCTCTGGGCCATCCGCGAAGTCGCCGGTCTGCATGGAACGAAGTTCGGCTGCGGGATGGCGCAATGCGGCGCGTGTACGGTCCATCTCGAAGGCCAGCCGATCCGCTCTTGCATCACGCCGCTCGCGGCTGTCGAGGGCCGCCACATCACGACGATCGAAGGATTGCAGGGCAAGCCGGCCAAGGCCGTGCAGGCCGCGTGGGTGAAGCTGCAGGTGCCGCAGTGCGGCTACTGTCAGTCCGGGCAGATCATGTCCGCCGCTGCGCTGCTCGCGCAAAACGCCAAGCCGTCCGACGCCGATATCGACGCCGCGATGAGCGGCAATATCTGTCGCTGTGCGACCTACACGCGCATTCGCGCGGCGATTCACGACGCCGCCGACGCGATGGGAGCGTGAGCGATGACAACCGATATCGTTGACGTTCAGCGCCCGTCGCGGCGCACCTTCCTGAAAGGCGCAGGCACGGCAGCCGCCCTCGCGCTCACGATCGGCTTCGAATGGGCGGGCACGTCGCGCCGTGCGATCGCCGCGCAAGCGCCTGGCGGCACGTTTGCGCCGAACGCGTTCCTCCGCGTCGGCGCCGACGACAGCGTGACCGTGATCGCGAAGCACGTCGAAATGGGCCAAGGCGCGTACACGGGCATCGCGACGATCGTCGCGGAAGAGCTCGACGCGGACTGGTCGCGCGTACGCGTCGAAAGCGCGCCCGCCGATGCGAAGCGCTACGCGAATCTCGCGTTCGGCACGATCCAGGGCACAGGCGGCAGCTCGGCGATGGCCAACTCGTGGACGCAACTGCGCGAAGCGGGCGCGACCGCGCGCGTGATGCTGGTCACGGCGGCGGCACAGCAGTGGAAGGTGCCCGCATCCGAATTGCGCACGGAGCGCGGCGTCGTCTATCACGACGCGAGCGGCAAGCATGCGACGTACGGTTCGCTGGCATCGGCGGCCGCCGCATTGCCCGTACCGGAAAACGTGACGCTGAAGGACCCGAAGACCTTCAAGCTGATCGGCAGCCAGGCACCGCGCGTCGACGTGCCGCCGAAAACCGACGGCACCGCGCAGTTCACGCTCGACGTGACGCTGCCCGGCATGCTCGTCGCCGTGATGCAGCGGCCGCCGCTGTTCGGCGCGACGGTGCGCTCGTTCGACGCATCGGCGGCGAAAGCGGTCCCTGGCGTGGTGAACGTGGTGCAGGTGCCGCGCGGCGTCGCTGTCGTGGCAAAGAGTTTCTGGGCCGCGAAGCAGGGCCGCGACGCGCTGAAAATCGAATGGGACGATACGCACGCGGAAAAGCGCAGTTCGGCGGACATCATGGCCGAGTACCGCAAGGCCGCCGACAAGCCCGGCCTGCCCGCGCGCACCGAAGGCGATGCGTCGAAGGCGATCCAGGGTGCGGCGCGCAAGCTCTCCGCGAGCTACGAATTTCCGTATCTCGCACACGCGCCAATGGAACCACTCGACGCCGTCATCAAGCTGACGGCCAATAGCTGCGAAATCTGGGCGGGCGATCAGTTCCAGACCGTCGATCAGGCGAACGCCGCGCGCGTCGCGGGCCTGCAGCCGCAGCAGGTCAGCATCCACACGCTGTATGCGGGCGGCAGCTTCGGCCGGCGCGCCAATCCCGGCTCGGACTATATCGTCGAAGCCGTGTCGGTCGCGAAGGCGCTCGGCGCGAACGGCACGCCCGTCAAGCTGCAATGGACGCGCGAGGACGACATCCACGGCGGCCTCTATCGCCCGATGTATTTCCACAAGCTCGATGCCGGCCTGACGCGCGACGGCAAGCTGGTCGGCTGGCAGCATCGGATCGTCGGGCAGTCGATCGTCGCCGATACGCCGTTCGCGGGGCTGATCAAGAACGGGATCGACGGGACCTCGGTGGAAGGCGCGGCGAATATCGCGTACGCGATTCCGAACATCTCGGTCGAACTGTCGACGATGCAAACGGGCGTGCCCGTTCTGTGGTGGCGGGTGGTCGGCAGTTCGCACACGGCGTTCGCGGTCGAAGCGTTCATCGACGAAGCGGCGCACGCGGCTGGAAAAGACCCGTACACGTTCCGGCGCGATCTGCTCGAACACGAGCCGCGCATGCGTGGCGTGCTCGACCTCGCGGCGCAGAAAGCGGGCTGGAGCAATGCGCCTCTGCCGGCCGGCAAGGGACGCGGCATCGCCGTCGCCGAAGCGTTCAAGACGTTCGTCGCACAGGTCGCCGAGGTGTCCGTGGATAAAGACGGCAAGGTCAAGGTCGATCGCGTGGTGTGCGCGGTCGACTGCGGCACCGCCATCAACCCGGACGTGATCGCGGCGCAGATCGAAGGCGGAATTGGCTTCGGGCTGGGCGCGGCGCTGTATGGCGCGATCACGCTGAAGGACGGTCGCGTCGAGCAGAACAACTTCGACGGCTACCGCGTGCTGCGCATCGATGCAATGCCGAAGGTCGAGGTACACATCGTTGCATCGACGCAAGCGCCGACGGGCATCGGCGAACCCGGTGTCGCGCCCGTGGGCCCCGCTGTCGCCAACGCGATTTTCGCGGCGACGGGCAAGCGGGTCTATGCGATGCCGTTCTCGACGGAAAGCCTTGCCTGAAGCAAGTGATCGCGAGCCGCCTCTGGCAGGCGGCTACGCGATGCGCTGACCGTCACGGCAGGCGGCGGGCAATGCGCCCGCTGCCTTAACTTCAATTTCCAAAGAACACCGGCTGCGGATTCCCGTCCGACGTCGTCGATCTTGGTGAGCCCATCTGCATCGTGCCGCTCGGCGCGACGCCGCCCACAGCCGTGTGCTCCATCGGCTGATCGCCTGCCGAGGCCTTGGTTTCGGCTGCCTGGATATCGGCGGGATAAGTCGCGTCGTCGGACACCGGGCGATAGCCCGCCTGTTCGACGCGTTGCAGATCATCACGCACCTGCGCACGCGTGACCTCGCCCTGCTGGGCCTGAGCGAAAGAAAGTGCCGGCGCAGCCAGCGCGCACGAAACGACTACGGCCTGAATCAGTGCTTTCATGATGGTTCACCTGCAAGAGAGTCTTCGACCAGCGCCACATCCTTGCGGGTGTGACCCCAATGCCCTTTGCCCGTTGCGGAATGCAAAGGCGGGTTGCAAAGGGTTAACGCCATTGTGTGCATTCACTGCTGACCTAACCCTGTCTCTCAGATGACAAATCGGTCATTTACGAAAGGGCGATGTAACGCGGCCATTTATCCTCAGCGTTAGATGTCGGATTCGTAATGTTGCAGTCACTAATCAGTAAGTGCCCCGCCGCCACACTGCGACCCTGTGAATTGCCCGCGCGTGATCCGCGTCTGGGCGTACCGACAGACCATCGTCCAAGGAAACGTCATGTGGATCGTCAAACTGGCCCTGCGGCGGCCTTACACATTTATCGTGCTGGCCGTGCTGCTATTCATCATCGGGCCGCTCGCGATCCTGCGCACGCCGACCGATATCTTTCCGAACATCAACATTCCCGTTGTCAGCATCGTCTGGTCGTATAACGGCTTTTCCGCCGAGGACATGGCGCACCGGATCACGTCGAACTACGAGCGCGCGCTCACGACCGACGTCGATGACATCGAACATATCGAATCGCAATCGTTGAATGGTGTATCCGTGGTGAAGGTGTTCTTTCATCCGGGCGCCGACATCAACCGCGCGATCGCCGAGGCCGCATCGAACTCCGCGTCGATTCTGCGCGTGCTGCCACCAGGCACGCTGCCGCCGAACATCATCTCGTACAACGCATCGACGGTGCCTGTGCTGCAACTGGGCCTGTCGAGCAACACGCTGCCGGAACAGACGCTCTACGATCTGGGCAACAGCTTCATCCGCACACAGCTCGCGACCATTCAAGGCGCGGCCGTGCCGCTGCCATACGGCGGCAAGATCCGCCAGATCATGGTCCAGCTCGATCCGAAAGCGCTACAGGCCAAGGGCCTCGCGCCCATCGACGTGGTCAACGCCGTCAACGCGCAAAGCCTGATTCTGCCAGGCGGCACCGCGAAGATCGGCGCGCGCGAATACAACGTCGAGATGAACGGCAGCACGAGCACGGTCGCCGCGCTCAACGATCTGCCCATCAAGACGGTCAACGGCAGCGTGGTCTATGTGCGCGACGTCGCGCATGTGATCGACGGCTATGCGCCGCAGACGAACATCGTGCGCAGCGACGGCAAGCGCGCGGCGCTTCTGCAAATCGAAAAGACGGGCAGCGCATCGACGCTCACCATCATCCAGCAGGTGAAGGCGATGTTGCCGAAGATCGCCGCCGGCCTGCCGAGCGCGCTGAAGATCACGCCGCTTTCCGATCAGTCGGTGTTCGTGAAGTCCGCGATTTCGGGCGTGGTGCGCGAAGCACTGATCGCCGCGTGCCTGACGGCCGCGATGATCCTGCTGTTTCTCGGCAGCTGGCGCGCGACGTTGATCATCGCGGTGTCCATTCCGCTTGCCGTGCTCACCTCGCTGATTGCGCTGGCTGCCCTCGGGCAGACCATCAACATCATGACGCTGGGCGGCCTGGCGCTCGCTGTCGGCATACTCGTCGACGACGCGACCGTGGCAATCGAAAACATCACGCATCACCTCGAAAACGGCGAGCCGCTGCACGACGCTATTCTGAACGGCTCCGGCGAAATCGCCGTGCCGACGTTCGTCTCGACGCTCTCGATCTGCATCGTGTTCGTGCCGATGTTTCTTCTTTCGGGCGTCGCGCGTTATCTGTTCGTGCCGCTGGCGGAAGCCGTCGTGTTCGCGATGTGCGCGTCGTACTTCTTCTCGCGCACGCTGATTCCGACACTCGCGATGTATCTGATGCGCGCGCCTTCGAAGAACGGTCACGCAGCGAAAGGACCCTTCGCGATCTTTGCGCGCTTTCAGGCAGGTTTCGAGCGGCGCTTCGAAGCACTGCGCAACGGCTACCACGACGTGCTGCAACGCGCGGTCGCGAATCGCCGCCGCTTCATTCCCGTGTATCTCGCGCTGTGCTTCGGTTCGCTCGCGCTGATTCCGTTCGCCGGGCGCGACTTCTTCCCCGCCGTCGATACGGGCGAAATCCGCCTGCATCTGCGCGCGCCAACGGGAACGCGCATCGAGCAAACGGCGCGTATCACCGATGAAGTCGAAGCCAAGATTCGCAGCGTGATTCCGAAGCCGGAACAGGCGGCCGTGCTCGACAACATCGGCGTGCCCGTGAGCGGCATCAACCTGACGTACGACTCGTCGGACCCGGTCGGCCCTGAAGACGCCGACATCATGATCACGCTGAAGCCCGATCACAAGCCGACGGCACAATACGTCGCGCAGTTGCGCAACGTGCTCGCTCAATCGTTTCCTGGTGTGACGTTCGCGTTCCTGCCCGCCGATATCGTCAGCCAGATTCTGAACTTCGGCCTGCCCGCGCCTATCGACGTGCAGATCGTCGGCAACAAGCTCGATCAGAACCGCGTCGTCGCGGACAAGCTGCTCGCGCAGATGCGCGGCGTGCGCGGTCTCGTCGATGCACGCATCCAGCAGCCCGGCGACGAGCCGACCATCGACATCAATGTCGATCGCACCAAGGCGATGCAGGCGGGCCTCACGCAGAAGGATGTCGCGCAGAACATGCTGATCGCGCTGTCGGGCAGTTCGCAGACCACGCCGAATTTCTGGCTCGATCCGAAGAACGGCGTCAGCTATCCGTTGCTGGCGGAAGTGCCGCAATACGACATTCACTCGCTGCAAACGCTCGCCAACATTCCGTTGACGACGAACCAGGTCAGCGTCAATCCGCAGAATCAGCTGGGCACGCTCGGCACGATGTCGCGCACCATGCAGCAGGCCGTCGTGTCGCACTACAACGTGCAGCCCGTGCTCGACATTTTCGCGTCGACGCAAGGGCGCGATCTGGGCGGCGTCGCAACCGACGTGACGAAGCTCGTCGACGCCGCGCGCGCGCAATTGCCGCCCGGCTCGTCGATTGTGATCCGCGGACAGGTGCAGTCGATGAACGAGTCGTTCGCGGGTCTCGGCGCCGGTCTCGTGTTCGCGATCGCGCTCGTCTATCTGCTGATGGTCGTGAATTTCCAGTCGTGGCTCGATCCGCTCATCATCATCAGCGGCTTGCCGGGATCGCTGGCGGGCATCGCGTGGATGCTGTTTGCAACGCACACGACGCTCAGCGTCCCCGCGTTGACGGGCACGATTCTCTGCATCGGCATTGCCACCGCCAACAGCATTCTCGTCATCAACACCGCGCGCGAATCGCTCGCGAACGGCATGGCGCCGCTCGCTGCCGCGCTCGATGCAGGCTTCAACCGCTTCCGCCCCGTGCTGATGACGGCCCTCGCAATGCTGATCGGCATGCTGCCGATGGCCCTCGGACTCGGCGACGGCGGCGAGCAGAACGCGCCGCTCGGCCGCGCGGTGATCGGCGGTCTCGCGATCGGCACGGTGTCGACGCTGTTGTTCGTGCCCGTCGTGTTCGGCATGGTTCACGCGTGGCTCGCGAAGCGCCGCGCAAAGCGTGCCGCCGATTCCGCCGAAGTGACCACACACGCCCAGTAAGGACTTTTCATGACCACGCCCAATCTGCCGAACGGTCACGAGCCGTCGGCCAGCACCGACCTTGCGCTGTCCAACGGCGCGCCTTTGCCCCACAAGCGGCGCTTCGTGCTGCCTGTCGCGCTCGCAGTCGTCGCCGCCGCGCTGCTCGCAATCGGCATCGTGCCGCGGCTTCACGCCAGCACGGCGCTCACGCAGCAGGTCGATGCACAGCGCTATCTGAGCGTCGATGCGCTGACGCCGACGCGCGCGCCCGCATCGCAGGAACTGCTGTTGCCGGGCAATGTAATGCCGTACGCCGATGCATCGATCTACGCGCGCACGAGCGGCTACATCCAGCACTGGTACGCCGATATCGGCGCAAAGGTCCAGGCGGGCCAAACGCTCGCCGATATCCAGACGCCGGAACTCGACGCGCAACTGCGTCAGGCACGCGCCGACGAAGCGAACGCGAAAGCCAATTACAGCTTCGCGGACAGCACCGCACAGCGCTGGCAAACGATGCTGCAAACGCAGTCGGTCTCGCAACAGGACGCGAACGCGAAGACAAGCGACAGCGCGGCGAAGCTCGCGGCATGGCAAGCGGCGCAAGCGAACGTGGCCCGGCTATCCGAACTGGTGTCGTACGAGAAAGTGACGGCGCCGTTCAACGGCGTCATCACCGCGCGCAAAGTCGATGTCGGCGCGCTGGTGACGGCGGGCGGCTCGCCGGGCATCGCGGCCAATGGCGGCGAGCTGTTTCATATCGAACAGACCGACCGTTTGCGCGTCTACGTCGACGTGCCGCAAAACGACGCGCAGAGCATCGCGCCTGGCACGAAGGTCTATCTGACGACGCAACAGTATCCGGGGCGGCAATTCGACGCGAGCGTCGCGCGCAGCGCCGATTCGATCGACCCTGTGAGTCGCACGCTTCACGTCGAAGTCGATGTCGATAACCGCGACGGCGCGTTGCTGCCGGGCGCGTATGCGCAGGTTCATCTCGCGCTGGTTACGGCGCATCCCGCGCTCGAAGTGCCCGTCAGCGCGCTGCTGTTCCGGCCGGATGGCGTGACGGTCGCCGTGATCGGCAAGGACGACAAGGTGCAGCTGAAGGCGGTGACCATCGGCCGCGATTTCGGCACGTATGTCGAAGTTGCCACGGGACTCGATGCAACCGACCGAGTCATCAACAATCCCGGCGACGCGATCAGCAACGGCGAAACGGTGCGCATCGCACCTGCGACGTCGACGACGTCGGCGAAGCACGGTTAAGCGCGAGGCGAGGCTCATCATGTTGAATATCCGTGCGTCGCTGGTTCGCAAGTCGATCGTCATTGCTGTCGCAAGCGCGTTGACAGCGTGTTCGACGCTGCCGCACTACTCGCAGCCGCAAACGGCTGTGCCCGATCATTTCGCGAGCGTGCCGCAGGCATCGGCGGGCTGGACGCTCGCAACTCCCGCCGACGCGCAGTCGCGCGGCCCGTGGTGGACGCTCTACGGCGACGACGAGCTAAATAAACTCGAAGCGCAGGTCGACGTGTCGAACCAGACCGTGGCGAAGGCCGTCGCGCAACTCGAAGCGGCGCGCGCGATGGTCGACTATCAGCGCGCTGGTTATGCGCCCACTGTGACGGCGGGAACGTCGGCGCAGCGCTTTCGAACCTCGCAGAACGTTGTACACCGGGGCCTGGCGGGCCATACCGTGCCCGATTATTCGGTGGGCGTTGCGGCGAGCTGGGAGCCCGATCTGTTCGGTCGTGTAAAGGATGCGACGGTCAACGCGCGCGATAACGCGCAGGCCAGCGAAGCGGATCTGCAATCGGTGCGCCTTGCCGTCGCCGCCGATCTCGCCACCGACTATTTCGATCTGCGCTCGCTCGACCGGCAAAAGAAGCTGCTCGACGATACCGTCACCGCTTACTCCGCCGCGCTGCGCATCCTGCAACAGCAGTTGAACGACGGCGCAATCGATGCGTCGGCCGTCGCGCAGGCGCAAACGCAGCTTGAAAGCACGCGCACGCAGGACAGCGATATCGACGTGCAGCGCGCGCAGCTTCAGCACGCCATCGCGACGCTGATCGGCCAGCCCGCTTCGTCGTTTTCGCTGCCACCGAAGGTCGAGACCATCGCGCTACCGCAGATTCCGGCAGGCGTGCCGTCGCAATTGCTGGAGCGCCGCCCCGACATCGCTGCCGCCGAGCGGCGCGTCGCTGCCGCGAACGCGCAGATCGGCCAGGCGCGCGCGGCGTTCTATCCGAATCTCACCCTGTCGGCGACAGCGGGGCTCGAAAGCACGTTCTTTGCGCCGTGGCTCACTGCGTCGAGTCTGTTCTGGTCGCTGGGCTCGCAGATCGCCGGCACGCTGTTCGACGGCGGACGCCGCACAGCGGCACTGAAGGGCGCGAACGCGCAGTATGACGGTACGGTCGCCGATTACCGGCAAACGGTGCTGGTCGCATTTCAGCAGGTCGAAGACAACCTGTCGTCGCTCGATACGCTCGCGAACGAGGCCGACAGCCAGCAACGCGCAACGACAGCGGCGGACCTCTCGCTGAAGCTGACGTCCAATCGCTTTCAGGCAGGCGCGGTCAACTACCTCGATGTCGTCACGGCGCAGACCATCGCGTTATCCAATGAACGTACGGCCGAGCAGATCGACGCGCGACGTATCGACGCGAGCGTGCAGTTGCTGAAGGCGCTGGGCGGCGGCTGGGATCGTGCCTCGTTGACGGATGCGCGCGCAACGGATTGACAGCCGCTTGCGTACACGTGGCGTGCAAATACGCGCTGTCGCGTGTTGTCCCGACTGCAGCGTCAATGACGGTCGTCGTAATATATGGCCGTTCATAACGCAACGGGGAAATCGTGATGCGCAAGCTGTTGTTGTCGGGAATCGTGTTGACGGGTCTTCTTTTCACGGGCGCCGCTTCCGCCGATGAAGGCAAGGTCGAGGTGCTGTACGCGGGTTCGCTCGTGAATCTGATGGAACGCAGCGTCGGTCCGGCTTTCGAAAAGGAAACAGGTCTGCATTTTCAGGGCTATGCGGCGGGCTCGAACCTGATCGCCAATCAGATCAAGGGCAAGCTGCGGCGCGGCGACGTGTTCATCAGCGCGAGCCCGACGGTCAATTCGGGTTTGATGGGCGCGGCGAACGGCGATCATGTGTCGTGGTACGTGAATTTCGCCGAGTCGCCGTTGATGATCGGCTACAACCCACAAAGCCGCTTCGCCGCCGACTTCAAGAAGAAGCGCTGGGACGAAGTGCTGCAGGAGCCGGGCATTCGCATCGGGCGCACCGATCCGAAGCTCGATCCGAAGGGCGCCTTCACGGTTCAGATGATGACGAAGGCGGCTGAGCTTTATAAACAGCCGGACCTCGTCGAGAAGACGCTCGGCGATCCGGAGAATCCGGCGCAGGTGTTGCCCGAAGAGACGCTGGTTGGGCGGCTGCAATCGGGTCAGCTCGACGCGGGCTTCTTCTATTCGACGGAAACCTCCGATCTGAAGATTCCCGCTTTGCGCCCCGCGCCCGAGCTTCAGGCGAAGGCCAGCTACACGCTGACTATTCTCAATGACGCGCCGAATCAGGCGGGCGCCGCACGCTTCGTCGATTTTCTGTTGAGCGCGTCCGGTCGTGCGTTGCTGAAGCAGCATGGCGTCGATATCGTCAAGCCTGCCGTGACGGGCAATGCGCAAGCCGTGCCGTCGTCCGTGCAAGCCGTCCTCGACGCCGCGCAATGACACGCAAGACCGCGCGGCCGTTGCTGTGGCTCGCCTGCCTGCTCGCCGTCTATCTGTGCGCGCCGTTTATCGCGAGCATTCCGCAGGTCGGCCACGCGGACTGGACGGGCGTCGACTGGCGCGGAACGTGGTCGGCTGTCGCGGTCTCGGCGGGCAGCGCGAGTGTCGCGGCGCTCGTGATCCTGATCGGCGGCGTGCCGCTCGGTTACTGGCTGTCACGTTCGACGTCGCGCGGTATGGCGCTGCTCGGCTTTATCGTGCAGTTGCCTCTTGCACTGCCGCCGCTCACGAGCGGCATCTTGCTGCTGTTTCTGCTCGGGCCGTATAGCTGGCTCGGTCGATTGACGAACGGCGCCCTCACCGATTCGTTCGCGGGCATCGTGCTCGCCGAAACCTTCGTGGCTGCGCCGTTTCTGATCGTCGCGGCGCGCTCGGCGTTCGCGGCGATCGATCCCGTCTACGAAGACGTCGCGGCCACACTCGGCCATCGCGCGGCAAGCCGCTTTTTCCGCGTGATGCTGCCCATCGCCTGGCCGTCGATACGCGCCGGTCTGGTGCTCGCGTGGCTGCGCGCGTTCGGCGAATTCGGCGCGACGGTGATGGTTGCCTATCATCCGTATTCGCTGCCTGTGTACACCTACGTTGTATTCGGCGGCCAGGGCTTGCCCGCGATGATGCCGCTGTTGCTGCCGACGCTCGTCATCGCCGTGTTGTGCGCCGCGCTTTCGGTGGCGTGGCGTGATGGTCGTTCAAGCCTGTTCGATATTGCCGAAAACGGCGATGCATCGGACCAACCCGCACAAGATGCAGCGCGCCCTGCCCTGCCGAATCCGCGTCTTGCGTTCGCGCTCAAACGTCATCTCGGCGCGTTCGATCTCGACATCGAATGGACGCCTTCGACACGGCGGCTCGCGATCATCGGCCCTTCGGGTTCGGGTAAATCGCTCGCGCTGAAGTTGATCGCTGGCCTTGAACGCAATGAAGCGGGCTTCGTGCGCTTCGGCGAAACGCAACTGGATGCGTTGCCGCCCGAGCAGCGCCACATCGGCTATGTGCCGCAGGACTATGGGCTGTTTCCGCACATGACACTGATGCGGCAGTTGTCGTTTCCCGTCGATGCGGATGCTGCGAGCGCGCGTTATTGGGCCGAGCACCTTGGACTGTCGGCGCTGATGGATCGCTTGCCGCGTCAGCTGTCGTTCGGTCAACGGCAGCGTGTCGCGCTGGCGCGCGCGCTTTCGCGGCACAGCCAGCTTTTAGTGTTCGATGAGCCGTTTTCCGCGCTCGATACGCCGCGCCGTCGCCGGCTGCAACAGGCGCTGCGCGCGTTGCAGCGCGAGATTTCGGCCGTCACCGTACTCGTCACGCACGATCCCGACGAAGCCGCATTGCTGGCGGATGAAGTGCTCGTCATCGAGCGTGGGCGCGTGCTGCAGGCAGGCGCCGTCGATCACGTATTCCGTCAGCCTGCGTCATTGCAGGTCGCGGCGCTGCTTGGGTTGCATAACGTCGGTGAAGGCACGGTTCGCGCGCCGGGCTCGATCGAAACCGCGTCGGGGCTCGCGATCGACACGGCAGACCGCGCCATTCCTGTCGGCGAGCGGGTGATGTGGCGTGTCGCGCCGTCTTCGATTGCGATCGCGGCGAACGGCGCGCACGTCGGGACCATCGACTCCATCGAGCTACGGCACGGCGATCTGTTCGCGGTCGCGGATATCGGCGGCATGCGCTTCGATATCGCTTGCGATGCCGAACCCGCGCACGTTCTGAAACGCGGACCCGCGCGCTTTGCAATCGATCCGCGCGGCGTCAGTGTGTGGACGAATGTCACGCGCGTGACGCCATCGGAACGCGTCTTGTCGATTGCTTCGCAGCCGTAGACAGTGCAAAGCCGTCGCGTCAGGTCAACACGACGATCTTTCCGTTCGCTGCGTTTCGCTCCATACAGCGATGCGCCTCGACAATCTCGTCCAGGCGAAACACCTTGCCGACATTGATGCGCAACTGGCCTCGCTCGATCATGCGAATCAGCCGTGCAAAAGGCGTCGTGACGAATTCCTGTGAACCGCCGCTGTAGACGGTCAGCTTCACTGTGCTCGGAATGGCTTCCAGCGGATCGGTATGGCTTCCATGATGTAGATCATGAAAGCACGCAAACTTGATGGCGATTCACAACCGGCGCGGGTAGCGAACGTGCTATATGCCCGCGTCCCGAACTGCAACGTCACTCTTTCGGAGGCGACGCCTGGCGGAACGCGTTCGGCTCGATGCCATGGCGGGTAATCTTGTCGTATAGCGTTTTACGCGGCAAGCCCAGCTGTTCGGCGGCCCTGATCACCTGTCCACCGGCACTGCGCAACGCTTCCTCGATATAGCCGCGCTCCGCACGCACCATCCGCGATGCAAGCGAATCGGCGCCTGCGGGAGGCTGCGGCAAGCCATCATCGAGGCCGAGCGTAAAGCGCTCCGCTACGTTCTTCAGTTCGCGGACATTGCCCGGCCAGTCATGCAGTTGCCAACGCATCATGTCTTCTGACGTCCACGCAGGTTCGGGTTTGCCGTATCGTGCGCATGCCGCCCGCACGAAGTGGGCGAACAGTTCGGGAATATCGTCGGCGCGCTGCCGCAACGGAGGCAGTTCGATCGAAACGACGTTGAGCCGGTAGTACAGGTCCGCGCGGAAATGGCCCTGATCGGAGAGCTGTTTGAGGTCCTGCTTGACGGCGGCGATGACGCGCACATCGATCGTCACGGACGTGTTGCTGCCCAACCTTTCAATGCAGCGTTCCTGAAGCGCGCGCAACAGTTTGGCCTGCAACGCGAGCGGCATCGTTTCGAGTTCGTCGAGGAAAAGCGTCCCGCCATTTGCATATTCGAACTTGCCGACTCTTCGTTGCTGCGCGCCTGTAAAGGCGCCCGGCTCGTGACCGAAGATCTCGCTTTCGAACACCGCTTCCGGCAAAGCCGCGCAGTTCAGCGCGACGAACGGACCGCTGCGGCGGCTTGCCGTGTGGAGCGTTCGTGCCAGCACTTCCTTGCCTGTGCCTGTCTCGCCGACGATCAACACGTCGGCGCCCGTCGGCCCGATTGCATCGATCAGACTGTGGATACGCCGCATCGGCGCAGACCTGCCGAGCAAGGTTCGTTCGCTGCTCAGTTGCGCGCGCAAGCTGCGGTTCTCGGCGACGAGCTTGCGATGCTCCAGCGCGCGTCGCACGGTATCGAGGAGACGCTCAGAATGAAACGGCTTTTCGATGAAATCGTAGGCGCCCGAGCGCATCGCGCCGACGGCCATCGCGACATCACCGTGACCGGTTGTCAGGATGACGGGAATGTCGGCGCCGTCGGGACGCGCCTTGATGCTGTCCAGCAACGTTAGGCCGTCGATGCCCGGCAAGCGGACGTCGCTCACGATTACGGCCGGCGGCGCCTGTCTGAGCGAGGCAAGCGCGCTTTCGGCATCGTCGAATTCACGCACGGCGATGCCTTCCAGCGACAACGCTTGCGTACAACCGAGCCGCACGACGGGATCATCTTCAATCACGTAGACCAGCATGCTGGCGAAGTTATCGGGCGAGTTCATAGCCTGGTTGTGACCTTTTCCGTGACACGCTGCAATTCGACGACGAAGACCGCTCCACCCAATCCTGAGTCCGCGTCGCGGCTGTTTTTCGCTTCAAGGCGACCGCCGAACTCATCGACGATGGCCTGCGAGATGACGAGACCCAGCCCCAATCCTTTTCCCGACGGCTTGGTCGTATAGAACGGCTCGAATAGCCGCGACATCGTATGCGGCGCGATGCCGGGGCCGCTATCGGCAATACTGATGCGCACGCGCGTATCGACGATCTCGGTCGTCACGAGCACTTCGCGCCGCGCTGCGGCGGCCGCACTTGCATCGATTGCGTTGGTCAACAGATTCACGAAGACTTGTTCGATGCGGATCGGACTGGCGAGCACGACGACGTCATCCGGCACGGACGCTACGCGCACCGTAACGCCCGCCGCCTTGCGATGCGATTCGATCAGCGCGAGAGCCTGTTGCAACGAATCGGCGATTGCGACGGGTTCCCTGCTGGTGGCGTCGTTTCTGGCAAACGCTTTGACATGCGAAATGATCTTGCCCATCCGCGCGGCCAGCTCGTTGATGAGCGTCAGGTTTTTCTTCAGATCCTCCGGACGGTCGAGTTCGGTCATCCGGATGGCGTTGCTGGACAGCGTCATCACGGCCGCAAGCGGCTGATTCAACTCGTGTGTAATGCCGGCCGCCATCTGGCCGAGCGCCGCGAGTTTGCCTGCCTGAATCGCCGTGTCGCGCGTATCGCGCAGAATGCGGCGCGCGTCGTCAAGTGCGTCGACCTTTTCTTCCAGCGCGGTGTTGGCGCGGGTCAATTCGGCTGTGCGTTCCGCAATCCGTTGTTCGAGGTCGCGCTGCGCCTGCTGCAATGCCGCCCGCGCGCGCAGCCGCTCCTGGTTCCGGCTGTTGCGCAGGCGCGCAGCCCAAATGAGCGCAAACACGAGGGCCGTTGCCGCGCCAGCGCTGATGGCGGCGAACATCGCGCTGCGCTCGTCGTCGGCGTCATCGGTCAGGATCGCGACCTTCCATCCGAGCGGCCCAACCGGTCGATAATGCACGTGGAACCACTTTGAACCTTGCCCCGGAGGCGCGACGAATAGCTTATCGGGGCCGACCTGCCCTTCAGGTCCGCTTTGTGCGGCATCGGCGCGCTCGGTCATTGCAGCCCGCGTGGATAGCGCGACGAGCGACGCGTCGCCGTATTGTTGCGTCTGCTGCAGTGCGCGCCGCGCCGCGTCCGATAGCGGCGCCAGCGCCCGGTAACGCCATGCGGGCACAGACGAGAGAAACGCGACGTTGTCCCGGTCGACGAACAGCACGATGTCGCCGCTCTTCGCCAATGCGCTCTCATAGTCATCCAGCGACGCCTTGATCGCGACGACGCCCACCATCCGTCGAGCCGCACCCGAGCCCTCGCTGACGGGCACGGCCAGAAAGTACCCGGCCTTCTTCGTCGTGTTGCCCACGCCGTAGAAGCGCCCCGTGCCACGCTTCATCGCATCGATGAAATAGGGGCGAAATGCATAGTCGAAGCCCACGAAGCTGCCCTCTTCGTCCCAGTTGCTTGCGGCCAGCGTTTTGCCGCTCATATCCATCACGTACGCCGCCGACAGGTCGGCATTCGTCTGGACTGCTTTCAGATAGGCGTTCGCCGCCCGCTGCAGTGCGGGATCGCCCGGCTTCGCGAGCAGCCGCGGAAGCACGGGATCGAGCGCGGCGATGCGCGGCAGCGACTCATAGCGCGCGAGTTGCGACTCGAGCGTCAATGCGTAGAGAGACGCGCGCTGCGCCACTTCGTTTGCGTGTGTACGCGAGTAGTAATGCAGCGCGGCGACGTACGCGAGTCCGGCAGTCGCGATGCAACACGCGAGCACCGCGACCGCCGTTGCGACGTGCCGTATCCGCCTCATAGGATGCGTTTTCATGATGCCGTGTCCTCGTGAAGACGGACACCACTGGCGATCTTTAACAGGACGTCAGTCCTTGATGAGCGAGTGCTTGCCGGTGTCGCGCATACAGAGGTACACCACCAGTGAGCAAAAAATCGCACCCGTGACATACCAGTAGAAGAGCGGTTCATGTCCTGCCTGTTTGAGCCATAGCGCCAGATATTCAGCGGTGCCGCCGAAGACGGATACGGTCAAAGCATAAGGAAGTCCCACGCCCAACGCACGGATTTCCGCCGGGAACAGTTCCGCCTTGACGACCGCGTTGATCGACGTGTAGCCCGACACGATCACCAGCGCTGCCATGATCAGGAAGAACGCGACCCACGCGTCATGCGTCTGGCTGATGGCCGTCATGATCGGCACGGTGAACAGGGTGCCGAGCACGCCGAAGGCAATCAGAACAGGCCGGCGGCCGATCCGGTCGGATATCGATCCGACGATCGGCTGAAGAAGCGCGAACAGGAACAGCGAGGACGCGGAAACGAGCGTCGCGTCGTGCTTGCTCATGCCGACCGTATTCACGAGGAATTTCTGCATGTAGATCGAGTACGTATAGAACGCGATCGTGCCGCCCATCGTCAGCCCGACAACGGTCAACACCGCGCGCGGATGCTTGCGCAATTCGGCAAGCGTGCCGCGCCGGTCCTTCTTGTGTTTGGCCTTTTCGAATTCGCCGGTTTCTTCCATCGTCGCGCGTAGGCGCATCGCGGCAAGCGCTGCGGCCGCGCCGATGAAAAACGGAATGCGCCAGCCCCAGCTTTCGAGTTGCTGCGTCGTCAGAAGGAACTGCTGCAGGATCACGAGCAGCGCCAGCGCGACAAGCTGTCCGGCGATGAGCGTCACATACTGGAAGCTCGAGTAGAAGCCGCGATCCTTCGCGGTGGCGACTTCGCTCAGGTAAGTCGCCGATGTGCCGTACTCACCACCCACGCTCAAGCCCTGCAACAGGCGCGCGATGACCAGCAGCGCGGGCGCGGCCACGCCGATCACGTCATAGCTGGGGCACAGCGCGATGATGAGCGAACCGAAACACATCAGCACCACCGAAACCAGCAGGGCCGAGCGCCGTCCGTGGCGATCTGCGTAAATGCCCATCAGCCAGCCGCCGATCGGCCGGGCAAGAAAGCCGACCGCGAACACGGCAGCTGTATTGAGCAGCTGGGCCGTCTGGTTCCCGGCAGGGAAGAACGACCGCGCGAAGTACAAGGCAAACGCCGAGTACACATACCAGTCATACCACTCGATCAGGTTGCCGGCAGACCCGGAGAAGATCGACTTGAGGCGGCGAAGGCGGTCGCTGGATGCGGAGGGTGCGATTGCGTGGGATTGAGGCTGACTGGCGCGCGCGCCTGCTTCCGTGTAGCTCGGATCCATAGTGTCTCCTTGGGTTTTATCGGATGCCGCACGATGCGGCGCGCCCATCTTTGCAACTCCGATGCCAACGTCGCGCGCGCAGTGCAGTTGCCTAATCCATTGTTTTTATTTGTTTTTTTTGGCGACGCGGATTCACTGGCGCAGGTGCCTGTGCGGATTGCCAGAATCCGGCCGTTTCGATGTGCGGCGAACCGCTCAGAGGGTCCCTGCGGCTGAAGCGGACGCGAGCGCGTTCGAAAGGCCTTGCATAGATGCAGGCGCAACGCCGCAATTCATTGGGGTCAGGTATGGCGTTTGCTGATTTTCCGCCGGATTCCCTCTTCCTGAATTGAACACGTTATGTGTGGCCGCAACGGACCGCGTCCACGATCCATAACCCAAGACGTTCGTCGACATGACAAAGCTACCGGTCTACGCCAGCCTCGCCTATCTCATCTGCAGCGCGCCATCCGCCCTGGCGCAAACGCCGTCGCCCCTTGGCGAATGGCAATACTCCGCAGGCATCCCGCTCGAAAAGCTGTTCCAGCCGACCAATCGGCCCGATTGGGAAGTGCGGATCGGTATAGGTTCAACGTTCGAGCCGCGCTATGACGGATCCGACCGCTATCACACGCTGGTTGGGCCAAGTACCGACATCCGCTACAAGGACCTCGCTTTTCTTTCGACAGGCGAAGGGCTGGGCGTCAATGTGCTGCAAGGCCCGAACTGGCGCGTGAGCATCGCGGCCGTCTACGATCTCGGCCGGCGTGCGCACGACGATCCTTCACGACTCGATGGCCTTGGCAATATCAATCCAGCGCCCGAGGTCAAGCTGGCCGGGGAATATGTGATCTCGAAGGAGTTTCCGCTGGTGTTTCGCGGCGCGGTGACGCGTAGCTTCGGTGGATCGAACGGATGGGTCGCGGACCTCGGCGCGTATATGCCATTGCCTGGCAGCTCGGAGAGTTTCTTCTGGTTCGCCGGACCGTCGGTGACCTTTGCGGACTCGAAGTATATGAATAGCTGGTTTGGCGTGAATGCGATGCAGGCGGCGAATTCCCGATACTCGCAATACGACGCCAGCGCGGGGCTGAAATCGGCAGGGTTCGGCGTCACGATGATCTGGTTCGTCAACAAGCATTGGTTCGTGACGGCGGATGGCGCGCTCAAACGGCTGTTGGGAAGCGCGGCTAACAGCCCGATCACGCAGACAAAGACGGGCGGCGTGTGCGATGTGTCGATCAATTATCAGTTTTAGGGCGGTTCTGATTTGGGATTCGCGCTTCGAGGGATTGTCGTAGCGCGGACAGGGGGTTGGACGGTCCGTTTGGGTCGTTTTACCTCTTCGAATTACCTGGTGATCCTTATGGTCGATTTGGATTCAGCGCTCGAGTTACGCCCATCGGGCAGTTGGCGACACGCTTTTGGGGCTGTCTTCGCCAGGTTTCCTGGCTCGTCGGATGAGTGGATGCGAGCGCTTGCGGGTTGAAAACGGGCGGGCGACTAGTGATGTTGACCATAGGTTTGTCTCGCGCGCGACCCGATTTTGGCGTTGAACGGGTCCCGGCACGCGATTATTTACCGTAAATAGACAGAGGATCGGTGTGATGTCCCCGCTTGGGGTGAGCCTGGTAGCGATGCGCTGCTGTCTGCAGGGCGTTCGCGTGAATGTCCCCATCTAGGGTGACCGTTGCGAGAGATTCTTTAGAAATGGCGCATCAGCGTGGACGTTCAAGGCTGCTCAGGCGGGATGGAGGCCCTTTTCGCCGCGTCATCGCGCGAGAATCGGTTCAATGTCCCCATTCGGGGTGGCGTACGCAGTCGCAGAGGACAACCCGTCCAATTGTCCCCAACTGGGGCGAAAGATCTAGGCGAGTAACGAACTGGCTGGCACTTATTTACGATAAATAGACGGACGGTGAGTTTGCAATTTCGAGATCCACGGAAATTGCGTTTTGCACTCAGAGAGTTAGCTCGGGTTGCTGTTAACGCTTCGAGGTTTTTTCGATTTGCTGGATCGCTGAATGTTTGCTTTGCAATCGAATCTCTCGGTAGAAAACAGCAACAAAAGCTCGGCGATTGTCCCCGAATGGGGTGTATTGAGGTTTGTATACCGTTTGGTAAACAACGTTTACTTCGTTTACACACCTAGAACCCTTATCCAGTAAGGCTTTGCAGACGTAAACGTCCCCGGTTGGGGCGTTAACTGTCCCTGTTCGGGGTGTCATGTCCGCCTATACGTCCCCGTCTGGGGTGTTTCGCGACCCCAAATGCGGCGGAAGCGTCCCCGTTTGTGGTGAATCGATCGAAAGGGGTGTGGATAGGTCTCGTCGCGCAACGCAAATTGGGACGTTTCAACTTTCTCGTCGAACAGATGTCCCGCATGGTGATTGCGCGGTGGGGTCATTTAGAGCACAATCCCGGGCATGCCCAGATCTTCGCCGACTGCGGTTCGTACTGAAAGCGTCAAAAAGCACGTGGCGGCCATCCACACGAGCGGCGAACTTTCGCTGCTGGAGCGGAAGCTGTCCAACGTGCTGCTACTGCATTCATACGACAACCTTCTGAACACGAGAACCCACCGTCTACCGGTGCGGACGCTCATGCTCGTGCTCGGCTGGACCGAAAGCGAAAACACCGAAAAGCTTCGAGAAGCGCTCAGGCAGCTTGCCACCACGGCCGTCGAGTTCAACGTCATGGACGATGGCCGGGAACGGTGGAGCGTCATGCCGATTCTGTCGTTTGCGGAGATTCGCGCTGGCGTCTGCTCGTATCGCTACGACGAGGCACTGGCGGAAAAGCTTTACGATCCGTCGATTTACGCGACCGTCAATCTCGGCGTGCAGCGCAAATTTTCGAAGTCGCATGCGTTGACGCTTTACGAAAACTGCCTGCGTTTTCAGAAGGTTGGCTCAACCGGTTGGATCGAACTACCCGTCCTTCGGAAACTGCTGGGTGCGACCCAGGAGTATTACGACGACTTTCGCCGACTGAACAGCAAGGTGATTCAGAAGGCCGTGAAGGAGATCAACGACGTCTCAGACATTAACGTCGACGTCGAATATCAGCGGCTCGGCCGGTCAGTGACTGGGGTGAAGTTTCTTATCCGGCAAGGCGCGCAGCAGTCGCTTCTTACGCCTGAGACAGAGGACGAGTTCGCACATGTCCGTGACAGCGAAATCTATCGGAAGCTTCGGGCTCACGGGATTGGCGACAAGCTGGCGCTCAGTTTCGTCATCGAGGATGAGGAGCGGGCCCGTCTGGTCGTTCAGTTGGCAGAGGAGAAAGACCGTAAAGGTCAGATCAAGCGTTCGACAGCCGGCTTTATTCGCACACTGATCGAAAACAAGGCAGATGTTTCTGAGCCGGAATACGAAAAAGAAAAGCGCGAAAAGGCTCAGAAGCAGGCGGCGGCAGCGCGCACGCGCACGCTCGACGCTCGCATGCAGGAATTGCGGATCGACTTCGATCGCCTCCAGTGCGCCTCGGCCGTCAAGGCGCTGACGCAGGATGAGAAGCGCGCGTTTGCTCGACAGTTCGTCGAAGGCGACGGAGCGAAGTATGCGCGTGAGTTCCGCCCGGATAGCCCGGGGCTGTTTTCCGGCTCCGTGGGGCGTGTGAATTTCGCGTCGTGGCTGAGAAACCGCGTGCGTCCGGAATTCGACGCGACAAAGTTTGACGGTTGGCTTTCTGAGAATCACCAGGAAGTTTCGTTGCAACGGAATTCATAAAAATAGCGATTTTCCGTTGAATGAATGGCTTTCTGTCGAGCCATCTGATATAAGCTGACTGCATTGTCTTTCGCGGATCAGCTAATGAACATCACTATTCAAGATATCGTCGATCAGGCCGCTCGCGCGACTGACATCGTCTCGCAGGTTCGGGGTCGTATGCTGGCCCCGAACGCACGCAAAAACCCCCCCGTTTTTAACGCTTCACAGCTCGCTGCGCTGTGTGAAGTCGACAAGAGTCAAATCACTTATCGCACGTCGAAGGGGGACCTTCCGCCGGGCACCGTCAATGCAACAGGCTCGCGGCGCGAATTCTCCTTGGTGGAAGCCCGCGAATGGGTACGCGCGTACCGCGGCAACGCGCTGCGGCCGGCGAAGGCGCCGGCCATGACAGTCGCCATCGGTAACTTCAAGGGCGGCGTCAGTAAGACGACGACGGCGATGACGCTCGCGCAGGGCTTGAGTCTGCGCGGTCATCGCGTGCTCGTGATCGACACCGATCCGCAGGGTTCGCTGACGACGCTGTTCGGCATTCTTCCTGATACCGAAGTCGAGGAAGATTCGACGATCACGGCTCTGGCGACGGGCGATCAAACGAGCATCGAATACGCGATCCGCGAAACCTATTGGGATGGCATCGATCTCGTGCCCGCGTCGTCGTCGCTGTTCAACGTCGAATTCATCTTGCCGAGCCGGCAGATGAAGGAACCGGACTTCGAATTCTGGAACGTGTTGAACACGAGCCTCGAGCAGGCGCGCAGCAACTATGACGTGATCATCATCGACACGCCGCCTGCGCTGAGCTACGGCACCGTCAACGCGTTCATGGCCGCCGACGGCTTGATCGTCCCGACGCCGCCGAATGCACTCGACTTTGCCAGCTCGGCGCAATTCTGGACGCTCTTTAGCGATCTCGCGTCGAACCTCACGGCAGAAACGAACACGGACAAATCGTTCGAGTTCATCCACGTGCTGCTTTCGCGGGTGGACCCTGCGGATGCAGCGGCGGGCGTCGTGCGGGAATGGATATCGGCGACGTATGCGGAGAAGGTTCTGCCCGTCGAAATTCCGAAGACCGCGGTGACGGCGGCAAGCTCGGCTGAGTTCGGCACCGTGTACGACATCTCCCGATACGACGGCAACGCGAAGACGTACCGAAGGGCGCGCGAAGCCTATGACCGTGTGACGGAAATCGTCGAGCAATCCATTGTGGCCTTCTGGGCGAAGTCAGAATAAAGGGAGGAGTAAATGTCGATCAAGGACAGACTTGCGAAAAAGACGGGGGACTTGATGGTTCCTGCCCCGTCCCAGGAGGCGGGGCGGAATGCATCACCGCGAACTGCGCCGGGGCAGATGCTCGCGTTTCGCAGCGCGATGCGGGAGAGCTCTGATCGCGTCTCGCAACTTGAAGCTCAACTCAAGGAGTACGACGGCGCCGTTGCGATTCGTGCGCTCGATCCGAAGACGATCCAGGCGTCGAAATGGGCGAACCGCCAGGATTTCGGCGATGAGAGTTTTACCGAACTCAAGTCGCTGATCGCGGAGGCGGGCGGCAATACGCAACCGATCAAGGTACGTCCTTCGAGCGACGGTGAAGGATACGAGATTGTGTTCGGGCATCGCCGGCATCGTGCGTGTCTGGAACTCGATTTGCCGGTGAACGCGATCGTCGATGGAGAGATCACTGAGCAAGGCCAGTTTGTTCAGATGGATCAGGAGAACCGCGCGCGGAAGAACCTGAGTCCGTGGGAACAGGGCGTCTGGTACAAGCGAGCGCTCGACGACAAGCTGTGGCCGTCGCAGAACGCGATGGCGAAGGCGTGTGGTCTGTCGCAGGGGAATATCTCCAGCGCGCTTCTGGTGGCTGAGCTTCCGGCCGAGGTGGTTGGTGCGTTTCCGTCGCCGCACGATATCCAGTTTCAGGCTGCGCGGAAGTTGTCGGTCGCACTCAAGAAGGCAGCCGATGAGATCGTGCAGCGGGCGGTAGAGCTTGTCGAGGATTCGTCGCGGACCGCGCCTGAGGTGCTTTCTGCATTGCTGGCGGCGGCTCGTCCTGCGGCTCCTGCTCGGAAGGAAGAGGAGGTTGGGATCGAGCGAAAGGGTGAACTGCTGGTGATTCGTCTGCGTGCTAGCGGTGTGCCGCAAGATCGCGTCGAAGAGTTGCGGCAGTTGATTACTGGGTTCCTTGAGGACGTGCAGTCGTCGGCTGATTAAGGTTTTGGCGGGGTGCCTCGCTGATAGGCGGTGGCACCCGGCCTGATGTGGTTTGTTTGTGTTTCGGTAGTTGAATGCCTTCCACTTGCGGCGTTTGTTTTTGGTGACGCCGCTTCTCTTCTCGGTCGTTCGACCGGTCTCTTCCTCACTCTCCGCGATTTTGTCCAGCACGGCGCTTTTACCGGCTGGCGTGCTTCGACGTGGCGTTGCTCGTGGGGACTTCACGGCACGGGGATTCTTCGCGGCGCTTGTGGGTGGGAGTTCCTTGATCGGTCCTGTGAAGTCGTGTGCGAGGTGGGTCACCGGCCTGATGTGGTTTGTTTGTGTTTCGGTAGTTGAACGCCTTTCCCTTGAAGCGTTTGGCTTGGTGACACCGTTTCTCTTCTCGGTCGCTCGACCGGCCTTTTCCTCACTCTCTCCGATTTTGGCCAGCACGGCGCTTCTGCCGGCTGGTGTGCTTCGGCGTGGCCTTGCTCGCGCGTGGTGCTTCAGGTTCCGGCGATTCTTCGCGTGGCACTTGTGGGGATTTCCTTGATCGGGCCCGTCACGTCGCGTGCTCACTGCGTTGCGGTGAGCGCGGCCGGCGCGCTTGCTGCCGCGTTGGCTTGGGGCTTCGCGGTGGAATTCTTCGTAGACGTTTGGGAGAGTGTCGGGTTATTTACGGTAAATAAGGCTGTGCGTATGGCTGCGTGCGTGGAGAGGGTGTCATCTCATTTCGTTATGCATTGGGGAAAATGCACGGGGATTTGCCTCGCTTGAAAGTCGGACGTGAATGGTAGTCGGGCGGACGACGGGCTATTTACCGTAAATAGCCCGCGCTAGCTGAGAAGGTGAATGCGCCAGCCATCGCGCGTCCCGGGGGTATTTACTGTAAATAGCTGCCTCACGAGCGCGACCGCGACAATGACAATTGGACTTCGAGCGGTTCCCACGTGGATTCGCTGACGCGCCGGGGAGAGTTGTCGTGCTCAGAGCGCAACGAGCGCGTCAGATGCTGGAAGCTCTTCGAGTGGTGAAAGATGGCTCGTGCTATTCGATGACGAGTGGGTCGCCGTGAAGGTCGACTGCCAATGCACTTCGCCGCGCGATATCCGCAGGGAGATTGTGTAGATGAGACGCCAACGTAGGCCAATTGCGATCGATCGAAAATTGCGCTTTCCGATTCTGGGGGATTGTCAGCGACCGAACTTCTCCATCTAGACCAGGCGCGCGACACCTCACCTCAGGAGGGGACCATGCGCTATCAGACCAACTGCCAGAAACACAGGGCGTTAATCGTCTCCGATACATTACGACCGGACCGGAAGCTGAAGTGCGTCGAACACGTCAGCCGTAGTCTTCGAAACCATGATCAGCCGAGCTGTCTTGTGTGAACTGACGGTGTGGGTTCCCCGTGATACTTCGGTTCTTCGTATGTCACATGCCACATCAACGACCGCTGTCGTGCGGCGAGCGAAGGGATTTTCGTCGCCCCACATATATGTGCCCACCGCGGAATTGATGGGCACGCGGTGGGTGCGGTTGACATAGGAGGGAGATCGCGATGATGTAGGGATTCCGACGCGGCCCCACTTTTCCTGATCGGCACACGCCGGGGATCTCCATGGCAGCGGCAAGATGATTTGCGGTAACGGCCGCAGCCAGACCTCCGGAGCGAATTAGGCTCTCGTGCATACGTCGCAGCGACAGCGACAGCGACAGCGACAGCGACAGCGACAGCGACAGCGACAGCGACAGCGACAGCGACAGCGACAGCGACAGCGACAGCGACAGCG